>CANQDA010000033.1 GCA_947591155.1 uncultured Lachnospiraceae bacterium
TTATCGATCTGGCTATCCAGTAACTCAATCTGTGAGAGGGTCTGGGTTATCTGAATAGATACAGTACTGTCGCTGTTGTCGACGGACTTCTGTGCGAGAACTCTTAATTGTCTTGCCGTCTCTTTATTGAAGTGGCCATGTGAAGCGGCCTGTAAGAGATGGCTGAGGCGGGTCATATGCATGGAAGCGATCTCCTTCGGCGTAGGCGCCTCTTTAAGAAGCGCATAGACAGACTTTTGATGCAGACCGGACCTGAAGAAATACTGCAGCTCCGGGAACGCCTGGTCCACATAGGAAGTCAGCTGGATCTTTAGCCTTGTCCGCTGCTTCAGGGACTTCTGGCGGAAGCGCCCAAGCGCTTTGAGATCCATGATGTCAAGGTCATAGAAGGACAGGAAACGGTAGGATCTCTGCAACATTAAGGTTTCAGCGATTACGACCGTGTCGACTTTGTCAGTCTTCGTCTTACGGATACGATTCTTCCGTCTCGATGAAGTCTGGATAGGGTTGAGAACACACACTTTGTAATCGTTGGCAACAAGGTAACGGACAAGGTTGTCGCCATAGTGTGCCGTCGATTCAAGGCCGATGATCATACTTTCCGGAGCATAGTCAGAGAGCTCGGAGAGAAGCATTTTGAAACCACCGGCATCATTTGAGAATTGAAACGGCTCAGTGAGTACTATACCGTCAGAAGATAGGACAGCGGCATAGTGGTTGAGTTTGGCAATGTCAATGCCAACGTAGATCATTGAGGAACCTCCCCTTTCCTAAAGTCTGATACCGTGATATCCGCCTGCGGTTATCCAGATGTAGACTTGATAGAAATAAGTACTCCGGGCTGCGAAGGCAGCCCCTGGCAACATCCAGCTTATAAACAATTCAGATAAAGGAAGCGGCAATACACTCCAGTCAAGTAGTCAAAGCTACAGGCAAAAATCAAAAGTCCACAGTATCTGAATTGTATTAAACCACAATATCAATAAAAAGAAAGGAAACGTGGTGTATTCGGTTATGAGTACATCATACAAGAGCATATATGATATGAAAAAGAAGAGTATTATAAATCTAATTAGATATTATGTAGAAGATAATGATGCTGGTTTTCGAAGTGAGGCATATGAAATTGCAAAAGATTTTGATGCATCGGGAGACTACCAATTGGCCGAGTATATTATGGCGTTAATGTCAGATGCGAATACTTTTATTCCGCAAATGAATGAAAATGATTTATCATTATTTGAGAAGATTGAGACATCTAATGATAGCTTATGGTTTCCTGATTCTATTACACAAGATATTATGGGTATAGTTCATGCCGTGGCTTACGGTGTAGGGGTTAATAAATTTCTTTTTCAAGGTGCACCGGGAACGGGAAAGACGGAAGCTGTAAAGCAATTGTCACGCATATTAGAACGTGATATATATATGGTCGATTTTGCAAATGTAATTGACAGCAAATTGGGGCAAACGCAAAAGAATATTTCTTTGCTATTTAAAGAAATGAATCACTTAGTTCATCCAGAAAAAGTAATTATTCTTTTTGATGAAATAGATGCCATTGCTTTAGACCGAACAAATTCAAATGATTTGCGCGAGATGGGTAGAGCAACATCTGCTATTCTTAAAGGGATAGATTATATGGATGACAGAATAGTACTAATTGCAACAACGAATCTATTTGAACACTTTGACAGAGCATTAATACGTAGATTTGATTCGATTATAAATTTTAACAGATATTCTCAAAATGATTTAAAGGATATTGCAGAAAAGCTTCTCAATAAATTTTTAACAAAATTTAAGCTCGCAAATAAGGATATTCGTCTCTTTAGAAAAATAATTTCGCAAATGTCACCAATACCATACCCAGGTGATTTAAAAAATATAATAAAGACGGCAGTTGCATTTAGCGATCCCACAGATGGACAAGATTATTTTAGAAGATTGTATTGTGATGTAAATAATGGAAACGCGCTCGATTTAAAGAAATTGTACACTCAAAAATTCACCATACGTGAGATGGAAATATTAACAAAAATGTCGAGAAGCACAATTGCTAGAGAATTAAAGGGGTTAGAAGTAAATGAATAATATATTACAACTAAAAGGTCAGTTTGAGAAAAGGAAAAACACTAGCTCATTTGGGCCAGTTAATCTTCCAGTGAATTCTAAAGTGACTGAAAAACATGTGAAGGAAATTAGGGAACAACTACAAAGTATTAGTTCATATTGGAAAAAGGAACAGACTATAGGAGGAGCCCTAGTTAGCGCACATTATACATGTGTTGTTGCAAAGAGTAATCGCCTGCAATTGCTTTTGGGGGAGAAAGGACAGCATCCCAATCTGGCTATTCGGGGGGCAAAATTTATAGAGGAGTATAGTGCCAAAAAGGACAGAGTAATAAAAAAGCATGTCTTTACTTATTTCATATCTTTGGAGGCTTTAGAAAGTGCAATAGCAAACTTACAAGAGTGTGAAAAGGTAATACGAATTTATTACAACGGAATAATATCTGATGCCGATACGAAATATATAAATGAAGGAAAATATAATGATGATATAATGTCTAAATGGAGATTTTTGAAAACTGTTGTTGATTCATATTTTATTGAATATTTTCGGATTGACAGAGTAGAATCCCAAATAATGGATCAGTCGATTATAACAATCTTTAAAACAGGAGTTAAAACTGTTGAATTACTAGGTAAATTTGGAATTGACATGATAAATGCAAAAATGATTGATGAAACGACCTTGCGGTTAGACCCAAATGAAATACAAATTTTGCAAAACAATGCGCCATATCTAATTGCGATGCAAGTGAAAGATTTTGCGGAAATTACAGCATCTGAAATCGCAGAAGTTAGTAGATCGGATGAGGAAATAATAGAAGATCCTCACGATGAACCTATAATAGGAGTTATTGACACACAGTTTGATGAAAGCGTTTATTTTAGTAAATGGGTGATATTTGAAAATAAAGTAGATAAAAACATTGAGTTAAAAAAAGATGACTTTTTTCATGGTACAGCAGTTTCGTCTATTATTGTTGATGGTCCATCATTAAATCCAGCCTTGGAAGATGGCTGTGGACGTTTTCGGGTGAAACATTTTGGCGTTTGTACAGCTAAAGGTTTTAGCTCGTTTGCAATATTGAAGATGATAAGAGATATAGTAGCAAACAATCGAAATATCAAGGTATGGAATCTTTCGCTAGGTGCAGACATGCCTATTGATCCCAATTTTATATCTCCTGAAGCGGCAGAGTTAGACAAAATACAATGTGAATATGATGTCATTTTTATTATAGCGGGAACTAATAAGATAAAGAACATGAAGCAGACAGTTAGGATAGGGGCACCTGCTGATTCTCTTAATGCCCTTGTTGTTAATTCTGTTGATTCATATGGAAACCCGGCATCCTACACAAGAACTGGGCCAGTTTTATCTTTTTTCTACAAGCCGGATATTTGTTATTATGGTGGGGATAAAGCGGATAATATAATTGCATATGGACCATCTGGGAGGATAGAGGTAAATGGCACTTCATTTGCAGCTCCTTGGATTGCAAGAAAAATGGCTTATTTAATCCATATTATGGGATTGAGCAGAGAAGTTGCTAAGGCGTTGATAATAGATTCAGCTGCAGGTTGGGATAGGAAGGATGATGTAACTTTTTCAATGGGCTATGGTATTGTACCAAAACGGATTGAAGATATAATATATTCTCAAAATGACGAGATTCGTTTTGTTATGAATGGAAAAATCGATGAGTATGAAACCTATACTTATAATATTCCAGTGCCGCAAGATTTAAATAAGCATCCATACTATGCCAAAGCTACATTAGTTTATTTTCCAAATAGTGATCGTAACCAAGGAGTGGATTATACAAGTACCGAAATGGATTTGCATTTTGGACGTCTTAGAGAAAAAGATGGCAAAATTGAAATAAAATCAATAAATAATAATAAACAAGCAGAAGATGGGTTGCAGAATATATATGAGGAAGATGCGCGACAATTATATCGAAAATGGGATAACGTAAAACATATAAGCGAAGAAATAAAGGATAAAGGCCGCCCTAGAAAAGTATATAAACCAGGCATGTGGGGACTAAGTATAAAAACAAAAGAACGATTAAATTATAAGGCAGGTAGAGGCTTAAACTTTGGAGTTGTTGTCACGATGAAAGAAATGAATGGCATTAATCGAATTGACGAGTTTATTAAACTTTGTATGGTGAGGGGATGGATTGTTAAGAAAGTAGACATACAAAACCAGATTGATATCTATAATAAATCAGAAGAGGATATAGAATTTGAGTGAAATAAAGGAGATGTATATAATGAAATTGGATAACTTGACTTAGTAAGAATGGGTTGCTAATATATTAGTACAAAAGAAAAAATGGAGTATATATGAATAATTATACTGAGATAAGCTTTGGCCTGCGCACCGCCTTCCTCGATGCTTCGGTCACATCCAACCTTGCATACAAACCGCAGTTTGTATCAAATAACCACAAAGAAGGTCGAAAAGTGCTCACCTCGATTGAGAGTGAGCTTTTGGCGTGCGAGGAATTCTCTATCAGCGTGGCGTTTGTGACGATGAGTGGCATTACGCCTCTGCTTCAGACGCTCAAGGAACTTGAAAGGAAAAACATTCCCGGACGGATTCTTACGACGGATTATCTGAATTTCAGCGAACCGAAGGCGCTGGCGAAGTTGGCGGAGTTAAAGAATATTACGATAAAACTGTACTCCGTTGACGAAGCGCATGAGGGTTTTCATACAAAGGGATATATCTTTCGCAATGAAGAGATTTACAGAATCATCATAGGCAGCTCGAATATGACGCTCAGCGCGCTGACGAAAAATCGCGAGTGGAACACGAGACTGATATCGACAGAACAGGGTGAGTATGCGCAGGAGGTCGTGAAGGAGTTTGAGCAACTCTGGAATTCTAAATGGGCACAGTCATACGATGACTTTATTGAGCAGTATACGCTGAAATATAATGTAATCAAAAAGCAGCGTGAAATTGCCAGAAAGGCGGAGGTTACTTCGCTCGAAGCCTATCGTCTGACGCCCAATTCCATGCAGCTTGATTTTATTTCAAATCTGAAAACGCTGAGGGCGAATGGAGAAAAACGAGCGCTTCTGATTTCTGCGACCGGAACAGGAAAGACATATGCTTCCGCCTTTGCGATGCGGGAAGAGGCACAGGGCAAGGTGCTGTTCCTCGTACATAGAGAGCAGATCGCCCGCCAGGCGATTGCCAGCTACAAAAATGTTTTTGGAAAGACGAAGACATTTGGATTACTTTCCGGAAATTCCAAAGATTTTGACACCGACTATCTGTTTTCCACGATGCAGATGATGGCGAAGCGGGAGATTCGGGAACGCTTCCGCAGAGACGAGTTTCAGATGATCATCATTGATGAGGCTCACAGAGTTGGTGCTGTCAGCTATCAAAACATCATCGATTATTTCCAGCCTCAGTTTTGGCTTGGGATGACAGCCTCGCCGGAGCGCACAGACAGCTACGATGTCTATCAGGCATTCGATCACAACATTGCCTGTGAGATTCGGCTGCAGCAGGCTATGGAAGAGGATTTGCTCTGTCCGTTCCACTATTTCGGCATTACGGATCTGCAGATTGGCGGTGAGACGGTGGACGAAGAGACAGGTCTGCGTGATTTCAACAGACTGACCTCGGATGACCGTGTGAATTATGTGTTGGAACAGGCGAAATTCTACGGACACAGCGGCGATCGCGTGAAAGGACTAGTGTTCTGCAGCTCACGAAAAGAGGCTATTGCGCTAAGTGAGAAGTTCAACGAACGAGGTATTCGTACTCTGGCTCTGACAGGAGAGGACGGGCCGGAAAAACGGGAGGCGGCGGTGGAGCGCCTTGTATCGGAAGTGACAGATGATCAGTTGGACTACATACTCACGGTAGACATCTTTAACGAGGGCGTGGATATTCCGGAGATCAACCAGGTGATCATGCTTCGCCCGACAGAATCACCGATCGTCTTTGTCCAGCAGCTGGGGCGTGGTCTGCGAAAGGCGGAGAATAAAGAATACGTCGTGGTGCTGGATTTCATCGGCAATTACAAGAACAACTTTATGATTCCAATCGCGTTGTCCGGGGATCGCAGTTACAATAAGGACAACATTCGAAGGTATGTGTTGGAGGGAGAACGTATTATACCGGGTTCTTCCACGATTCATTTTGACGAGATATCGCGGAAACGTATATTCTCGGCGATTGATGCCGCAAATTTCAGCGATATCAAGCTGATTAAAGAGAACTATACAAACCTGAAGAACAAACTCGGACGTATCCCTTCATTGGCTGATTTTAACAAATATGGTGAGATGGATGTACTGCGCATATTTGACAACAACAGCCTCGGCTCTTATTATAAGTTTTTGGTGAAATATGAGAAGGATTATAAAGTTCGATTGAGCGAGACGGAGGAAAAGATCGTCGAATTTATTTCTAAAAAACTCGCAAGTGGGAAACGGGTTCATGAGTTGGTTCTTTTGGAGAGGATGCTGAGATATCCGTATAAAGTTATGAGCGGGTTGAAGAATGTCCTGCACAGTGAATATGGGATTCAGATGAACGAGACGGTGGAAAACAGTGTTGTCAATGTGATGACAAATGAGTTTCCGGCGGGCTCTGGCAGAAAGACTTATGAGGACTGTGTTTTCCTGCAGAAAGATGAGCAGACAGGTGATTACAGAACGCCGGACGAAATGCAGAGAATGCTGCAGAATCCTGAATTTCACCAGATCGTAAAAGAACTGGTGGACTTTGGCATCGCCAGATACAAGGCCAATTACAGTGACGGCTATCAGGACACAGCTCTTGTTCTGTATCAGAAGTATACTTATGAAGATGCTTGCCGTCTCCTGAACTGGAAGAACAATGAAGTGCCTCTGAACATCGGCGGATACAAGTATGATAAATACACGAAGACATTCCCCGTTTTCATCAATTATGACAAAGCGGAGGACATTCAGGACACGATTAAGTATGAAGACCATTTTACGAGTTCCAGCAGGTTAGTTGCGATTTCGAAGCAGAGCCGAACGTTGGAGTCTGAGGATGTGCAGAATTTCCTGAAAGCAGAGGAGAGAGGTATCAAGGTTGAGCTTTTCGTCAGGAAGAATAAAGAAGATAAGATTTCAAAAGAATTCTATTATCTTGGACGCATGAAAGCCAGCGGGAAGGCAAAGGAATTTGTAATGGAAAATACGGACAAGACAGCCGTTGAGATCGAGTGGATTCTGGATACACCTGTCCGGGAAGATATATACGAGTATATCGTAAACGGGTAAACTGGGGACAAACGGATCAATTTAAAATCTGTTCAGACTTATGTGAAAGACAGAAATATATAGTGAAACGCACAGCATTTTATGCAGTAAGGTACGTAATAGAATACCCATCAGGAGGGCATCATGAAAACAATCAAAGTCGTCGCCGCCATCATCATTCACGAAAACAAGATTTTTGCTACCCAGCGAGGATATGGGGAGTTTGAGGGCGGCTGGGAATTTCCGGGCGGAAAGGTCGAGCCCGGCGAGACGCCGCAGGAGGCGCTGGCGCGCGAGATCATGGAGGAGCTGGATACGCAGATCGAGGTCGGCGAGCTGCTGGATACGGTCGAGTATGATTATCCGAAATTCCATCTCTCGATGGACTGTTTTCTGTGCACGATCAAGTCCGGGCATCTGGTCCTGAAGGAACATGAGGCGGCCAGATGGCTGACGCGGGAGACGCTCGACAGCGTGGATTGGCTGCCGGCGGATCAAAGCCTGATCGGGAAGCTGGCAGCCAGGGAGTGGTGACTCAGCACAGTTTCACTTTTTTGACTGCGCTGAATTTCCCGTATACAGCCTTCCCTGCGGAGTCGATCTTGTAGGCCCGGGCTTTCACGTACACGTACTTGCCGGGCTGGGTGTATGCGACTGACACGGAACGCTTTTTGGCAGACGTCTGGATAACGACGCTGCTTTTTTTATTGAATTTTTTGTTCGAAGAGAGATAGATCTCATAGCCTTTCGCGCCGCTTACCTTGCGGACGGTCGCCTTCACGGTCCTGCCTTTCTGCGCTGCGGCCTTCGAGAGGGAGGCTTTTCCCACTTTGATCTTCGTCCACTTGGCGTAAAGCTTTTTGGTCGTGCTTTTGGTGATGGAGACTTTCATAGAGGGACGAATCCGCTTGCCGTTTTTGTCGAACCAGCCTGCGAAGGCGTAACCTTTTCGGGTAGGTTGCGGGAGGTTCCCGTATTTGGAGCCGTTGCTCACGGAGAAGGTCCTGGAAGATTTCCCGTAGGTGAACTTGCCGCCTTTTCCGTACAGGATCACGGTACGACCGTTCGCATCCGTCACGCTGTAGTCTACAGAGCATGTGACGGAGGGGGCTGCCTTCAGCGTGGCGCAGATCGTAGCGCTGCCTGCCGACAGGCCTGTTACTTTTCCTGCCGCGTTCACCGACGCCACTTCGGGAGAAAGACTGGAGAAGACGAACTGATCACAGTCCAGTTCCACAGGAGTGTAGGTCTGATTGGAACTGTAGTATGCTTTGACGGTATTGGAGGCTCCCTTTTTCAGCGTCTTTTCAGGAGAGGTAAGCATCAGGCTGCTTTGGACGGTGCTCAGAGGAATGTTCACGGAGAACCGCTCTGTCTTCACGCCCGACAGAGGAGTGGGACTTACCGGAGTACACGAAAAGCTCTGTACCCAGTAAGTACAGTTGCCCTTGCGGAAACAGCCGACGCCGATAGACTGAAAGTCGGCGTCGATGATGTTTCGATAATGGCCGTCGGAATTCCGCCAGGCGTCGATCACCTGTATCGCGTTATTCAGGTAATTTCCGGCTGCAATGTTCTCCCCGTTCAGAAGGTCTGGATTGATCGTGTTCCAGTCTGACCCGTCGGGCCGGATGTGGTCGTGTGAAAAGACAAAGGCGCACTCGGCGGCTCTCTGCATGGCGGCAGTCGTGAGTCTCTGGTCGATCACCAGGGGCGCAAGATTCTTTTCGGCGCGAAGCGCGTTCGTCTGGGTGACCACCGCGTTCGCCTGATTGTAATCACAGGTCCCGCTCACGGTGAGCGCCACAGTCGCGGTATTCGCCGCGGAAGGTCGAAGAGAAGCTGCGATGAACGCGAAAAAGAACAGGCATACCATAGCCATAAGATTCAAAAAACGGATTCCTTTGTTTGCTTTCATGCAGGCCACCTCCCGGATAAAATTATACTCTCATTTTCACGCCGGGGCAATCCTTTCTTTAGCAAAGATACCGGCGCTGCCATGTGAATGGAGTCGTATCGCTACATGATTATTGTAGCAATGATATGTGTTTTTTTGATGACGGAGGTTCGGGATTATGATATAATCTCGACAGAGATTATATCGCGCCGATTCGGTGTCGCGCGAAGCGTGACAAGATTCGGGACCGAATCGTGCGCATCCCCCGGAGGGTATTATGTCCGAAGGACATGATATAATCTACGTGAAAACAATGAGCCGTGCAAAGATGGCAGATGACAAAACGGCTGCTTGCAGACGGTTTTGTCAGATGACAGATTTATAGGGCGAATGTCCGCGGCCGAGGAAAACCGAAGGTTTTTCGAGGTTAGCACGGCTCGGAAAATGGACATGGTATAATCTTCGCGAAGGCAATGAGCCGAGCAAAGATGGCAGATGACAAGACGACTGAAACAGGAAGGAGTGGGCAGGCTATGAAAAAACGGTGGAAGATTTTGGCTCTGACGGCGGTGCTGTCGCTGCAGATGGCTCTGGCGCAGGCGGCGGGCAGTGCCGTGATGGCGGAGGAGACAGAGCAGGCAGGGCAGGAGCAGCAGACGCAGGAGGCGGTCGGAGAGGTGTCCGCGCAGGCGGACGCTTTGGAGAGTGCTTCACAGGGGAATGTCCTTGCGGCTCCTTCCGTGACGGGCGCGCTTCATGTGGAAGGCACGCATTTGATGGGGAGCAATGGGGAGCAGGTGCAGCTTCGCGGGGCAAGCACGCACGGTCTGGCCTGGTTCCCACAGTATGTGAATGAGGAGTGGTTCCGCCAGCTCCACGACGAGTGGAAGGCGAACGTGGTACGGCTGGCGATGTACACGGCGGAGTCCGGCGGCTACTGCACGGACGGGGACAAGGAGGCGCTGAAGGTGCTCGTCAAGCAGGGCGTTCAGTTCGCGACGGCCTGCGATATGTACGTGATCGTTGACTGGCACATCCTCTCCGACCTCAATCCGAACGTATATATTGATGAGGCGAAGAATTTCTTCAGCGAGATGTCGCATGAGTTTGCGGGCAACGACAACGTGCTCTACGAGATCTGCAACGAGCCGAACGGCGGAACGGACTGGCCGGCGATCAAGACCTACGCCGAGCAGGTGATCCCGGTGATCCGCCAGAACGACGAGGACGCGGTGATCATCGTGGGGACGCCGAACTGGTCGCAGTTTGTGGACGAGGCGGCGGCCGACCCGATCACGGATCAGGACAATATCATGTATACGCTGCACTATTACGCGGCCACGCACAAAGAAGACCTGCGCAGCCGGATGGTGGGCGCGATCGACGCGGGACTGCCGATTTTTGTCACCGAGTACGGCATCTGCGACGCGAGCGGCAACGGTGCGCTCGATATCGATCAGGCGAATCAGTGGATTGATACTCTGGATCAGTACGGGGTCAGCTACGTCGCGTGGAACATGGCAAATAAGGATGAGAGCTCGTCGATCTTTTTAAGCTCCTGCGGTAAGACGAGTGGATTCACGGTTGACGATCTGAGCGAGTCCGGAAAGTGGCTGCGCGACATGTTGATCGCGCACGCGCCCGGAAACGCAGAGGATGCGAACGGAGCAGGGCAGCAGGCGGACTCCGACGACGGGAGCAGACAGGAGGCGGATCAGGATGCCGAAAGCGGGCAGAAGAGTGCCGGTACGAACGGAGACGCCGGGCAGAACGCCGCGTACTCCGGGAATGGGAGCAATGTGTCCGACGGGGCAAATGCCTCCGGCGGAACGGACGCTTCCGGGGTGATCACATTCACGGACGGCGACATCGAGGCGTCTGCCGTGCTGCGCGGGAACTGGGAGGAGAACGGCGCTCCGACTTACCAATACGATCTGACGATCAAGAACAAGGGACAGGCGGACTGCAGCTCGTGGGAGATCGACGTCCCGTTCGACGGCGAGGTCAAGCTGTCCAGCGGCTGGAACGGAAATTATACCGCACAGGGAAACACGCTGCACATCACGTCGGTGGACTACAACGGGACGATCCCGGCGGGTTCCTCGATCCGCGACGTCGGCTTTATCGTGAGCGGCGCGCGGATCACGGCTGGTTCCGCGGATGGCGCGCAGGGCATCGGGGATTCCGAAGAAAAGGGCGCTGATGCGCAGGCCGCGGGAGACGAAGATTCAGGCGCTGCGGACGCTCAGGACGGCGCAGGGAATGACGGCGCGCAGGAGAGCGGACAGGAGGATTCGCAATGGATCTGAAAGAAATGGACCTGAAAGAAATGGACCTGAAAAAGGGACGCGTGACGATCCCGACGGACGTCGATGTGATCCCGGAGACGCTCTCTCTGATCGAGAGCTGGGGCGCGGACGCGGTCCGCGACTGCGACGGCACGGATTTTCCGCCGGAGCTGAAAGATGTGGACGCGAAGATCTACGCAACCTACTACACGACGCGCAAGGACAACGCGTGGGCGCTGGCCCATCCGGAGGAGATCCAGCAGATGTACGTGATGACGCCCTTTTACACGGCGGAGAGCGCTGAGCTGACGGTACCGCTGATGAAGGGGCTGTATAAGGATATGCTGACGCCGAACGACCGGGACGACGTCGCGCGCTGGTGGGAGGTCGTGGACAGGACGACGGGCGAGGTCGTGCCCTGCGCGCGCTGGCGCTATGAGCCGGGGACGAAGACGGTGCGCATCGGGGCGGAGCCGTTTCACGACTACACGGTCAGCTTTCTGGCCTACATCATGTGGGATCCGGTGCACATGTACAACGCGGTGACAAACGACTGGAAGGACGTCGAGCACCAGATCACCTTCGACGTGCGCCAGCCGAAGACGCGGGCGTACACGATGGAGCGGCTGCGCCGCTTCATCCGCGAGCATCCGTACGTGGACGTGCTGCGCTTCACGACGTTCTTTCATCAGTTCACGCTGATCTTCGACGAGCAGGCGCGGGAGAAATACGTGGACTGGTACGGCTACTCGGCCTCGGTCAGCCCGTACATCCTGGAGCGGTTCGAGCGGGAGGCTGGGTATCCGTTCCGCCCGGAGTACATCATCGATCAGGGGTACTACAACGGCCAGTACCGCGTGCCCTCGAAAGAGTACCGGGATTTTCAGGCGTTCCAGCGCAGGGAGGTCGCGAAGCTGGCGCGCGAGATGGTCGACATCACGCACGAGGAGGGAAAAGAGGCGATGATGTTTCTCGGCGACCACTGGATCGGCACGGAGCCGTTCATGGACGAGTTCGCGGGCATCGGTCTGGACGCCGTGGTCGGAAGCGTCGGCAACGGTTCGACGCTGCGGCTTTTGAGCGACATCAAAGGCGTGAAATACATCGAGGGAAGATTCCTGCCGTACTTTTTCCCGGACACCTTTCATGAGGGCGGCGATCCGGTGAAGGAGGCGAAGGTGAACTGGGTGACGGCGCGGCGCGCGATCCTGCGCAGCCCGATCGACCGCATCGGCTACGGCGGTTACCTGAAGCTCGCGGTACAGTTCCCGGATTTCGTGGAGTACGTGGAGTCGGTCTGCGACGAGTTCCGGCAGCTCTATGCGAACATCAAGGGCACGACGCCGTACTGCGCGAAGAAGGTCGCGGTGCTCAACTGCTGGGGGAAGATGCGCGCCTGGGGCGCGCACATGGTGCACCACGCGCTCTACCAGAAGCAGAATTACTCCTACGCAGGGATCATCGAATACCTCTCCGGCGCGCCGTTCGACGTGAGGTTCATCAGCTTTGAGGACATTCTGGAGGATCCGGAGATTCTGGATGAGATCGACGTGCTCCTGAACATCGGGGACGGAGACACGGCCCACACGGGCGGCGTCTGGTGGGAGGATCCGCGGATCACAAGCGCGGTCAAGGCGTTCATCCACAAAGGCGGAGGCTTCATCGGCGTCGGCGAGCCGAGCGGGCATCAGGCGCAGGGGCGCTACATCCAGCTCGCGAACGTGCTCGGCGTGGAGAAGGAGACTGGTTTCACGCTCGGGTATGACAAGTACAACTGGGACTGCCATTCGGAACACTTCATTCTGCAGGAGCAGAAGGGCGAAATAGATTTCGGCGAGGGCAAGAAGAACATGTACGCGTTCGAGGGCACGACGGTGCTCGTGCAGCGGGAGAGAGAAGTGCAGCTCGCGGCGAGGGAATTCGGCGCGGGCCGGAGCGTTTACATCAGCGGGCTGCCATACAGCTTTGCGAACAGCCGCCTGCTGTACCGGGCAATCCTGTGGAGCTGCCACGCGGAGGACGAGCTGCGGCGCTGGTTCAGCACGAACGAGAATGTGGAGGTGCACGCCTACCCCGCGAACCACAAATTTTGCGTCGTGAACAACACCTACGAGCCGCAGGAGACGAGGGTGTACCGCGGCGACGGAAGCAGCTTCGGGCAGAAGCTGGGGGCAAATGAGATTGTGTGGCACGCCTTGTAAAAACTTATACAAATAAACAGGGCAGTCCGGGCGAAAACCGCTGACGGGACTGCTCTGCTATATGACAATTTTTATGTTTTGTCTGGGAATTTCCTTCTGTTCTTCCTATCTTTTTTGTATGCAGAAAGCACGGCATAAATTTCAGATAAAAACTGCTAATCTGTTCAAAATTCTTAATGCCATCGTTCATTTAATTCCATTTACTAAAATATTACGTGGATGTATAATACGTACATATAAATTGGATCCGCGGATACGAGAGTAACAATCATTATTTTTCATTTGAAAGGAGAATCTGAATGAGAAGAAAATTGGCAAAAATAGTCAGTGTTTGTTCTGCGCTTATGATGGTTGCTGCGGTATGTCCGCTCAGTGTACAGGCCGACGGGCAGGAAGAGGTGACGCTCACCGTCGAAGCCAGTCAGGAAATCGTGAATAATATTCCCTATGCATTCAGCGAAGATAATATTGCTGCTTTTGAAGAGAAGTATCCTTATATTAATGTGGAGCTTGTGCTGAACCCGGACGCGCAGAATACATCGATTCTGCAGACCAAACTAGCCTCCGGCCAGCCGTCGGATTTGATTTGCTACAATAAGGTTTCGGCGGAGAACGAGCTGGAGGTAGCAAAGAACTGCATAAACCTCTCGGACGAGCCGTTTGTTGACAACCTGGCCGACAAGGATATTCTTACGGCTCCTGATGGAAACATCTACGGGTTTGCTTTTGAAATAAAAACTGGCGGTATGGGCGTCGTCTATAATAAGGATATTTTTGAGGAAGAGGGTCTGGAGATTCCCAAAACATACGATGAATTTCTGGCGGTGTGCGAAACGCTCAAGGCAGATGGCATCACTCCCTTCTATGGCCCGTTCAAGGATGTATGGACCTTTCAGATGTGGACGTCTTCTACATGGGGGTATTACGTGGCGGCGGAAGAACCTGATCTGTGGGATCGCCTGAATCACAATGAGATTGGTTGGGACGAGATCCCCGCTTTCCAGGAGAGCCTGGAGAAGGCGTACAATCTTTTCAAGGACGGATATATGCAGGAGACTGTTTTGTCTGATGATTACAACAGTATCCCAACGGCGATGGGCAGCGGACAGTACGCTATGACAGTTGGATCTAACACAACTGTGAGAGATCTTCTCAATGCGCACCCAGACAAAAAGTTTGATATGTTTCCCTACCCTATATATGAGGGCGAGGAAGAATACATGACCATCAGTCAGCTGGATGCAGAGTTTTTTATTCCGAATGACGCCAGGCACACTGAAGAAGCTAAGCTGTTTCTGAATTTTATGGCGCAGCCGGAGCAATGCGACAGAGCGCAGGAGGCGGCCTCTTTTGTCCCCAACGTGACAGGGGCTAGGGAGCCGGAGTTTGACGAGTTTGAAGGAAGACTCTATGAAGAGTACAATAAAACCGGCAAGACTGTGCTGGAAATGAACGCGTATATGAAGGTCGATCTGAATGATCTCTGGGTGTATTATCAGGATATGTTCGCAGGCGCAAAGACTCCTCAGGAAGTGTTATCTGCGTGGGATGTCACCTTTGAGGAACTGATGCAGGCGAAAGGTTTTGATAACTTCTAAGATCAGAACAAAATAAGGCGCCGGATGGGATCGGGATAAATATTCAGAATGAATGCACCCGGTATGTCCGGCGCCTTGTCATACACAGTCTCGCACATGGAAGTCAGCTGTCGGCGCAGCATGAGGGCCGCGCGGTAGGCAGGGAGAAAATCCGCCCTGCCGGGTGCACGGCGAAATAAACGAAAGGGGTGTCTCTATTGCGGCGAAACGGTCATCTGTACAGCTATTGGCTGGTTCTCCCGGCGCTTTTCATATTCGGGATTTTTTTTGTCGCCCCCAGTATCTATGGGATTTATTATTCCCTTACAGACTGGACGATAGGAAAAGACAGCATAAGCTTTGTGGGGATCCAGAATTATATCTCTATATTTAAAAACAGCGAACTCAGGCTGGCGATATGCAATACCTTTGTCTATGCCATAACGGTTGTCATCGGAAAAAATCTGAATGGGCTGCTTTTGGCTCTGGCGGTCAATACGAAACTGAAGTTGCGGGGTTACCTCAGGGTTGTTTTCTTTTTGCCCTGCGTGATCTCTACCATCATTATAGGGCTTGTGTTTGTACCCATTCTCCATCCCAACGGAATCCTAAACAGTTTTCTGACTGCGATCGGCTTGGACGCCTTTCGGCAGAGCTGGCTGGTGGACAGGCGCATCGTCATGTTTACCATAGCGGGTGTTTCTATCTGGCAGTGGACTGGCTACCATATGGTGGTCTATCTGGCGGGCCTGCAGGGAATTCCTCAATCTTATTACGAGGCGGCGAAGATTGACGGAGCTTCCGCGCTTCAGCGTTTTCGGAACGTTACCTTTCCAATGCTGGCTCCCGCGTTCAACATCAATATGCTTTTAAGCATGATTGGCGGGCTGAAGGTGTTCAGCGAACCTTATGCGCTTACGAACGGAGGACCGGGCAATGCGTCGCAGGTGATCGCGTTGGAGGTGTTTTCCATGTTCGGGAGAGGGCAGTGGGGTCTCGGAACTGCCCTGAATGTAACCCTGACATTATTTGTATCGATTATCTGTGTTCCCATTCTGATCAATATGAGGAAAAGGGAGGTAGAAGAATGAGCTGCAGAACGAAAAGAAAATGGATGCAGTTTTGTCTGGAAGTTGTGTTGCTGCTGATGACGCTGATCATTATAATGCCGCTTTTGATCATGCTGCTTGGTTCATTCAAAAATTCTACAGAGGTAACGGCTTTTGATCTGTCCCTGCCAAAACAATGGCTGGCGGAAAACTATAAAACCGTCTTTGAAGATGGAAAGCTGTTGTCTGCATTTAAAAACAGTATCTTAATAACCGCGGTTTCGACAATGATCACGATCCTGACAAGTTCTCTGGCGGCGTTTGTTCTCGCGAGGAGGATTACCCGCCTGTCAAAAATATTATATTATTTTTTCTTTTTGGGTACGATTATTCCTATGCAGATGATGCCGACGATCCGTCTGTTTACCGTGCTGAACATTTATGGAGGATACACGAATGTGATCATTCTCTATACGGCTGTCAATATTCCATTCAGCTGCTTTCTGTATACGGGGTTTATCAAAGGGATTCCCAGATCGCTGGATGAATCTGCGTTTATTGAAGGGGCTTCTACTCTCAAGACATTTTTTTATATAATTTTTCCGTTGCTGAAATCCTGTAATATTACTGTATTGATCCTTCTCTTTACGGGAATATGGAATGAGATCAATATTCCTCTTTATTTTTTAAATAATCCGGCGAAACGCACCCTGCCCCTTTCCGTTTATCAGTTTTTCGGCATGTACGGAGGAAGCAACTGGAATCTTGTCTTTGCGGACCTGGTTCTGGCTGCCCTGCCGGTGGTCGTTTTGTTTCTGTTTATGCAGAAGCAGTTTATTGCCGGGCTGACGGAGGGGGCTGTGAAGAGCTGAGGAGGAAGAGTGCTCTGGGAGTGACCGGCGCTGTGGCTGAGGAAGGAGAGACTGCATGAATTTCAAATTCCAGACGAAACTGTATGTCGCATATTCAATCATTATCCTGTTTGCGATCATTTCATTCAGCGCTTTTATTCACATTCGTATTTTCAGGCAGATTCAGGAGGAAACTCTTGAGAATAATCAGCAACTCTGTATCAAAATCTCCGAAAACGTAGATACCTATGTCGAGAAACTGGATGATATTATTAAAAAAATGATTTCGGACCCGGAGCTCTTTCGGATCATGCGGAAGATATACAGAGACGATGTGCAGGAATCGGATTATGATATTCTGGAACGGGACCGCAAAGTTGCCGATATTATTTCCAATGCTGTCACGCTGACTTCTTTCCCTCACGTTGACGTCTATTTATATGGAGTGACCGGGGCTTTCCGTTATGTATATAATCATGATCGCAGCAATTTTCAGGAGGCAGTTTCCAGAGATGACAACGCTGCCAGACTGGAAAAGAAGAAACTGGTGATCTATGCAAAAAACGGCCGGGAACAGGAGATCCCGACGGTGTCCTTTATACGCGCGATCTTCGATGTAAGCGCGAAAAAATATGGTTACGTGGAAGTTCAGTCCGATTATAAAAAGCTGGATGAGATTTGTGATGTGAACCATATGGGCACTGTGATACTGATGGATGAAAATCAAAATGTGATTTATCCATGCGGTTCTGCAGGTGTTTCTCTGGCCGCCGGGCTTAAGAACAGGACGCCGGAGGAAGCTGTCGGCGTTTTTGAAGATGAAAATCAGATGAATTTTTATGTGAAATCGGAATACTCGGGGCTGACGGTTTACCTTCAGTATCCTATGGATACCGTTTATGCGTCATTAAAACTTCTGCAAAGAAGCACGTTTGTATTTTTTGTCTGTGTGCTGGCGGGGATTATTTTACTGATTATGGTGTTTTCTAAAATGCTGGTGAAGCCTCTTCACGAACTGCGCGACAGTGTCCTGCAGGTGACATACGAAAACATTGGACTGCGGTTTGAGGGTACTTATAATGATGAGATCGTGGAGTTGAGGGACGCCTTTCAGAAAATCCTGGAGGACCTGAAATCTGCCATGCAGCGGGAAATCGCGTCGAACGAGGCAGAGTCCCGGGCAAGGGTATCGGCTCTTCAGGCTCAGATCTCACCTCATTTTATTCATAACGTACTGTATTCCATCAGTATATCCGCAAGGGAAGGGCGGACAGACGATGTGTCTTTTATGTGCAAACAGCTTTCGGATATGCTTCGCTATACCGTTGATTCAGAAATGCATATGGTTACTCTGGGTGAGGAAATACAGTGTATCTCCAGTTACTTATCCCTCCAGAAGCAGTACTATGAAGATTTCCTCCAGTATAGTATTGAGACAGAGAAGGCCGTCTGGTCTATTCAAATTCCCAGATTAAGCATACTGCCGTTCGTGGAGAATGCGATACAGCATGGTTTTGACGGGCGTAAACCGCCTTATGTCATCAGAGTGGGAGCTGCGGCCATGGATAATCTCTGGAGAATAGAGATATATGATAACGGAAACCGTTTTCCCGAGGAAAAATATATTGAAATCTGCGAAAAAATGAAAATGGAGAACGTAAGGATAAATACAGAAGAGAAGCCGGAGAATATGCAGGGAATGGCCGGGCTCGGCATTCTTAATTCTCTGATACGGCTTAATTTCTGCTTTGAGGAGGGCGTCCGATTCAGGGTCGAGAATCACAAAGACATGTCCGGAGTAACCATTTATCTGGAAGGAGAATGGCATGTATAACATTCTGATAGCGGAAGATAGTAAATTGATCCTGCGAGATATTGAACGACTAATATATCGGTCCGGATATGAAGTAACGTTCAGGGAGGCCTTTGACGGAGAGACCGCGCTGGATATATTGAAGGAATTTCAGCCGGATCTTATTTTTACTGATATTAAAATGCCCGTGATCAGCGGCTTGGAGCTGATTCAATATGCGAAGAAGCTTTATCCTCAGGTCAAATGTGTGATCATAAGCGGCTATGCGGATTTTACTTTTACCCATGAGGCGTTGGTGCTTCAGGTAGACGATTATGTGATGAAACCAGTGGATATGGATCAATTTCATAATATATTATCGCGTCTGGTAAAGGAGATTGACGAAATCCGAATTCAGCGCGAGGAGCTGATGCTCTCGAAGGTGCTTCAGGAGGAGATAGAGATATCAAATTTCATATTTCCGAAAGGCTATCTCCTTACAGTAGTCCGCGCCGGATTGATACAGCAGTACGCCGCGCCTCTGCCAAGGGAGCTCCTGTGCGAAAATATGGAGGAGAGCGATGCCGGCAGATTCTGGGTTATCGGAACGAAGCTGTACAATGAAAAGGTAATTATCTATGATCTGGAAAATGAAACCTATAGAGACATATTGGAAAAGAACAAGTATTTGCTGGAGAACCTGAAAAAGAATTATACAAGGGTCAACATAATCTGTTCTGAAAAGCTGACAGATATTTCCCAGCTTTACGCGCAGTATCTTGGCTTATCCGGACAACTGAGGAAGAGGATTTTACTGGACGACTGCCGTGTTTATGAAGACGTGGCTGAAAGCGATATGTGGGAGACATACGTCCGTCAGAAGGAAGAGGTGGATATTTTTAAAAAGAGGATAGAGCTGATCCTGAGGAACCGATCTGCAGAAGGATACAAAAAGGAAATTAAAAAAAGGGTCGTTCAGTGGAAGGAAAATCATTATACAGTGGTTCTCCTTCGCAAATATCTGACGGTCCTTCTGGAGGAGCTGTTTATCGCCATGGAAGGGAACTGCCCTTCTATGGAGGAGCCGGGGATACTGGCGGATAAGATCCTGAACGAAAACAGTCAATATGACGATCTGGCAGAGAATCTTCTGGGATACGCTGAATGGCTGGCAGAGGAAAAGGAAGAGAAAATAGGGGTTCCCATTGAATTTGTGCAGAAGCTGACGGATTATATGAACTCGAATGTGTACCGGAATCTTTCTCTTCAGGATATCTCTGATTTCTTTAAGATTTCCCCATCCTATATTTGCCGTATGTTCAAAATATATTATGGGGATTCTCCGATCAGTTTTTACAACAAGATCAAGATTGAGGAGGCAAAAAGGCTGTTGATGGAATATCGGAATATGAAGGTTAAGGATATTGCGGAGCTGCTGGGTTTCAGCGATCAGTATTATTTCAGCAAAGTATTCAAGCAGCAGTACGGGGTGAGCCCGTCCGTATACAAAATACAGATAGAAGATGATATAACGTGAATCGAATACTCTTACTGTTCAAAATATTCATTCATCTATGTATAGTATATTCCATTTACCATATTCCTTTGCGGAAGTATAATCAAATACAGATTTCCAATAGAATATTTAAATTATTTTATGAAGGAGGTTCTTATGAGTACTTACGGTATGAGGACAGTAGAATTTGGTTTAAAATATCCTCCCATGGATATTGAAAAGAGACGCTCCATTCTCCCTTGTATGAGTGTGAGCAGCCTTTATCCGGCCAAGGCGGATGAGGATGTACTGGTGACGGCGAACGGCGTGCAACGTATCGATATTGTAGGCGATCCCTATCGGGAAAGGGTCATCTATCGCCGCGAACGTATTATGGATATGCGCTGGAAGGATACTCCGGAGCCGCCGGATGTAGCCTATGCCATACCGGAAGCCAGAAGATTTCTGCGAGAGGGGAAGTTTGAAGAGGCAGCCAAAGTGATGGATAAGGCCACCAAGGACGCAGGATATGACCGCTGGATCGACAGCCGTCCTTTTGGAGTGGAATTTCCCAGACTGCATCCCAGGCTTCACTCGGTGATCGAATTGCTGATGGATTTTAAGGAAGGCACAGACCCCCGCGATTACATACGTTATCTGGATATGTTCTCCGGAGAGGCTGTCGTCCGTTGTGAGGACAGCGAGGGTGGTATTCTGCGCAGATCTTTTGTGTCTTTTGAGAAAGATATCGTAGTTCAGGATGCGAGGAGATTAAATGGGGAAGCATTCGATGTGGATTTGCGCTTTGTAGCTCCCGGAGGCTACGACCTTCCGGATCACTTTGACCAGTTTGTTCTGGTTACTTACAACGATATGTATAAGATTGAGGGCAGCGATGTTGAAATCCGGACAGAGCCGGACGCCTGCACAGTATCCCTGGCTTATGATCCTCAGTTCGGAGAACGGGGTTACTGCTGCTGTTCTGTGATTCGGACGGACGGACAGGCCTCCTGCCGCGAGGGAGGCTATATTCAGATCACAAACGCCAGATATATGACAATTCTGTCGCGAACTGTTAAGTATGAGGAAAACTACAGACATGCCCTGGCGGCGGACATACTGGCAGAGGTGAGGGCGGTCAGCGATTCCTACGAGCAGCTTCTGGAGGCAAACCGGGCTCACCTGAAACCCATGATGGAACGTTCAAAAATTCATTTGAAGGGGGACTGGGCCAAAGCAGCGGAAGAGCTTTTGAATGAGCAACACAGCGAGGGGGAGCTGAGCCCCATGCTCATGGAAAAGCTGTATAATATGGGCAGGTTCTTTATGATCACTGATACGGGAGAGGATCCGCCGTCCCTGTTTCAGCACAACATTAATACCAACCTGCAGGTTTGCTCGGGAAATATGACCGGTCTTCCGGAGATTATGGATACTTATTTCCGTTTTTATGAAAACAAATTTGACGATTTTCGTCTGAACGCAAAGCGCTTCTACGGCGCCCGCGGCGTGCTGGGGAACATACACTGCGACTACAATTCCGGGAAATTCTATCAGTTCTCGATCGTGTATCCCCACTATTGCTGGACGGCCTGCCTGGGCTGGATCTATAATGAATTTTGGGGCCATTATCTGGTGACGGGAGACAGAGAATTTCTTCGGGATCGCGTAGTGCCCGGTCTGAAGGAGATCGCTCTGTTCTACCAGGATTATCTTTCGGATGAAGACGAGAATGGAAAGGTGCTGTTTTATCCCAGTTATTCTCCGGAGGATCCATCCATGAATGATTATCATGTACCATTTCCGAAGGATGTTTACGCGATGAATGTCAATTCTCTCATGGATGTGATGGTCTGCCGGGAGGTGCTGGATAATCTGATGGAGGCCTGCGATATTTTGGGCCTGGATGAGGAGGATTATCCGAAATGGCAGGAACTCCGCGGGAAACTTCCGAATTATCTTTTGGATGAGGATGGGGCGGTCAAGGAATGGTCGTTTAAGTATTCGGGTGAAAACTATGATCACAGACACGTATCCCACCACTACGATATCTGGCCGGGAAGAGCGATTTCCCCCGAGAAAACTCCGGAATTAGTGAAGCCCTTTATCCTGTCCAACCGCAAACGCGGCCATCAGGACGACTCTGCGCACGGCGTGATCCACAGATATTTTACCGCGGTGAGACTAGATGATCACAAGGACGCCATGCACAATCTGCGCACACTGATGGAGCATGGGTATGTGACCCGCACACTGAATACAGTGCATTATCCTTATCGAGTATTCTGCCCGGATCTTCTGGGGGCGATGCCGGCCATAATTCTTGAAATGCTGGTGTATTCAGACGAAGGCTTCATCAAGCTTCTTCCTTCTGTGCCGGATGACCTACAGGAGGGATGTGTGGAGGGAGTGTGGCTTTACACCTTTGCGAAAATTGAAAAAATGCAGTGGGATATTCCGGGCGGAAAGGCGGTGGCGGAAATATCCTCTCTGGAGGATCAGAGTATAGACTTTGTGTTTCCTCTTGGCTTCAGGAAGCTTCTGGTAAATGGGGCCGAATATGCGTCAGACAGTAAAAAATTCACCCTGCAGATGTCGAAGAGCCATACCGTACGGTTGGAGTTTATCCTTTAAACAAGTCAATATGTCGTTCGCTTATCCTGAGATTTATGTCTCAGGATAAGCGGATATTGGGAGGAATATGAAAAATTTACAGACATGTAATGCCGTTGAAATCAGGGATGTCAGGATAGGAGAGTCCTTTTTGGGACAGTACTGCAATCTTGTCCGTGATACGATGATTCCTTATCAGTGGGAAATTCTTAATGACAGGATGGAGGGAAAGGAGCCCAGTCATGCAATCCTGAATTTTAAGATTGCAGCGGGCCTGGCGGAAGGGGATTTTTACGGAGAGGTCTTTCAGGACAGCGATCTGGCCAAATGGCTGGAGGCGGCGGCCTGCTGTCTGGAGACGCGTCCGGATCCGGTTCTGGAGGCTGCGATAGATGATGTAATTACAATTATTGAAAAGGCCCAGGAGAAAGACGGATATCTGGATACATACTTTATCATAGGCAATCAGGAAAAAAGGTGGCAGAATCTGTATGAATGCCATGAATTGTACTGTATCGGACATATGACGGAGGCGGCCGTGGCATATTACAAGGCCACGGGGAAGAGGCGGCTGCTGGATATGATGAGCAGGTGTGCAGATTACATAGATCAGTGCTTTGGCAGGGAACCCGGAAAACTCAGAGGGTACCCCGGACATCAGGAAATTGAACTGGCTCTGGTCCGACTCTACGAGGTCACAGGCTGTGAGAGATATCTTGCGCTGAGCAGGTACTTTCTGGAGGAGAGGGGAAAGGCACCCAACTATTTTATAAACGAATGGAGAACTTCCCGGAAGCGACGTACCTTCAAAAACAATATGCGTGTGGGGGAGCCGGATCTCATATATAATCAATCCCACAAGAGCGTGTACGAACAAAAGAGCGCTGTGGGCCATTCTGTGAGAGCCATGTATATGTACAGCGCTATGGCTGATGTGGCGAGGATTACGAATGACGCCACCCTGTACCAGACCTGCCGAACACTGTGGAAGGACGTGGTATACCGCCAGATGTATATCACCGGGGCCATAGGGTCGACACATATGGGCGAAGCGTTTACATTCGCGTATGATCTTCCGAATGCGACAGCGTATGCGGAGACTTGCGCGTCCATAGGCCTTATGTTTTTTACCAGCCGTATGCTGCGGATGGATGTAAATGGAGTCTATGGGGATGTGATGGAGCAGGTTTTGTATAATGTGATACTGGGATCCATGTCCCGGGACGGAAAGCATTTTTTCTATGTGAATCCGCTGGAGGTATGGACGGAGGCCAGCGAGAAAAATCCGGAGCGTTTCCATGTGAAGCCAGTGCGGCAGGAATGGTTCGGCTGTGCGTGCTGTCCGCCTAATCTTGCGCGATTTTTTGCTTCTCTGGGAAAGTATCTTTACTCTTATAATGAGGATACTTTCTATATACATCTCTATGTATCCGGCCAGGTGTCGGCAAAAACAGAGCATGGGATTTTCCGGCTGAGCGTTTCTGAGAACTATCCGTGGGGAGGAGAGATTGAAGTGATTCTGGAGGAAGTCCCCTCTGAAAATGCAAAGATTGCCATACGGATTCCGGGATGGTGTAGAGAGTGGAAGCTGTTTCTTGACGGGAGAGAATGCGGATGCCCTGTGAGAAATGGGTATGTGTGGATTTATGGGGGACTGAGGCCCGGAAGAAAAATCCGTCTGGTCTTATCTATAACGGCAGAGCTTGTGGCGGCGAACCCCAGAGTCAGGGACGACGCAGGAAAGACGGCAATCCGGCGGGGACCGGTTATATACTGCCTTGAAGAGATCGATAATGGAAAGAATTTGTCAGCTATCCGTCTGGATACGAAACATGCATTCTGCCTCGAAAAAGAGGAGGGCGCTCTTTCTCTGGAGACTGCGGCTGTAACAGGCAGGGGGTTCCGGCTGAATGAGGAAGCCTGGGGCGAAGAGCTCTACCGGCCTCTGGGCAGTGAGGAAAAGGAGATTACTGTCAGGGCGGTTCCTTATTGCTGGTGGGGAAACCGGGGCCCGGGAGAAATGATGGTCTGGATACGGACTTAAAGAAGGAGGCCTTTTCATGCAGTATCATAACCCTGTCATTCCGGGATTCTATCCGGATCCCAGTATATGCAGAAACGGGGAGGATTATTATCTCGTCACCAGTTCCTTTGAATTTTTTCCGGGGATACCGTTGTTTCACAGCAGAAACCTGATAGAGTGGGAGCAGATTGGCCATGTGCTGACCAGGAAACGTCAGATCATGCTGGAGCACTGCCAACCTTCCGGGGGTATCTGGGCGCCCACCATTCGTTTTTATAACGGCAGATATTACGTATCCTCCACAAATTATAGCTATGGCGGAAATTTTATAGTCTGGACAGATGATATATATGGAGAATGGTCGGATCCCGTTTGGATTGATCAGAAAGGGATTGATCCTTCCCTGTTTTTTGACGACGACGGCAAAGTTTACTTTTCCAGTACCTATGATCTGCCTGATTCACAGGCCATCGGGCAATGCGAGATCGATATTGACACGGGCAGGAGGCTCACGGATACCAGGATTGTGTGGGAGGGCAGCGGAGGGAAATATCCGGAAGGCCCCCATATGTACAAGCGGGGCGGTCAATACTATATGCTGGCGGCAGAGGGCGGGACAGAGTATGGACATATGGTTACAATCTGTCGCGGTACATCTCCATGGGGGCCGTTTGAAAACTGCCCATATAATCCGATCCTGACGCATAGGGATACAAAGCTTCATCATTTTCAGGCGGTAGGTCACGGGGATATCGTTGAAACAGAGACCGGGGAATCATGGATCGTATTTCACGGGATCCGAACGTCACAGTATATGCTGCATCACCTGGGAAGAGAAACGATGCTGGCGCCGCTGGACTGGCGCGAGGACGGCTGGCCGGTCGTGAATGGCGGAAACAACATTCTTCCTGAGATGGAAACGGACAGAAGACCGGTGAAAGTACAGGATTTCCATGAGGAGGATGCTTATGCGCATATCCGGGAGGACGCTTCTGGTCCGGAGGATTCTTTTGAGATTTTTTTTGGAAACGGACTGCCGCAGGGGTGGATCTATCTGCGGAATCCAGATCTGACATTATATGATTTCTGCAGCAGGCCGGGGTGTGTGAGACTTACCGGCTGTAAATATTCTTTAAATGATTGTGAATCTCCGGCGTTTATTGGCAGGCGTCAGCAGCATTTTTTTGTGAGGGCTCAGGTCCGTGCGGATGTTTTGCCAGAATCGACCGAATATGCCGCGGGGCTTACCATCTTTCATACGAATGAGCACCATTATGATCTGATGGTCACGGAGCGCGGCGGGAAGCGGGTCGTGCTGCTCAGGAAGGTGGTCGGGGATATGCAGATGGAGGTGGGATGCAGGCATTTTTCAGGGGAAGAAAGACTGTATCTGACTGTGGAGGCTGATAAGCTGGAATACCGTTTTTCCGCGGGAGTCAGTAAAGCGGGGATGGAGATTATCGGCACGGGGAGGACGCAGCTGCTGTCAACAGAGTGTATGCCCATGACATTTACCGGATGTTTTTTTGGTCTGTTTGCGGAAGGCGGTGTAACAGTCTGGTTTGACAGGTTTCAGTATCTTCCTTTATAGCAACAGGTAGATTCCTGTAAAATAATACGGATACTTTCCAGAACGGGTTTTTCTGGATTTTTCTGGGAAAGCTTGGTATACTACACTCACAGGTCATCGGCCAGGCATTGTAGACGCGATTTTCCATCGACTGATCTCGCTTTACTGAAAACCGCCGAGTATGACCATATGAATGAGAAAAGGAGGGTATTCCATGTATTGCTACAGAAAAGTGACGGACGACCTGTACTGGGTCGGCAGCAATGACCGCCGCCTTGCGATGTTCGAGGGCGTGTACTCCGTACCGGCGGGCGTGTCCTACAATTCCTACCTTTTGATGGACGAGAAGACGGTGCTCTTCGACACGGTGGACAAGGCGGTGAAAGGGACGTTTTTCGAGAATGTGAAGGAGGTGCTCGGCGGGCGGCCGCTCGACTATCTCGTGGTGCATCACATGGAGCCAGATCACTCCGAGGCGATCCAGGAGCTGGTCGCGCGCTATCCGGAGGTGAAGATCATCTGCAATGAGAAGATCGTTGCGATGATCAAGCAGTACTTTGACTTCGATATTGACGCGCGCGCTGTGGTAATGAAAGAGGGCGACAGTTTCAGCACCGGGAAGCACAATCTGGTGTTCGTGATGGCTCCGATGGTACACTGGCCGGAGGTCATGGTGTCCTACGACACGACGGATAAGATTCTGTTCTCGGCGGACGGCTTCGGTACGTTCGGCGCGCTCAACGGGGCGCTGTTCGCGGACGAAGTGGACTTTGAGCGGGATTACCTCGATGAGGCGCGCAGATATTACACGAACATCGTCGGCAAGTACGGCGACCAGGTGCAGGCGCTGCTGAAGAAAGCGTCGACGCTGGACATTGAGATGATCTGCCCGCTGCACGGTTTCGTGTGGAGGCGAAATATCTCCGATTTCATCGGAAAATACATGCACTGGAGTTCGTACGCGCCGGAGGAGCAGGGCGTGATGATCGCCTACGCGTCCGTCTACGGGCACACGGAGAATACGGCCGAGATCCTGGCCTGCCGCCTGCGCGAGCGCGGGGTGAAGACAGTGATGTTTGACGTGTCCGTGACGCCGGCATCCGAGATCGTCGCGGCGTCCTTTAAATGGAGCCATCTTGTGTTCGCCTCGACGACCTACAATGCGGGCATTTTTGTGAACATGGAATCTCTGATCTACGATCTCGTGGCGCACAACATCCAGAACCGCACGGTCGCGCTGATCGAGAACGGCTCCTGGGCTCCGACGAGCGGCGCTCTGATGCGCGCGGAGTTCGAAAAGTGCAGGAACATGACGATCCTCGATAACAGGCTCACGATCATTTCTTCGCTGAAAAAAGAGCAGCTTCCGGAGGTGGACGCGCTCGCGGACGCGCTGGCGGCGACGATTCCGGACGACGCGAAGCATGCGACGGCTTTGGTGAAAGGCGTTTCCGCCGCGGCAGGCGCGAAGAGTGCGGCTTCTGAATCGTCGGGAACCGGGGCTGCTTCCGTGACGCAAGGCGCGTCCGCAGGGAACGTAGGACTCACGACGAAGGGTCAGATCGATCCGACAGCGATGTTCAAGCTCTCTTACGGACTGTTTGTTCTGACCGCGCGGGACGGGGACAAGGACAACGGCTGCATCACGAACACGGTCATGCAGGTGACCGATCAGGTGAAACGTATCGCGATCGCCGTCAACAAGGCGAACTATACGCACGACATGATCAAAAAGACCGGCGTGTTCAACGTGTCGATCCTGACGACCGAAGCTCCGTTCAAGCTGTTTCAGCAGTTCGGCTTCTGCAGCGGCAGGGATACCGACAAATTCGCGCAAGGACCGGCAGAGGCGCGCACAGCCAACGGTCTGCGCTATATCCCGGACTACACGAACGCCGTGCTCTCGGGAAAGGTGATCGAGGAGCACGAGTACGATACGCACACGATGTTCGTCGCGGAGGTGACGGAGGCGCTTGTCCTCTCGAACGTGCCGAGCGTCACGTATCAGTATTACTTCGACCACATCAAGCCGCAGCCTCAGCCGACGACGGAGAAGAAGGGGTATGTCTGCAAGATCTGCGGATATGTCTACGAGGGGGATGAGCTCCCGGCTGATTTCGTCTGTCCGCTGTGCAAGCATGGGGCGGAGGATTTCGAAAGACTATAGGATGTCCAAAAGCATCTCTCATACAGAGATAGTCAGGCAAACCCTAAAGGACTAGCTTCGTGTCGTGAATTTGCCGACTATCCTGTATGGAGACCGGGCTTTTGGACGTAAAAAAGGCCGCTGCGCAAGCGCTGCAGCGGCCTTCTGGCCATCTCACATTCCAATTCAGAGTTTCACTACGTTGGCGGCCTGCATTCCGCGGGCGCCCTCTGTCAGATCATAAGAAACTGCCTGTCCTTCTTCCAGAGTCTTGAAGCCTTCACCCTGGATCGCAGAAAAATGTACGAATACATCGGAGCCATTCTCGCCGGTGATGAAACCGTAGCCTTTCTCTGCATTGAACCACTTCACTGTACCCTTGTTCATCTTGGTACCTCCTAACTATTGTGCCTACCTGATTCGTTAAAAAATTTCACTAACTATTATAGACTATCAAAGGCTATTATTTCATAATCTATAATAGCTAGTGAAATTTACAAACAAACCACTCTACCAGCAATTATAGTATAGCACAATGGAGTCAAATGTCAAGCACAATTGTGGGAAATATCGAAAAAAACATATGATTTTTAACTGTTTCCACAATTATTCAATTGTTTCAGGTTCTTCTGTTACCATCTCGGCGGCTGAAAAGTCGGTCTCGTATTCGTCAAGATCGGTCTCATCTTCGTCCAGATAGACTACATCCTCAAGATCTTCCGCGTCGCCTTCCACCGTCGTGATCTCGGCACGGTCATACAGATATTCCGCCGCCAGGTTCTCATAGAGACTCCAGACAATAGACTCACGCCCGGAAAACGATTCATACTCCGCTGCGCTCATGAAGCCGTATTCTTCCGCGTCTGCGGTCAACTGTTCCACATAGTCGTCTTCGGTCAGTTCAAGATTATGTTCCTCGCAGATCGCGGTGATAAGAAGGCGGAGATTGATGGTGTTGAGCACGTCCTCCTTCAGATCGTCGTCCGAGAGCTCAAGGGCCTCACGGATCGCCGTCGGATCGGTTTCCCCGATAAACTGGCCATAATAGGCAAGAACCTCATTCTCACACGCCGCATACAGATCCTTCGGATACCCGTTGTAAGTACACTCATCCATTGCGCTCTGGAACAGTGCGTTGACCGTATCCGCGTAGCTTTCTTCATCGTATTCATCCTGAATCGTCTCACGGATGTACGCCTCATAGTCTTCTTTCGTATCATAATCGGTATATTCGCTGACAAAGGCATCGTCGTACTCCGGAACGATCGTCTCATATACGCCTGTGACAGATACCTGGAAGTCGACCGTCTGATTCGCCCACTCCTCGTACCAGCTGTCATCGTCGTAAGTGATGGAGAAGCTCAGCTCATCCCCAGCGGATGCGCCGATCAGCTTCTGGTCAAACTCTTCACCGTAATCCTCGTCGCCGATCGTAAAATAGGTGCTCTCCGAATTGTCGGAATCCTCATCGCCCTCGGTGCCGGACTCATCTTCGGCGCTCTTTGCGCCCTGTACTGAAGAAGTCACGTCGGCATAGACAATGTTGCCCTCGGCGGCTTTTTCCACTTCCTTTTCCTCGCTGTACGTATAGAGCTCGTCCTGGATCCGCTCCTGTACCATCTCGTCCGAGACCGTGTAGGCAGTCTGGGTGGCGGACAGATCATCGAGAGAACCGAGTGTGATATAGTCTGAAACATTCTTCACAAGATAGTCGGACGGAGTGATCGGCTCTATGGCTTCCGCATCCTCTGACATCGTTTCTTCTTCGGCCGCCGGCTGCTCCGGCTTTTCCGTCTCCGCATCTTTCTTTCCGCATCCCGACATCGCGACGGCAGCTGTCAGCGTGAGCAGAATAAGAATTTTCTTGTTAAACATAGTATATATTCTCCTTTCAGGAATCTTAGTCGCGCGCATTCTGAGCGGCGAATATAATATTAGCATATTATCATTCCTTTGTGAAGACTTTGTGAAAATGCAAATACTTTACTGAAATAAAATCTTGTGTTATACTCTTCGCAAAGCCGAAATGGCTCAGACTCAAACAGATACCGGGAGGCGGTGATGCGGTATGGGGAAAAAGAAAAAACAGGAAAAACAGGAAAAACAGGAGAAACAGGAAAAGCTGAAAAAACAGAAGGATAAACTTAAGAAGCAGGACAAGCGGGAAAAGGCGGAGCGGAAATCGGCGAAGCCGGAGAAAAAGAAGTCCGGGAAAAAGCCGGAAAAGGCCATAGATTATCTCAAGGTAGAGAAGACCGGGAAGGCAGCCGGAGAGACGGCGAAGCAGCCGGAGCCCGTGAAAGCGAGGAAGGCCGGAAGAAGAAAGAGCGGTCAGGCCGGTGCGTCGCCGGACAGGATGAGGCTTGCAGCGGAGCGCTTCCGGGCGCTGGGAGACGAGAACAGACTGCAGATTCTCACCTTGCTCGAGGAGAGGGAGCTCTGCGCAGCGGATCTCCTGAAATCCCTGAGCATCGTGCAGTCCACGCTGTCGCATCACATGAAGATCCTGGTGGAATCCGGACTTGTGACGTGCAGAAAGCAGGGAAAATGGTCGTACTATTCGCTTGCCCCGCAGCTGCGCGGCGAGTTGGAGACCTTGGTGGAACAGTGGACGCGAGGCGGAAAATAGAGATCCGACATTTTGCGTGGCCGGAAAATATGTAACGGAGAAAATGGAATAGAAAATACAGAATAGAGATCACAGAGTGAAAATTACCGAGTGAGAGACAGTGGTCAAATCTGCCGATACAAGGGGGTGTGCGGGCAGGGACAGAATTCATATGCGTATGAGGAGGAGACTATTATGATGAAAAGTGACGAGGACAGAAGGATCAGGGATATCAGACTGGCGGAGCTTGTGAAGTGGTGTATGATCTCGGGGGCGCTTGATCTGAATTTGTATGAGGAATATGATGTGAAGCGCGGCCTGCGCGAATCCGACGGCAAGGGCGTGCTCACCGGACTGACAGAGATTTCGGACGTAGTCGCGTTCCGGACGGAGGAAGGCAGGAAGATCCCGGCGGAGGGACAGCTCTACTTCCAGGGCTACAACATCATGGATCTGAAAAAAGGCTTTGAGGAAAGGCGGTTCAATTACGAGGAGATCACCTATCTGCTTCTTTTCGGAGCCCTTCCGAATAAGCAGCAGCTTCAGTCGTTTATCGAGATTCTGAGCCAGTACCGGGAACTGCCGAACAAGTTCGTGCGGGACGTGATCATGAAAGCGCCCAGTATGGATATCATGAACGCACTGCAGAGAAGCGTGCTGACACTGTACTCCTACGACGAGAACCCGGACGATATCACGATTCAGAACGTCCTGAAGCAGTGTCTGTCGCTGATTGCGACCTTCCCGTTGATCTCTGTGTACGCGTATCACGCGTACCAGCATTATCACAATGACAAGAGTCTGCTGATCCGCTATCCGGATCCGGAGCTCTCCACAGCGGAGAATATCCTGCGCATTCTGCGCGGCGACGGACAATATACGGAGCTTGAGGCCCGCGTGCTCGACATCGCGCTGGTGATCCACGCGGAGCACGGCGGAGGAAACAATTCCACGTTCACCACGCATGTCGTCTCATCGACCGGCACCGACACCTACTCCGCGATCGCGGCGTCGCTCGGCTCGCTGAAAGGACCGAAGCACGGCGGTGCGAACCTAAAGGTCGAGAACATGTTCGCGGATATCAGGGAGCATGTGCCGGATTGGGGCAGCGATGACGCGGTTCGCGACTATCTGGTGAAGATTATGAATAAGGAAGCGTTCGACGGCAGCGGCCTGATCTACGGCATGGGCCACGCGGTCTACACGCTCTCTGACCCGCGCGCGGTCATCCTGAAGGAGTACGCGAAGTCCCTGTCGGAGGAGAAAGGGCTGACAGAGGAGTTCGAGCTGCACGAGAGAGTGGAGCGCATCGCATCCGAGCTTTTGACGAACCGCAAGAAGCTGCACAAGCCGATCTGTTGCAATGTCGATTTTTACAGCGGATTCGTGTACTCGATGCTCGGCATCCCGAAGCAGCTGTACACGCCGATATTTGCAGTCTCGAGGATTGCCGGATGGAGCGCGCACCGGATTGAGGAACTGGTCAACGAGGGCAAGATCATCCGCCCCGCGTACAAATATGTGGGACATCACAGAGCGTATGTTGATCTCGCCGAACGCTGAGGATCATTAAATTTTCATAAAGTGATTGCGGCGCACGCGTAAGGCATGTAAAATAAGAACAGTATACAGGATTTCGGAGGGAATGCAGTGTCGGAAGCGTTCGTGAAGCTTGAGAATGTGACAAAAGTCTATCACATGGGCGAAGTAGACATTCATGCGGTGGACGGCATTGATTTCGAGATACAAAAGGGTGAGTTTGTCGTGATCGTGGGGCCGTCCGGCGCGGGCAAGACGACCGTGCTCAACATTTTGGGCGGCATGGACACGGCGAGCAGCGGGACTGTGCTCGTGGACGGATACGACATCGCCCGCTACAGCCAGAAGAAGCTCACTTCCTACCGCCGCAACGACATCGGTTTCGTCTTCCAGTTCTACAATCTGGTGCCGAATCTGACGGCGCTCGAAAACGTGGAACTGGCGCTGCAGATCAGCAAAAACCCGCTGAACGCGGAGGAGGTATTGCGCGAGGTGGGACTGGAGCAGCGCATGGGAAATTTCCCGACGCAGCTCTCCGGCGGCGAGCAGCAGCGCGTGTCGATCGCGCGGGCGCTCGCGAAGAATCCGAAGCTTCTGCTGTGCGACGAGCCGACGGGTGCGCTCGACTACCAGACCGGCAAGGCGATCCTCAAGCTTTTGCAGGATATGTGCCGGGAGCGGGGCATGACGGTCGTCGTCATCACCCACAACACGGCGCTTACGCCGATGGCGGATCGCGTGATCCGTATCAAAAACGGGCGCGTGTCCGAGATGAAGCTGAACGACCATCCGATTCCGGTGGAGACGATCGAGTGGTAGGCAGACAGATTTAAAGCAGCGGGAATGTGAGGCTTATGAGAAAAAAAGCGTTACATAAAGATTTTCGCGTAGAAATAAAAAGGAGTAAAAACCGCTTCCTGTCCATTTTTTTCATTGTGGCACTGGGAGTGGCTTTTTTCTCTGGAATTCAGGCCTCCGCGCCGGACATGCGGCTGACCGGAGATTCCTATTTTGATGACAGCAGTCTCATGGATCTTCGCGTCATCAGCACGCTTGGCCTGACGGACGACGATCTGGACGCACTCGGCGGTATCGAGGGCGTCTCTTTTGTCGCGGGTAGCTATATGGAAGACGTATACTGCGGCGAGGGCGACGCGCGCGAGGTACTCCATATCGAGGCGCTGCGCGAGGGCGTCAACGAGCTGACTCTGGCGAAAGGAGAGCTCCCGAAGCGCGCGGACGAGTGCTTTCTGGACGCTTCCTACGCGCTGGAACAGGGCTTTGAGCCGGGGGATGCGTTGGAGATCGAGGTGTCGTCGGAGGATGACAGCAGCTTAAGGCACAGGAAATTTACGGTCAGCGGCTACGGGTACAGTCCCTGCTATCTGTCGTTCAACCGGGGCAGTACGTCGTTGGGGACGGGCTCGGTAGAGGGGTTTGCCTACGTGCTCCCGGAGGAGTTTGACGCGGAGGTATACAGCGTCGCTTACCTGCAGGTGGATGGCGCGAGGGAGAAGACGGAGTTCACTGCAGGCTACGACGATCTGATCGAGGAGGTCTGCGAACGCGTCGAGGGGATCGCCGACGCGCGCTGTGAGATCCGATACAACGAGGTCGTCGAGACGGCCGAGCCCGAGCTGGCCGATGCGAAGCAGGAAGTCGCGGACGGCAAGCAGGAGCTGGCCGATGCGAAACAGGAGCTCGCGGACGGAAAAGCCGAAGCGGAGTCAGAGCTCGATGAGGCGGAATCCGAGCTCGTCGAGGGCGAGCAGGAGCTTGCCGACGGCAAAAAAGAGCTGAAGGACGCTCAAAAAGAGCTCAAGAAAGGCGAGCAGGAGCTTGCCGACGGCGAGGAAGAGATTGAGGAGAACGCGTCGAAGCTGGAGGAGGGCAAGGGCCAGATGGCCGAGGCGCAGGGGACATTGGACTCCGGCGAGAAGGAGTACAGCTCCGGATTGAAGCAGTACAACAGCCAGAAGAAGAAAGGTGAGAAGGAGCTGAAAGCTGCGCAGAAACAGGTCGACGCCGGGAAAAAGCAGCTTGCGGAGGGCAGGAAAACATACAACGCGAATCTGGCGACTTACAACGTGGGACAGAAACAGCTCGCGGCCGCGGAGGCACAGCTCACACAGCAGCAGGCTGCCTACGACGCGGGTGCGCCGCAGCTTGCGGAGGGCCAAAAACAGTATGACGCGGGCATGAAGCAGTACAACGCTGGACTGACTGCCTATAATGCCGCTTCGGCGGATCTGGCAGGGAGACAGAAAGCGTACGACGACAAGGTCACGGCACTGCAGGCAGCGGTAGATACGGCGCGGCAGGCGCTGGATGAATACGACGGGAAGGTCACGAAGAACCGGGCAGATAAGAAGGAAAAGAGCGATCAGCTCACTGCCGCGCAGACAGCGCTTGGGACGCTGAACGGAAAGCTGGATCAGGAGCAGGGGAAGCTTGATGGGCTGAACGATCAGCTTACACAGGAACAAGGCAAGCTGGATGGTCTGAACGCTCAGGTCGCAGCAGCGGAAGGAGAACTCCAGACGCTTCGCTCTGCGTTGGAGACCCTGCAAAAGAATCCCGAATATCCGGATGGCGGGACGTCCGGCGAGACGACCCCTGAGTATCAGCAGAAGCTTGCCCAGGCGGAGCAGGTGGTGAAGGACAAGGATGAGGAACTGACCGGGCTGAAAGCAGAGGCCGCCTCACAGGCAGCCGCGGTCGACAGTCTGAACAGCCAGATAAGCGGGCAGACACAGACCGTGCAGGGGATTCAGAATGATATCAGTACACAGAACGGGACGATATCCGCGCTGAACAGTGACATCGCGTCGCTGGAGGCCGAGTACAGCGATACGCTGCTGCCGGAACAGCAGAAAAGGCAGCAGGCTCTCTCTGCCGCGAAGTCGGCACAGGAGGACGCTTCCTCAGGGCTTGCGGAGGAGAAAGCCATAATAGACGGGCAAAGCTCGGCGCTGGCGGCACAGAAGAAGACGCTGGACGGAAGTCTGACACAGCTGAACGCCCTGAAACAGGAGCTGGACGCCGGGGTGCAGGCCGGACAGCAGCTTGCGGCGGTGTGGCAGCAGCTGAACGCGCAGAAGGCGCAGGCCGCGGCGGCGGAGACACAGCTTGACGCGGCGAAGAAGACGCTGGACGCGAACGAGAAGAAGCTGAAAAAGGGTCAGAAGGAGATCGATGACGGATACAAGGAGCTGCGAAAGGCACAGACGCAGCTGACCTCGGCGCGCAGGCAGCTCGACTCCGGCTGGGCGCAGCTCGAGGCGTCCCGGACTCAGGTCTCGGACGGTGAGCGTCAGCTCTCCGAGGGGCGGCAGACGCTCGCCGACGCGCGGAGCGATCTGGCCGAGGCCAGACAGCAGATCGCGGACGGCCAGAAGGAAATTGCCGAGAACGAGAAGAAGATCAAAGACGGCTGGGAGGATTACGAGGAAGGAAAAAAGGAAGCTGAGGAAGAGATCGCGGACGGCGAGCAGAAGATCCGCGACGCCGAGGCGGATCTCGCGGACGCCGAGGAACAGATCGCGGACGCCGAGGAGCAGCTTGCCGAGCTGCGCTATCCGGACTGGTATGTGGACGACCGCGGCGCGCTCCCGGAGCACTCCGCTTTCGGGGAGAACGCGGAGCGCCTTTCGAACATCGCCAAGGTGGTGCCGATCCTTTTCTTCCTGGTGGCAGCGCTGATCTCGCTGACGACGATGACCCGCATGGTCGAGGAGGAGCGCACGCAGATTGGGACGCTGAAGGCACTCGGCTACGGCAAGTGGTCGATCGCCTCGAAATATCTGAAATACGCGTTTCTGGCGACGCTCGGCGGCGGCGTGGCCGGAATCCTGTTCGGCGAGAAGGTATTCCCGTGGGTGATCATCAACGCATACGGGATCATGTATCATCACATCCCAAAGATCCTGCTTCCGTACAACTGGACCTACGGCCTGATCGCGATGGGCGCGGCTCTCGTCTGCACGATGGGGGCGACGGTCTCCGCGTGCTATAAGGAGCTTCTCGCGGTCCCGGCACAGCTCATGCGCCCGCCCGCGCCGAAGGAGGGCAAGCGCGTATGGCTGGAGCGCGTCGGGGTCCTATGGAAGCGGCTCAGCTTCACCTGGAAGTCCACGGTGCGGAACCTGTTTCGCTACAAGAAGCGCTTTCTGATGACGATCATCGGGATCGGAGGCTGTATGGGACTCCTGCTCGTGGGGTACGGACTGCTGGACTCGATCACGGACATCGGGACGCTGCAGTTTGACGAATTGCAGCTCTATGACGCGATCCTCGTGCTGGACACGGACGCGGATAAAGCAGAGCTCTCGAAGGTGGAGGACGACCTGCGCGGGGACGAGCGGGTGACACACTTCAAGCGTTTCTATATGCAGATGACGGATGTGCAGACGGAGGGGATCTCAGACAAGGATTGGTCACTCTATCTGTATGTGCCAGAGAATACGGAGGAGTTGGGTGGATTTTTCAACTTCCGCGACCGCGAGACAAAGGAAGCATACGAGCTCACCGACGAGGGCGCGATCATCACGGAGAAGATCGCGAAGAAACTGGGTCTGAAGCCGGGCGATGTGATCACGCTCGAGCAGGAGGAGGGCGACGACGTGGAGGTTCCGATTTCGGCCGTGTGCGAGAACTACCTGTCGCACTATCTGTACATGACGCCTGCGCTGTACGAGGAGCTGTACGGGAAAGCGCCGGAATACAACAGCGTCTTCTTTGAGAGCGGGGAGTCGCAGGAGGGCATCGAGGAAATTGGAGAGAAGATACTCTCGCACGACGCAGTGCTCAACGTGAGCTACACTGGCACGCTCGCACAGCAGATCGAGAACATGCTGGGGGCGATGGACGTCGTCATGCTCGTGCTGATCGTCTCGGCCGGTGCGCTCGCGGTCATCGTGCTCTACAACCTTAACAACATCAACATCAACGAGCGGCGAAGAGAGCTTGCCACGCTGAAGGTGCTCGGCTTCTACAACAGCGAGGTGGCGGCATATGTTTACCGTGAAAATATCCTGCTCACCCTGATCGGCGCGGCGCTCGGGATCGTGCTTGGGAAGCTGCTGCACGCCTACATCATCACGACGATCGAGGTGGACGCCTGCATGTTCGGCCGTAACATCAACCTGCCCAGTTTCGTGTACGGGACGCTCTTCACGATCGGCTTCTCTATGATCGTCAACGGCGTCATGTACTTCAAGCTGAAGAAAATCGACATGGTGGAATCGCTCAAGAGCGTGGAATAAGAAATTACTGGACGAATGTGGGAAATCAGTGTATGATGTTCGTGAAAGCAATGAGCCGTGCCAGACGGAGACAAAGACAGTTGCGGGAGCTTGCTCACAGGCGACTGCTCTTTGGCGACGGCTGATAGGGCGAATGCCCACGACCGAGGAAAAGCGAAGCTTTTTCGAGGTTGTGCACGGCCTAAAAATATAGAAAGGAAAGGTACCCATTATGACGACACTTGAGTTACAGAAAATGGCGAACGAGGTTCGCAAGGGCATCGTGACGGCGGTGCACAGCGCG
>CANQDA010000034.1 GCA_947591155.1 uncultured Lachnospiraceae bacterium
GGTACCACCCTTCCTGGAACCGGTGGTATCGGTACGACGATCTTCACGTTCGGCGGCCTTGCTCTGATCGTTCTGGCGGGCGTCCTGCTGGTGGTTTATACGCGCAAGCAGAAGAAAGCGAAAGCCTGAATTCGTCTGGTTCAAGCCAAAACATAAGTCGGGTCGGCTGCTCCGGCCCGGCGCTACAAAAAAACTGTATCTATGGCTCATAATATGATGGTAAACTAAGAGCGGAAAATTGCGGCGGGACGGTTCCGTTTCGGCAAACCTGCGGGTAACTGCGGGAATGCCGGGCGGACTGTTCTGCGGCGATTTCTGAGACAGCACAGGCGCATCCTTTGTGCCGGTTCTCTCCGATGCGGGAGTGCCAAAACAGGTCAGCGCGATCTGGCATGAGCGCTTCCGGTGGGGTCGGGCAGAAAGGATGATGGTGGATTTGAAAAAGCTGTATCCGATGGGTGTGATCGCCCTGATCTTCGTGATCGGCCTCGGGTTCATCCTGTATCCTTCCATCGGCAACTATATCACGCTGAACACGGCCTCGGTCACGATCGCGGACTACGAGCAGGTGATCGAGAAGCTGGAGCCGGACGCAAGCGAGCGTCTGGAGGCGGCGCGGCTCTTCAACGAGCACCTCTTCCACGGAACGGCGGCGGAGGATGAAGACAAGTGCCTGAACGTCAACGACAACGTCATCTGCTACCTGGATATCCCGAAGATCGACGTCTATCTGCCGGTGTATTACGGCACGTCGGCCGAGGTGTTGGAGAAGGGCTGCGGATATATTGAGAATACTTCCCTTCCGGTGGGCGGGATCAACACAAATTCCGCGATGTCCGGGCACACGGGACTGCCGGGTGCGGAGCTCCTCTCGTCGCTGGACGAGATGGAGGAGGAAGACCTGTTTTACATCCATGTGTTGGGGGATACGCTCGCCTACAAGGTGGATATGATCGAGGTGGTCGAGCCGGACCAGGCGGAGGATTTGGAGATCGTCCCGGGCAAGGATTACGTGACGCTGGTGACGTGTACGCCCTACGGGATCAACAGCCACCGGCTTCTGGTGCGCGGGGAGCGCACGGAGTACACGCCGGAGGAGGAAGAGCTGCACACGGGTTCCGCGGGGGTGACCTCGGGGCTCTCGGCTTCGATGGTGCGGCAGCTTCTGGTGATCGCCGGGATCGTGGGCTTCGGCGTGCTGACGCTGGGCGCTGCGCTTATCTACCGAAGGATTGCGCTGCGCGGGCACAGGAAAACGTCCGGAAAGCAGTCTGGTAAGGACGCCGGATCAAAGGGCGCGGACGGCGGGACGGAGAAAGAAAGTAACTAAATCGGCGGACGTCCGTGCACGAAACGGCGCGGAGGGAAAGCTTTGATTCGGTAAGACGATAGATACGGGCGGTTTGGAATGGGACAGAGGATCAAGAAGAGGATTCCGCTTTTGCTGATCTTTCTGGTGCTGGTGGCGGGCGTCGCGGTCATGGGGTATCCCGTGGTGAGCGACTGGCTCAGCGTGTACACGGCGTCGGTGAGCATTGCGGATTACAATACGGCGGTGGCGCAGCAGGATGATTCCGCGCTTCAGGAAATGCTGGAGGAGGCGCGCCGCTACAACGAGGCGCTAAGCGGCGGAGGCGAGGGTACGTCGGTCGCAAATTACGACGACATGCTCGCGATGACGGAGGCGATCGGGTATCTGGAGATCCCGATGCTAAACGTGTATATGCCGATCTACCACGGGGTCAGCGACGAGGTGCTGGAGAAAGGGATCGGGCATCTGCCGGACACATCCCTGCCAGTGGGCGGGGAATCGACGCACAGTGTGCTCTCGGGGCACACGGGGCTCCCTGCGGCGAAGATCCTGACCGGGCTTGACAAGATGGAGGAGGGCGACCTGTTCTTCATCCATGTGCTCGGCGAGACGCTTGCCTACGAGGTGGACCAGATCAAGGTGGTCCTGCCGGAGGAGACGGACGATATCCAGATCATTCCGGGTGAGGATCATGTGACGCTGCTGACCTGCACGCCCTACGGGATCAACTCGCACCGGCTGCTGGTGCGAGGCGCGCGCACGGAGTATGTGCCGGAGGAGATGTCCGTGCGTGCCCCGGCAGTGCAGACCGAGGGCAACAAGATGCTTTCGGTGAAAACGATCGCGACGATCGGGGCGATCGCGGCGGGCGCGTTCCTGCTGATCTGTATTTCGCTGATATTGTTCCTGCCCGGGCGGAAGCCGCGGGGGAGAAAGGATAAGACAGAATGAGAATAGGAAAAGGCAGACATCTGAATATTGTCCTGGCGAGTCTGGCTCTGGCTCTCCTGTTCTCGCTTGGCGCGTTTGCCGGGGAGGAGCCGGACAGCGGCTCCATTGAACTGCAGCTGCCGGAGTACGGGGCGGGCGTAGAGCTGACCGCGTACCAGGTGGCGACGTATGACGGCGGGTATTTCACGTATCTCGACGACTTCGCGGGCGACGGTCTGGAGGATATGGATCTGAATGATTCCGAGCAGGTGGAGCAGACGATCGGGACGCTGGAAACGCTCATGGTGAAGAGAAGGAGCTCCGATGGGATTTCGGGCACGGCGGACGGCACGGGGAAGCTGACGATCCCGGAGCTGCCGCTCGGCCTGTATCTGCTCAGCCAGACGGGCGGGGAGCAGGAGCTCGAGGTGCAGTCCGCGCTGGTGCCGATTCCCTACGCGGCGTCGGACGGGAGCGGCTGGATCTACGATGTGAACCTCTCGCTGAAGTATTCGTTCCCGGGCGGGGCGGCGATCCTGAACAAGGTGGACGACGAGGGCAATGTCGTGGGCGGCGTGCAGTTCGTCCTGCAGGAGAAGGTGTATCCCGATACGCCTGTGGAGGGCGTGGAGACGGAGACCGACGCGCGCGGTACATATTACTGGAGAGAGTTCAAGGCGAACCTCGTCTCGGACGAGAACGGACAGATCGTGATCACGGGTCTGCCGGTGGGCACTTACCGTTTCATCGAGACGGCCGCGCCGGACGGACTGCTCTTCACGGGAGAGCCTTATGAATTTTTGATCACACGGGCCGGGGAGACGGCGCGAATCGCCGGGCGGTATGCCAGAAGCTCCGGCGAGGTGGTCGAGCTGACGGTGGAGAACAGGCAGACGCGGGTCCAGGTCGAGAAGTTCGACGAGAACGGCAATCCGCTCGCGGGCGCGACGCTTGTGGTCAAGGACGCGCAGGGCAACGTGCTCAGCAACGAGGACGGCCTTCCGAAGTTCGGGATCATCACGGACGGCACGCCGCGCACCTTGAAACGGCTTGCGCCGGGCAATTATTTCCTGAGCGAGGTGTACGCTCCGGCCGGGTATCAGATCGCGGCGGACGTCCCGTTCACGGTCAAAGGCGAGGAGAATGAGGTCGTCCGGGTGACGATGACGGATCATAAAATACCGGAGGAGAACAAGAATTCCCTTACCGTGACGAAGCATCTGGTGCTGATGGGGTATGATGACGACCTGATCGCTCCGGATATCACGTTCTATGTGGCGCTGTTCTCCGATCCTGAGAGGACGCACCGCGTAAGCGACGTCAAGGCGGTCGAGCTTCACAATTCCGCGGTCAATTCCGTGACCTTCGACAATCTGGGCGCGGGTACCTACTATGTGGGCGAGACGGACACGGGCGGCTCGCTGCTCTCGTCCGGCAGGGTCGGGGACGTTGTGTTCCAGCCGGAATACAGCGGCAGCGCGCAGTTCACGTTCGAGGGCAGGGACGGAAAGGGCGAAGCGGAGATCAGGAATGTATTCCGCGATATTCCGGACAATTTCTATCTGTCCGGTGAGCTGACGATCATAAAACAGGTGCTGTCCGGAGGCGAGCCGACGGTGTCAGACGACACCTTCTACGCGAGAGTGTTCTATGACGCGGTGCTGACGAATCCGGTGGGCGACGTCGTGGCGCTCGCGATGAACGGGACCGGCCAGACGAGCGTGACAGTCACCAACCTGTCGATCGGCGAGACGCTTGACAGCAGCGCGACCTACTATGTCGCTGAGACGGACGAGGTGGGCAATCCGCTCGACCCGAACAGCGTGACGGAGTTCGCGATCTCGATCGACCGGAGCGAGATCGTCATGGACAGCCGCAACGCCAACCAGCAGGTGGTCATCACGAACGACTTCGCTACGGAGGAGACTGAGGTAGAGGAAAGCGTCGAGGAAGGCGGTAAGAAGAGAAAGAAGAGCAGTGAGAACGAGCAGCCGGATACCGAGGTGGTCAGCGGGACGACGACGCCGAAGACCGGGGACGACACGGACTTCCTGCGCTACCTGATCCTGATGGCGCTCTCGGCGGGCGTGTGCGCGGCGACACTGCTGTGCAGGCGCAGGAGAAGACGAAGAGAGTAAAGTCTGATTGAAAAGGAATAAGAAATGCCGCGACGTTCGTTCGGTATCATAAAACCAAACGAACCGGTCGCGGCATTTTTGCCTGTCGGTACTGTATCGGTTGAGGTTCCGGAAGTCCGATCCCTGCTTCGTCTATGCTATGTGTCGGAAGCTTCCGCGGATCTCTGCCCCGGTTTATGCTATGTCTCGGAAGCTTCCGCGGATTCCGGTTTCAGTTTGTGCTATGTGTCGGAAGCCTCCGCGGATTCCGGCTCCGGCAGGAACAGCCGGACGGTCTCGATCCGGTGATTGTCCATCTGCTCCGTGACGATGCGGATGCCGTCTTCGGTGACGACGGATTCGCCCTCTGTGGGAAGGCGGTCGAGCATCTCGATCATGAGACCGCCGATGGAGTCGTACTCGTCGGAGTGCAGGGAGAGCTCGAGCGCGTCGTTGATGTCGTCCAGCTTGACGGAGCCCTCGATCAGGTACTCGCGCTCGCCAAGCTTCTGGATCAGGTCCTTTTCATCTTCATCGTACTCATCCCGGATCTCGCCCACGATCTCTTCGAGCAGGTCCTCCAGAGAGACCAGGCCGACCGCCGCGCCGTACTCGTCGAGGACGATCGACAGGGTGACGGAGTTTTTCTGCATCTCGATCAGAAGCTCGGAGGTCTTCTTGTACTCGTAAGTGAAATAGGGCTCGTACATCACGTCGGCCGCCCGGAAGCTTCCGGGATCGCAGAAGAGGAAGTCCTTGATGTTCAGGATCCCCGTGATGTTGTCCCTGTCCTCTTTGTAGACCGGGAGGCGCGAGTAGCGCTCCGCGTGGAAGAGCTCCTTGACCTCCTCGTAGGAGGCGGTCTCGCTGACGGAGGCCATGTCGGCGCGCGGCACCATGACGTCCTTCGCCTGCGAATCCCCGAAATCCACGACGTTGTAGATCATCTGGCGTTCTTCCTTCTCGATGACGCCTTCCTTGTGGCTGACGTCGACGATCGTGCGCAGCTCCTGCTCCGTGATCGTGTTGAGCGAGCTGTCGGTGTTCACATGCATGAGCCGCAGGAGAATGCGGCAGATGTGGTTGATGACGAAGATCACAGGCGTCAGCAGCTTCATCAGGAACAGGATGACCGAGGCGTAGGCAAGCGAGAGCTTTTCCGCGTTCACGGTCGCAAAGGTCTTGGGCGTGATCTCGCCGAAGATCAGGATCAGGATCGTGAGGATCCCGGTCACAGCGCCGACGGCTCCGCTGCCAAAGAGCTTGATCGCGAGCGCGGTGGCGAGCGCGGCCGAGAAGTTGTTCACCAGGTTGTTGCCGATCAGGATCGTGCTCAGCATCTTGGGCTTATTCTCGATCGTCCTCAGCACGACGTCCGCGCGCTTGTCGCCCCCGTCTGAGAGCGCCTGGAGGCGGATGCGGTTCACCGTCGTGAGCGCGGTCTCCGCGGAGGAGAAAAACGCGCTCAGCAAAACGAGCAGGATCAGTATCAGCAGTAATATGGCGTCGTCCGAAGCCAAAAAAACCATCTCCTTTGTCGCAGTAAATAATTTGTGAAATCCCCATCCCGCAGAGATCGGAATAGCGGTGTGCCCTGTGGGTATGATTCCGGAACGCGTCGTGGAAAGACAGATACCCGTCCCGGATAAAGGCTTTGAAACAATTAATGAAAATATACAATAGATCCGCGGAAAATGCAATAAATATTCCTTCCCCTGTCCGCATATATATGAACAGGGAAAAGGCGGGACGACCATGCGCCGAAACACTGCCGGGGAGAGTGTAGACAGTGCGCAGGGAGCGTATGCTTTCGGGCTGTCCGGCTTTGAACAAGACGATAGGAGGATGGGAACGATGGAGCAATTGCGTAGGAGGGGTAAAGCGGCGACGGGAATGCTCGTCGGTCTGGTGCTCGCGTGTCTCGCGACGACGGTGATCCTGCTGATCCTGGCGTTCGTGATGCTGAAGCTTCAGCCTGAGACCGGGATCATCGAGACTTCGATTCTCGTGACGTACGCGCTGTCGTGTCTGCTGGGCGGCTGGTACTGCGGCAGGAAGATGGAGCGCAGAAAATTTCTCTGGGGCCTGCTGTTGGGCGCGCTGTATTTTCTTCTGCTGTTTCTGGTGTCGGGGATGGGCGACCGCGCGGTGCAGTCGAGCCTGCTGCAGAGCCTGACGGCGCTGCTGATCTGCGCGGGCGGCGGGATGCTTGGCGGCATGCTGGCAAGATGAGGGCGGCATGCCGGCGGGTGAGCAGGCGATAGGTTGGCGCGATGAGCAGACGGCATGCCGGTGAGTGGGCAGGTGGTAGGTTGGCGCGATGAGCAGACGGCATGCCGGTGAGTGAGCGGGCGGCGTGCCGGCAAGCTGAGTAGTGACAGGAAGCGATAAAAATGGTATACTGACAGAAACGTGTGCATAAGCGTTGGGGACGACGGCGGGAGACAGACCAAAAGGAATCCGCGGGCGCGCCGGATGCATGGACGGAGAAAGAGTAGAGAAATACGCAGAGGAGAAGAGAGATGGACGGGGAATTCCGGAAACAGTTCACAGAGATTTCCGCGAGACAGTGGGATTATCTCGCGGAGGGGGATCTGACGCCGAAGCAGGCGGTGGCCTTTTTGAATTCCGGGATGCAGCTGCGCACATTCTCAGGAAATCTGCGCCGTCTTTATCCGGAGAAGGATCTGGAATCCAGGCTGATCGAAGGCCTGCTCCTCTTCGCGCGGGAGGACGGAAAAGACGCGAAGGCGGACAGCGTCCGCAGGAAGGTGCAGAACTGGATGATGGACAAAAACGTCCCGTCCGACCGTGAGGAGATCTTCCGCGTCGCTTTCGCGCTCGGACTTGACGAGAAGCAGACGGACACGCTGCTTTTGCAGACCGTGGAACAGGGGATCCATTACCGAAACGAGCGGGAGATGATCTACGCGTTTTCGCTGCGCAATCGCCAGAGCTACCGTACCGCCCGCGAGAACGCCCGGATCTTCGCGGAGCAGAAAAGGGAGAGTCAGCCCGGGCGGGACGTGCGCACGCAGGTGATGAGGCTTCGCTTCGAGAACCTGCCGCCGGGGGAGGACGTCATCGGATTTCTGCTGCGGCAGAGCGCGAACCTCGGGACATACCACAACACGGCTTACCAGTATTTCCGGAAAATGCTGGATCTTCTCGTGGGCGGGGACGAGCAGGAGGAGGCGTATTCTCTGGAGTACGTCGCGGAGCATTACCTGCGCATGAAGATGCCGCAGAGCAGGAAGATGGCCTCCTACAGCGACTTGCAGAAGGTGATCAAGAAATACTGGCCCGGAAGCAGGAACATCAAGGCGATGCAGAACCGCAGCGAGGACGTGTCCCGGAAAGCGCTGCTTTTGCTCTACATCATCACGGGAGGCGTCTGGGACCTCGAGTACGACGAGTTGGACGAGGAGTATATTACGCCGAAGGAGGCTTTAGAGGAGCACTGCCGCAGGCTGAACGAGATGATGGACGAGTGCGGGATGAGCCGTATGGATCCGCGCAATCCGTTCGACTATCTGGTGCTGTACTGCCTGAAGCCGCGGGGCGACGACGATATGAGCCGGAGGATGGAGCGTGTCGTCGAGGAACTGTTCGGGGCGGACGCGTAATTCTTGTAGGCTGCCGCATGAAAGCGGCGTCTGCCTCTGGCAAGGGATTATAGCCGTAAATCCTGCAATCTCTGTGTGGGTTCGCAGATTCCTGAAAATTTCCATTGAAAAATTAAAATTGGGGATTGACAGTACGGGAAAAAATGTTTATTATTGCAATAAGAAATGGGTTTTCACCGTACATCTTGTTACGGCTTGCTCGTTTCTTTTTTTATTGCTAGAATGTCATACAGATATTTTTTGCCGCTTTCTTTTGAAGCGTATGTCATTGATCAGCACCAGCTTTTTACCGTCGGCATCGGTTACGATATTTACATTCCTGTTTTCAATCATTTCTTTTGTCTCCTTTTTCTTCTCCCTCGATTTGTAGACATTAAACGGGTTCTTACATTGCAGGCTGCAAAACTCATTCCCCGGTTACCGGATACGGAAGTCTGATGAGTATTATAAAGGATATGCGCCATATACGCAAGAAAGGATTGAATGAACGGAGGCATTAAAAACGGATAACGACGAAATGAAAGCAGGGTGCGACGGCTTTTTTGCTGCCTTTTTTTGATTTTTCCTCTCGGAAATAAGTTGCACGGCGGGAAAAATCCGTCTGCTATACTACGGTCAGATAAGTTGATCGGAGACAACATGCAGGGATACAGGGAGGGTTGAAAGGATGAACACAGAGAGATACGGGAGAAAGCGGGGAGGCAAAAGTCTTGGAAAGATCAGTTACCGGCTGCTGACGGCGGCACTGGCCGCGGCGCTTGGACTGGCGTGGCAGACCATGGGAGCGCAGGCACAGGAGGCGGCAAAGCAGCGGCTGCAGGAGGCGATGCAGCAGCTGCAGGATGAAGTGAAGCAGGAGACGCGGCGGACGCGGGGCGCCGAGGATTACACGGATGCCATCATGTTTTCCCCTGTATTGAATCTGGAGACAGACGAGTTGGACAATTCCTGGGGGCTGACCTGTTCCGCGGTCAGCTATGGCGGACACACTTATGTTTTCACGGCGGGAGACTACGAGGATTTCGCCTACGATAAATACACGAGAATGACGGGAAACCTGGACAGCAGCGCTACAATAGTCATGGCTCCCCTCGGAAATGGTCTGGCGGTCTGTTGCGGATCCTCGCCGATCGAAGGGCAGCCGGCGGCTCCGCTGGGAGAGATCGACCCGGAGGCCAGGCTGTCGGCAGGGTTTTACGCTTACAATCAAAAGGAAGACCAGTTCACCATGATCAACGGATGGATCGCGGGCTCTCTGGAGCGGACGGAGGGCGGCTACATCCTGGACGAGGACTTCGGAGTGGAGGAAATGTGGAACGGGGCTCTGGTGGTCGATTCGCAGACAGGGGAGGCAGTGGGGATCGGCGGCTACCGGGACGGACAGTACCTGGTCTACGACATTCCGATAGATGCGGTCGGAGAGCTGTTCGCGCTTGAGAACTGGGGAGAATACACGGAAGAGGATATGCCGGAGGAAGGAAGCGGGGAAACGGAGGCCGGACCGGGGGAGGCCGCATCGGAGGAGCCGGAAGAGGCTGAGTCGGAGACATCCGTGAAGGAGAAGCCGGAGGAAGAGGAGACCGAAGAAAAAGAGACGGAAGCGCCTGAGAGAGAGGAGCCAAAGGAAAAGGACGGCGGCTCCGGCGGCGGAGAGCCGGTGGAACAGGATGAGCCGGATCCTGAGGATACAAAGGCTTCCGGACGGACAGGATCTCTGCCGCCCAATACATGGATCGCGATCCTGACCGGGATTTTGGTGGTGATCTTCCTGGCCGGAAACAGGAGGAAAAAGGAAACTTCGTCCGATCGGCCGAAAGAGAGCGTCTCGGCGGATTCGGAAAAAAGCGGGTACACGCCTCCGTCCGGAACGATCCAGCTCGGGCCGGAGCAGAGGCAGAGCCAGTACATACTGGAATGCATATCGGGCCCGACGGCGGGGAAGCAGCTCGTGATCTGCGACAGCTTCATCATCGGCCGCGATCCGCAGACTTCGGATCTGCTGCTCCCGGAGGACACGAAGGGCGTCAGCCGCAGACACTGCAGGATCGAGATACGGGACGGGCGCATCCTGCTGCGCGATCTGGACTCCAGCTACGGCACATTTCTGGAGAACGGAGTGAAGCTGGAGGCGCAGACTCCATACAGCATTGATCCCGGGATGGTATTTTATGTGGGAAGCCGTCAGGTTTCGTTCCGGGTGATAAAGAGGTGACACCGCGGCGTGAGCACGCGGCCGGGAAAGGGATCTTGCAAAGGAGGTTCAGAAGATGAGCAGCAAGAATAACAAGACGTTTTTCCGCAGGGCAGAGTCGGGAGAGCTTGGATATAAAGATATTTTTTCGGATGTATTCAAAAGGCACACGGAGGAGGACACGGCGCGCGTGTTTATCGCGGGAACCTCTCTGACGACGCCGAACAGGGCCGGTATGCTGGCCGAGTGGATCAAACCCTTCCTGTTCGCGAGGTTCTTCGCGGTGGGAGCTCTGGCCGCGGCAATCCTCGGAGGCTTCTTTTACATGACGCAGCATGAGCTTGCGCTGTATATGCTCTTGATCCTCATCCCCTGCCTGATACCGATGACGATGTTTCTGATGGCATGGGAGATGAATATCCCCAGGAATATCTCGCTATACGAGGCATTGAAGATGATACTGTTCGGCGGCGTGTTGTCGCTCTTCTGCACCGCGCTGCTGGTTGAGAGGATCGATCTTCCGGCGTATTTGGCTCCGGTGATCGAGGAGCCGGCCAAGCTTTTGCTGGTCTGCCTGTTTCTGGGGAGAAGAAAACAGAAACGCTCTTACATCCTCAACGGGATCCTGGTCGGATTTGCCGTGGGGACGGGATTCGCGCTGATGGAGTCGATCCAGTACAGCCTTAACGCCTTTATCGTTGACGAGAACTTTGGCATACTGATCCAGGGAGATTATGAGCTTGCCGCGCTGTATGGTATAAAGGTCGCACTAATCCGTTTGATGAACGGGGTCGTGGGACACGGCCTGTACGCGGCGCTCTACGGCGGGGCGATCGCCATGGTGAAGCAGGACGAGAACCTCAAGCTGAGCCATCTGTTTCAGCTGCCGGTGCTGATCTACTTTGCGGCCGCGTTTTTGCTGCATGCGCTGAACAATTCGGAGACGCCGTTGAGCGAGATTTGGATACTGAGAGTTCCGGCTTTGGGCAGCCTGCTCTCGGCACAGATACTCTTCGTGCTGTATCCGCTCGGTTTTTTCTTCCTGCTCCCGCTGCTGCGCAGGGGCGTGAACCAGATCGTCGAGATCAGCGTGCGGGAAAACGGTGGCCTGACGAACGCGGTGAATGCGGCGGCTCCGGGAATCATGAATCGGAATCCGGCACAGTCGGACGTCGGGGATTCCGCATCCGCAGAGACGTGGTATCTGCAGGGCCTCTCGGGAGAGCTCGCCGGCAGAAGGATCGCTTTGAGTGAGGGCAGCGTGCTGCGCGCGGGCAGGGACGCGTCGAGAGCTTCCCTGGTGCTCGGCAACAGTCCGAAGGTGAGCGGCCTGCACTGTGAGTTCCGCCTTCAGGCGGGCAGGCTCAGCGTGCGGGACCTCGGTTCCACGAACGGAACGCTCGTCGACGCGAGAAGGATTCCGGCGCAGGTAGAGACGGAGGTCCATGAGGGAAGTACCGTCTGCCTGGGCGATCAAACCTGCAGCGTCCGGCTTGTGAGAGAAATGAGGGGATAGTTTTGGCAAAGGGAAATCTGAGGGAACTGTTTTTGCCGGGTCAAAATTCCCAGCGCGCCCTGCCGCAGCGCTATCTGCTGCACGGCCGCTATACGATCGGATCGACGCTCGGGGAGGGAGGATTCGGGATCACCTACCGGGCGTGGGATGAGAGAGAAAACTGCCGCGTCGCGCTGAAGGAGTACATGCCGGCGGGCATCTCGGACCGAGTCACAGGCGCCGGGGAAGTGTTCGCCTGGAAAGACAGGGAACATTTCGAGAAGTATATGGATCGCTTTCTGGAGGAGGCGCAGATCATCTATCAGTACCGGGGACACCCGAACATTGTGGAAGTAAAGCATCTGTTCCGGGAAAACAATACCGCCTACTACGCGATGGAATACCTGGACGGTTCCGATCTGAGGCATCTGTTGCAGAGGCAGCCGGGTCTCCGGGCCGGATGGGAGGTGCTGAAGCCGCTGTTCTCCCAGACCGTACACGCGCTGCGCACGGTGCATCAGAGCGGGATCGTACACTGCGACGTCAGCCCGGACAATATCGTGATCCTGCGCAAAAGCGGACAGGTGAAGCTGATCGATTTCGGCGCGGCGAAGACCAGGATCGGAGGGGTGAGTACACAGATCGTCCTGAAGCGGGGGTACGCCCCGCCGGAGCAGTTTTCGCTGCACGGGGACCTCGGGCCCTGGAGCGATATCTATGCACTGGCGGTGACGATCTACTCCTGTCTCACCGGGCAGCTTCCGCCGAGTGCGATCGAGCGCCTCTCCGGAGCGAGGGAGAAAACGCTCTCGGAGTTTGGCGTACGCGTGCCGGAGCATTTCAATGAGAGAGCGCTGCAGAAGGCGATGGCGCTTCCCGCAAAGGATCGGTATCAGGACGTGGGCGTTTTCTGGTCAGAGCTGACCGGGGAGACGGCGGGAGGCGAAAGCGGCCGGGGAACATCCGGGTCGGCGGCCGCGAAAAGCAGGAGTCTGATCCTGCTCGGGAGGACCGGCATATGGGAGAACAGGCGCTTCCGGCCGGAGCCGATCCTGTATGCGGGAAAGGCGCTGAAGTGTAGGATTCATTTCCCACCGGAAATGCCGGGAGTCGGAAACATCCATTTCCGGGTCTGGAGCGAGCCGGGGAAGCTGTTCCTGACGGATATGGGTTCCGGCTGCGCCACCTATCTGGACTATAAGAGGATCACGCCGGGGCTTGTGTACGAGCTGAGACCGGGATGCGGGATCCGCATCGGAGAGAATCAGATATTTGAGGTCATGGAACTTTAAATAAAGTAACTGTCAATCAATCATTTTCAGAAGAAAAAGGAGAATCATTATGGAGATCATCAAATGCAAAAACGGACACAGCTATGACCCGTCAGTGACGCCGGAATGCCCGGAGTGCGCGCGGCTGAGAGCGCTCGAGGGAACGGTTCCGCTCGACTCGGAGGACGCGCCCGTCAGGGGAGGCGCGGAGGACATCGGAAAGACGCAGCCGGTACATTTTCTGAGTCCGGATGCGGACGCGAATCCGTCGAGAGACGACGGGAAGGCAAAAGGCTGGTGGGAGCAGGATTCCTACCAGAAGGCGGCGGACGGCAACCGCGGCTCCTGGGACAGAACGGAGGCGAGATCCGCTGAGGAGCTCACCCCGGTGGTCGGCTGGCTGGTGTGCATCGAAGGGCCGGCGAAGGGACAGGATTTCAGAATCCATGCGGACAACAATTACATCGGCCGCGCACCGTATATGGATATCGCCGTCACGGGAGACGACACGATCTCCAGAGAGAACCACGCGATCCTGGCGTACGACACGAGGGAGAAGCTCTACTATTTCGCGCCGGGCAGCGGCAGGGGGATCGTGAGACTCAACGGCAAGGCCGTCCTTATGATGACAGAGCTTCACGCGTATGATAAGATTGAGATCGGGCGGAGCATACTGATCTTTGTGCCGCTTTGCGGGGATCAGTTCTCCTGGGAAGAGCTGGAAGATAACAGGTAAGAATTATGGATGAGATGACGAGCAAACCGGTGACCATTTCGTATCCGGGCTTGGACCGAAGGGATACGGCCGAGACGGAAACTACGGGAACTGTCGAAGGCTTACAGGAAAAAGAGAATGAATCAGATACGCAGGCGGAATCCGCGACGGCGCAGACGGAATCTGTGACGGAGCAGCCGATACCCGTGACGGTGCAGCCGGAATCTGTGACGGTGCAGCCGGAATCCGCGCTGCCGCCGGAGCTGGTGCGGAAGCTGGAGCTGGGCGGCGTAGCGCTTCTGGTGGTCGCGGCGCTCGTGCTTCTCCGGAGATATTTCCGGAAGAAGGACGCGGGACACAAAGGAGAAACAGGCGGGAGCGGGCAGACCCCGGAAGCCGGGCAGGAATCCACGCTGCAGGGACAAAGCGACGCGCAGGCGTCCGTGCCGGAGTCAGAATCCGCGCCTGCACCGGGGAAGGGCGTGGCGCTGACCGGTATCGTGCACGGAATCGGCGGGAGAGACGACCAGCAGGACAGCTGCGGCCTCTCCGATGAGTCGGGGAAAGGACTGTGGCAGGATAAGGGGTTGTTCGCTGTGCTTGCGGACGGGATGGGAGGTCTCTCCGACGGCGGGGCGGTGAGCCGGCTTGCCGTAAGCACCTGCCTCGATACGTTCTTCGGGGCGGGGGCGGAAAAGGATCCGGCGGATCTGCTTCTGGAGGCTGCGCGTGCGACGAACATCCGCGTGAACAGCATGCTCGGGCTGAACATCCGCAAGAGCGGGTCCACGCTTGTGCAGGCGCTCATACGCCGCGGGAAGCTGTATTTCCTGACGGTCGGCGACAGCCGCATCTATCTGTACCGCGGCGGAAGGCTGCTCTGTTTGAACCGCTCGCATGTGTACGCGGAGGAGCTCGCGCTTGCCGGGATCAACGGCAGGGGCAGCCTCGACCAGGTTCACAGGAATTCGCAGAAGGACGCGCTGACGAGCTTTGTCGGAGCCGGTGAGCTCGCGCATCTGGACCGCAACAGCGAGGGGATCGCGCTCGTGCCGGGGGACAAGATCCTCCTGGCGACCGACGGCGTCTTCGGCACTTTGGAGGACTGGCAGATGGAGCGGGCGCTGGAGAAGGACGCGGACGAGGCCGCGCGGGAGCTCGGGCGGCAGATCGAGAAGGCGGACAGGGAGTATCAGGACAACTATACCGCCGTGATACTCACGTATCCGAAATTGTAGCAAAAAGTTTGCTCCAAAGGTGACACAAGGCTGTGTATTGCAAAAGGTTTTTTCGGGAACGACACAGCAACTGTGGAATGATCTGAGGAGACGATTCAGGAGGCAGAAATGATTACGACAGCGCAAATCACAAACTGCGGAGGACGCAGCCGGAACGAGGACGCGGTCTGGATCGAGAATTCGGGCCGCGGAGCATGTGCGATCGTTGCGGACGGCCTCGGCGGGCACGGGGGCGGGCAGACCGCGTCCAGAGCCGCGGTGGAGAGTCTGTCCCGGCAGTACCACCGGAGGATGCTTGGCAGCCGGGAAGGGATGCGCCGGGCGTTCGAGGACGCGCATCAGGAAGTGACGCGCCACCAGTCGAAGAGCTGCATGATGAAGACGACGGCGGTCGTGCTCTGCATCGACGGGCAGGAGGCCCGCTGGGGACACGTGGGCGATTCCAGACTTTACCATTTCAGCGGAAACCATATCGTGCAGCAGACGCTCGACCAGAGCGTGTCGCAGATCGCGGTGCTGATGGGGGAGATCACTCAGGATCAGCTCCGTTTTCACGAGGACCGCAACAAGGTGCTGCGGGCTCTGGGCGGGAGCAGCTGGGAGCCGGATGTGGCGGAGGCCGTCCCGGTCTCGTCGGGCGCGCACGCGTTCCTGCTGTGCAGCGACGGATTTTGGGAATATGTATACGAAGCGGAGATGGAGCGTGAGCTTGCATCTTCCGCGACCCCGGACGAATGGCTCGCGCGCATGGAGCGCATCCTGCGCGCGCGCGTGAAGGGAGACAATGATAACTATACTGCCGCCGCGGTGTTCTGCAGCGGAGGACAGGGCAAAGGACAGGGCAGAGGGTAGAGAGATGAGAGAGAAACGTTGTTATGGATGTATGAAAAAGATCGGTGACGCCGTGGTTTGCCCGCACTGCGGTTATGACAACAGCAAGCCGAATGAGGATTACCAGCTCCCGGCCGGCACCGTGCTCAAGGAGCAGTATCTGGTCGGGCGCGTGCTCGGGCAGGGCGGCTTCGGCATCACCTATATGGGCTGGGATCAGTATCTGGAAATGCCGGTGGCGATCAAGGAGTATTACCCGACGGGAGCCGTGAGCCGGAACAATAAGAACTCGACGGACGTGATCAGCGGCGGGGGCGAGGTCGGTTCGCGCTTCCGCAACAACAAGGAGCGCTTTATGCGCGAGGTGAAGATGCTCGCCCGGCTGTCCGGAATCCCGGAGATCGTGCAGGTGAAGACCTTTTTCCTCGCAAACAACACGGCCTACATCGTCATGGAGTACATTGAGGGCATTACTCTGAAGGAATACGTGAGGGAGCACGGCGGAAAGCTCGGGGTCGAGGAGACGCTCGACATTCTGGGGCCGATCATAAAGGCCCTGCAGACCGTGCACAGGACGGGCGTTGTCCACCGGGACATCAGTCCGGACAACATCATGATCCAGAACGACGGAGATGTGCGACTCGTCGATTTTGGGGCGGTCCGGGACGTGGGACTCACCGCGCCGGATCAGCCTTTGACAAAGTCGACCGAGGCGATCCTCAAGCAGGGCTACGCTCCGGTGGAGCAGTACCAGAGCCGCGGTTCGCTCGGACCCTGGACGGATATCTACGCGATGTGCGCGACGATCTATTTCTGTTTGACAGGCGAGGCGCCCGCGGACGCGCCCGGGAGGATCCTCGGGGAGGATATCAGCTGGTTTCAGGAGCTGGGCATCGAAGTGCCGGACTATGTGGAGAAGACGCTGAAGCGGGGCATGGAAATCCAGACCAGGGACCGCATTCAGGATATGGGAGAGCTGTACAGGCGGCTGTTCCGGACGGGCGGCGACGAGGATACGGATGACGACGATGCCAGGAACGGCAGCAGCGATGATATCGGCGGAGGCCGTTCCGGTGGAACTTATGGCGGCGGAGACTGTGCCGGCGGAAACCATGTCGGCGGAACTTGTATCGGCGGAGATCATATCGATAAAAATCGTTCTGACGGAGATCGTACTGACAGAGATCTGGATGCGGTCGATGGCGTCGGAAGGAAAAATGGTCTGAATGGCGGAAAAGGCGGCGACAGGAGACGTCTCTTACTCCTTGGCGGAGCGGCTGTGCTCCTTGTGCTCGCGGCGTTTGCCGGGTGGCGGTTGCTGCGCGGCGGACAGGGCGGCGGGCCGGACGTGCCGGGACAGCCGGAGACGGAGCTCGCATCGGAGCTGTCCGGAGCGGAGACAGGCGCGGCAGGTTCGGAGGAGTCCGAGCTGCCGGCGGATCTGATCACCGGAGCCTGCGGCGATTACATGACTTACAGCTTCGATCCGTCGACGGGAGTGCTCACGATTTTGGCTGATGGGAAAGATCGGAAGATGTGGGATTTCGGAGTGGATTCCGAAGAGCGACATGATCTTCCCTGGGACGAGTACCGCGACACGATCGAGAAAGTGGTGATCTCGGAGAATGTCGCCGAGGTCGGACAGTGGGCGTTTTCCGGCTGCTCAAATCTGAAGCAGGTTGAAGGTCTTGAGTATGTGCGGGAGATTCGCGACGGGGCGTTCGCGGATACAGCGTTGGAGAGTGTGATGTTTGGCGACCGGCTTGTCCGGATCGGCGACGGCGCGTTCGGGGGATGCAGAAATCTGGATGAGATAGAGTTCCCGGAATCTCTGGAATCCGTTGCGGCGGATGCGTTCAAGGACGCCGGGGTCATGAAGGCGATCATCCACGGAGAGCCGGAGCTGGATCACTATGCGTTCGGCGAAACGTTCAAATTATGGGATCCCTCCGGACCGGAGCAGCCTCTTGGCGGCCCGATGATCTTCGCGGAGAGCGGATCGAAGGCGGAGGCGTTCGCGGAGGAATTGCAGCTTCCGTTCGTCCCGCTGGGGCAGGAGCCCGAGCCCACGCTGAGCGGGCAGTGCGGGGAGGATGTGTACTGGGAACTTGATCTGGAGAGCGGCGTGCTCACGCTGAGCGGCGAGGGCGAGCCCTGGAGGTATAGGATAACATTGGATGATACGGATGCAATAGGGAGTGGTCCCGAATGGTCGAGTTACCGGAACTTCATCCGGAAGGTGGTCGTGGAGCCGGGGGTCACGAAGCTCACAAGCGGCCTCTTCACCAACTGCGTCAACCTGACGGAGTTCGACTTCGGAACGGTGGAGGAGATCGATGTGAATGCGATCACGAATTCGGGACTGGTTTCGGTGGAATTTCCGGAGACGCTGCGCAGGATTGTGGATTACGGGCTTCAGCACAATCTGTATCTTGAGTCGGTCGTGATTCCTGAGAGTGTGGAAGAGCTGACGATTCCGTTCGCCTACTGCAAGAACCTGAAGGAGATCACGATCCTGGGCAATCCGACCTTCCTGGACATGAATTCGGAGGACGCCCCGGGCTCCACGAGCATGGTCTACGACGGGAATCCGGTTATATTGCCGGAAGACGAGGCCAGGGATGAGAACATCACGATCCGGGCTCACAAAGGCGGCACGGCGGAAGCGTACGCGAAGAAGTACGGAAATCCGTTCGTGGCGCTGGATGAGGAAGAGTAGCGACGGGGGATTGGACAATGGCGAATCAATGGTATCAGCTGCCGCCCGGGACGATCGTAGGAGGACGGTACCATATCGAAAAGGTGCTGGGCGAGGGCGGCTACGGGATCAGCTATTACGGGACGGATCTGCGGCTGAAGCTGCCGGTGGCGGTCAAGGAATACTATCCGGGCTTCTGGGCCACCCGGGACTGCCGGGAGAGTCTTGACGTGAAGTGTTCCCAGGCGCAGGAGGAGAGCTACCTGCGGGGGCTTGCGCGCTTCGAGGACGAGGCGCTGACGCTCGCGCAGTTTCACATGGTCCCGGAGATCGTGCTTGTGAGGGATTATCTGGAGGAAAACGAGACAGGCTACCTGGTGATGGAGTACCTGGACGGGCAGAACCTCAAGCAGATGACGGACGGCTTCGGCGGGCGCATCCCGCCTGAGATCCTGATGCCGCTGATGGAGTCTCTGATCCTCGCGGTGCAGAAGGTGCATGAAAAGGGTCTGATCCACCGGGACATCAGCCCGGACAATATCATGATGCTGGAGAACGGGCACGTGAAGCTGCTCGATTTCGGGAACGCGCGCGACGTGACGGAGGATCGTTCGATGACGCTCGCGATGAAACAGGGCTTCGCGCCTCCCGAGCAGTACCGCAGCAGGGGGCAGGGGACGTGGACGGACGTCTACAGCCTGTGCGCCACCGTCTATTACTGCCTCACCGGGAAGCTGCCGGTGCAGGCGATGGACCGCCTGACCGGGAAGAAGCTGCCGACGCCCGGCGAGCTCGGCGTGATGCTTCCGCGCCGTCAGGAGGAGACGATCCTTCAGGGTCTGGATCTCTTTGTCGACAAGCGCCCGCAGACGATGCGGGAGCTGTGGGAGAGGATGTACGCGTCAGAGGATGCCGTGAGCGAGACGGAAGATGAGCGAAGCCAGACGGTAAATCAGACGGATGGGATCGGCATACCAACGGTGGATTCGAATAAGACAGCAGACGGGAATTCTACGCTGCTGAGTTCATTTGAAGATTTGAGAAACGGTGGCTTCCGGGAGGTCTGCATCGCGATCTTCCGAAAGCTCAGGGGTCTGTCAGGAATGGAGTGAGGCAATGAGAAAGGAAAAAATAGAGATGTTTCACCGGTGTATTTACTGCTTTGCTCCGATGGAGGAGCTGCCGGATCGGGAGGAGCAGGAGGAGCTCCGCGACGGCGGGCCGTCGAACGTTCCCTGTCCGGTGTGCGGCTATCAGAACGGACTGTGCCTGACGCAGGTGTGGTGGCTCGCGCCGGGGACGCTTCTCAAGGGGCGGTATATCGTCGGAAAGCTTTTGAAGGAAGGCGAGGAGGAGCTTGAGTATCTGGGCTGGGATCTGAAACGCGGCTGCACCGTGGAGGTGCACGAGTGTTATCCGAAAAACCTGCTTCAGAGAGATAATACCCTGTCGGAGCAGGTGAACTGTCTTTCCGGCCGTGAGCAGGAGTTTGAGCAGGAGAAGCAGAGCTTTTTCGAGCGGGCAAAGTTTTATTACCAGTGCGTCCGCCGAGTGGAAAAAATGTACATGGACTTCTTCGCGAGGAACAATACCTGCTATTATGTGCGGGATCAGAAAAAATGACGTCCGGTGCAGCGAGCTCAATATCATAGCATTTTTTGAGAGGGATTTCCCGGAATGGGACTTCCCTCTTTTTTCTTGCGGCGAAGCGAAATTTTCCTCTTTTCATTTTGCAAGGCCTGTGGTAAGATAAGGAAAAGCAATGTTTATCGGGGATTCGTCTCTGTCGATTCAGACAATTATTCCAACAGGACATTTGATTTTTGTACATGTAAGATTCATTGGAAATTTTAAATGAAAATAATTATAGTAGGACGAGGTGGATATGAGGGAAAAGTATGAATCGCTGTCTCTGACTGTGCTGAGGGATCTGGCAAAGGCAAGGGGCATGAAGGGTATCTCGGGAATGAAGAAGGCGGAGCTCGTCGAGGCGATGCTCGCGCAGGATGAAGAGGACAAGAAGACGCGGGCTGCCGCGCTGCAGAGCGCGCGTGTGGGTGGTGAGGAGCGGCAGGAGAGACCGACGAGGAGGAGTTCGCGTCCGGCGTCCGATGCACCCAGGCGAAGCAATGTACGGGGCGTGCAGACAGATGATGACGCGTCCAGACGGAACAGTGTGCGGGATATGCAGGCGGATGGAGAAGTGTCCAGACGAAGCAATGCGCGGGATGCGCAGGCGGATGGTGAAGTGTCCAGACGAAACAATGCGCGGGATGCGCAGGCGGACGCGGACGCGCCAAGACAGGAGACGGAGCAGGACAACCGTGACAAGCCGCCGACAGAGCTCTCGCAGCTCGACAGCGGACAGGTGGCGACCGGCATTCTGGAGGTCATGCAGGACGGCTTCGGCTTTATCCGCAGCGACAACTATCTGCCGGGTGAGAACGATGTGTATGTCTCCCCGTCGCAGATCCGCAAGTTTAATCTCAAGACCGGGGACATTATCTCCGGCAACACGAGGATCAAGGCGCAGCAGGAGAAATTCAGCGCGCTGCTGTATCTGAAGACGATCAACGGCAAGGTGCCTTCCGAGGCGATGAAACGATACAATTTCGAGGACATGACGCCGATCTTCCCGAATGAGCGCCTGCGCATGGAGCGCGCGTCACGGGCGGTCGCGATGCGAATCGTGGATCTGTTCTCACCGATCGGCAAGGGGCAGAGGGGCATGATCGTGTCGCCGCCGAAGGCCGGAAAGACGACGCTTTTGAAGGACGTGGCGCGGTCGATCCTTGAGAACGATCCGAACATGAAGCTGCTGATCCTGCTGATCGACGAGCGGCCGGAGGAGGTCACGGACATCAAGGAGGCCATCCGCGGCGATAACGTGGAGGTCATCTACTCGACCTTCGACGAGCTTCCCGAGCACCACAAGCGCGTGTCCGAGATGGTGATCGAGCGCGCGAAGCGTCTCGTGGAGCAGAAGGAGAATGTGACGATCCTGCTTGACAGCATTACGCGTCTGGCGCGCGCGTACAACCTCACGGTCCCGCCGAGCGGCAGGACTTTGTCCGGCGGTCTCGACCCGGCGGCGCTGCACATGCCGAAGCGCTTCTTCGGCGCGGCCAGGAAGATGCGCGAGGGCGGCAGCCTGACGATTCTGGCGACGGCGCTCGTGGACACGGGCAGCAAGATGGACGACGTCGTCTACGAGGAGTTCAAGGGCACCGGCAACATGGAGCTCGTGCTCGACCGCAAGCTCTCCGAGCGGAGGGTGTTCCCGGCGATCGACATCCCGAAGTCCGGCACAAGGCGCGAGGATCTTCTGCTCGACCGCGAGGAGCAGGAGGCGGTCTACATCATGCGCCGCGCGCTGAACGGCCTGAAGTCCGACGAGGCCGTTGAGAACATCCTGAACCTGTTCGTGCACACGCGCGACAACCGCGAGCTTGTGCAGCGGGTGCGCAGGCAGAAGTTTGTGTGACGTTTTTTACAGCGACGATGGGAGGGGTATTTATGGCAAAAGACAAGCCTTTGCCACTGACATCTGAGATCATTCATATCGTTAAAGAAGAAATCGTGAAAAGATTGCGGACTGCAATAGGAGATAATCTGAAGGAATGCGTGCTTTACGGTTCCTGTGCCAGAGGCGATTTCGGCGATGATTCGGATATAGATATCGCATTGATTGTTAATTGCAGCCGCATGGAAGCGAAGAAGTATTCGCAGATTTTAGTTGATATTGCATCTGAAATTGCGATGAAATACTATGCGATCATAAATTTTGTATGCATTCCATACGAGGAATATATTGGCAAAAAATCCTGGTATTCTTATTTTGAGAATATCAGCAGAGAAGGGGTGGTGCTGTATCGACAGGAAGTATTATGAGGAATTGATGAAAGTTCGCATGCAGAGGGCAGAGGAATTGTGTGATGAGGCGTGTGACTTGCTGCAGAAAGGATCTTTCAAGTCGGCGAATAATAGAGCGTTTTATGCGATTGAGAAAGCGATAAAAGCGCTGCTTGCCAGTATACAATTAGATGCGGAGACACATAATGGAGCGGTGAAATTATTTAATTATCACTTTATCCATCAGGAAAACGGAAGTTTTAGCAACGATGATTATAAGAGGATCGTCAGGGCAGACCAGATCAGAAATGCATCCGATTATGATGATTTTTATATAGCGAGCAAAGAAGAAACAAAGGTTCAGGTAGAGGATGCTATATATCTGATAGATAAAATTAAAAAATATCTGGATTAATAAACGAGTATTAACAATATACCCCAGATAATTCATAATAGTATGACCAGATAGATAGGGCAGGGCATCAGTAGATTTTGCTAGGGGGCGAGGATATGTCAGAGGAAGCAAAGCGTATAATGGAAGATATCGATGAGCTGAAGCGAGATGTCAAGGACATCCAAATGACATTGGAAAATGAAACAAACCGGAATATAAGGATCATAGCCGAGGGTCATATTGATCTGAACCGAAATTTGGATGAGGCTTTACGGGTGGAGAATGAGAAAGAGATACTTTTGATCCGCGTGAACAGTTTGGAAACAGAGGTTAAAAAATTGAAGGAAAGAATTGAAAGAATAGCTTAAAAACGAAAATTTTTGGTTGCTTTTTCGCCGGAAATATGCTATCATCTATAAGCTGTTCTATAAATGAGAGAAACAGTGAACTGCAGGGACTTGCAGGGATAGTCCGGGAAGGCTTGCCGCGGTAGTATCTGAGCGGCATCGACCGGAAAAGGGCGGGGCGAATGAGTCAGGAAGACATGCGGCGGATGGGCCGCAGATGAGCCGGGCCGCAGTTCACGATCAAAGAAGAAGAGGTGAAAATCATGAAGGAAGGAATCCATCCGGAGTATTATCAGGCAACTGTGACATGCAACTGTGGCAACACGTTTGTGACCGGTTCCACGAAGAAGGATATCCACGTGGAAATCTGTTCCAAGTGCCACTCGTTCTACACGGGTCAGCAGAAGACTGCAGCAGCCCGCGGCCGTATCGAGCGATTCAATAAGAAGTACGGAATTGAATCCAAATAGTTCAGAGATCATACGGGACTGTCGTCAAGTAGAGCTCGTGAGGCACGGGCTGTTTTGCGGCAGTCCCGTTTGTATTTATGTGATAAAGCCCGGTCTCCATGCAAAAGGCGCTGTGCGCCGGTGGCGCACGTTCAGCGCCGACCGAAGTGGAACGTAGACCAGGCGGCAAGTTCACTTGCCGGACTGTCTTTGCATGAGAGACGCTAACCCGCATGAGCAAAAAAGCAGCGTGAACGGAGTGAGCGATGCGATTTGCGAATGCAGGGTAGGATTGCGGGAGCACGACGTGCGGAGCAATCCGTGGGCTTTTAGCTGTAGAGAAGGAGGAATTGCGATGAAACCATCCGGGATAGGCGGACAGGCGGTGATCGAGGGCGTCATGATGCGCAACGGCGGCAAGTACGCGGTGGCGGTGCGGACGCCGGACAAACAGATCGTGGTGGACGTGCAGGACTGCAAGAGCTCGAAATTCAAGCATCAGAAGTTTGTGAAGCTGCCGATCATCCGCGGCGTGGTGAATTTTGTCGATTCGCTGGTGCTCGGCATGAAGTCGCTGATGTACTCCGCGTCGCTCTTCGCGGAAGAGACCGACGAGGAGAGAGAGGAGCGCGAGGGCAAGGCGCGTGAAAAGGCGCAGGCCAAAGCGCAGAAGCTCAAGGCAAAAGGGAAGGACGCCGAGGCGCAGAAGGTGCTCGATAAATGCGAGGAGAAGCTGAAGAAGGAGGTCGAGAATCCGGATTCGGCCGGGGACGACGCGCTGATGACGGCGACGGTAGTTATCTCACTCGCGTTCTCGGTGGCGCTTTTCATTCTGCTGCCGTATTTCCTGTCGCGCTTCCTGCGGGGCGTGATCGCGTCCGAGACGTTGATCCTGGTGGCGGAGGGTATCGTGAAGCTGATCATTTTCTTCGGATATTTATATCTGGTCTCGCGGATGAAAGACATCCAGCGCAACTTCATGTATCACGGCGCGGAGCACAAGTGCATCAACTGCATTGAGCACGGGCTGGAGCTGAACGTGGAAAATGTGCGGGCGAGCTCGCGCGAGCACAAGCGCTGCGGCACGAGCTTCCTGTTTATCGTAATGTTTGTGAGTATCGTGTTCATCATGGTGGTGAGCATTCCACTGTTCGCGTTGATCCATGTACACGCGGGATTCTGGCGCGTCGTGTTGCGTCTGGCGCTGCTGCCGCTGATCGCGGGCGTGTCGTACGAGTTCATCCGGCTGGCGGGGACGAGCGACAGTAAGATCGTCAACATCCTGAGTAAGCCGGGCATGCTGCTGCAGCACATGACGACGAAGGAGCCGGACGATTCGATGATCGAGGTGGCGATCGCGTCGGTTGAGGCGGTGTTCGACTGGAAGAAATTTGAAAACGAGGAGTTCGGGACACACTATGAGATAGATGAGAAGGCGCAGGCGGAAAGCGGATCGGATGAAGAAAAACCGGGGCAGACGGATCTGGATGAGCAGGTGGAATCGGACGAAGAACCGGCTGATGCCGAGAGTAAGTCGAGTGTGCAGGAGAATGGATGACTGATTCGGAAAGTCGCCGATTGACAATACTCCGGGGTGAAAGTCGAGGTATGAAGTTGGAACAGAAATCCGAACAGAGTTCCGGCAAGCAGAAGAAATTGATGAGCTTGCGGGAGATACTGCGGTCCGGGGAAGAATATCTGAAAGAGTGCGGCGTTGCGGACGCGTCCATGGACGCATGGCTGCTTCTGGAGCATGTGACGGGGCTTGATCGCGCGCGGTATCTGGCGCGGGCGGAGGAGCCGTTGGAAAAAGTCTGCGGCTTTCTGCAGACGGCGAAAGCTGTGGAGCCTCAGGCGCGGAGTTGTTCTGCGGATGAAGTTAAGCCTGCGGATGGAGCAAGTCCTGCGATGCGGTCCGGCGTCGCGGAAGACCTGATTCAGAGCTACCGCGAATTGTTGGAACAGCGGGGTCGCCGCATTCCCCTTCAGCACCTGATCGGGGAGCAGGAGTTTATGGGATTCCCTTTTCTGGTGAATGAGCATGTGCTGATCCCCAGACAGGATACGGAGACGCTCGTGGAGGAGGCCTTGAAACGGCTGCGCCCGGGTATGCGGGTGCTCGATCTGTGCACCGGTTCCGGCTGCATCGCGGTGAGTCTGGTGAAGCTGGGAGCGGAGTATATTGCCAGGAAGCGCGCGCGGCGTACGGATAACGCTGAGACGGCTGCAGAGCTGCTGGAGAATGCGCGGCGTGCGAATGATGACGCGACGGCTGCAGAATTGCAGGAACATGCGGCGGCGAATCGAATGCTCTGCGTGGACGCCTCGGATATTTCCCCGGAGGCTCTTACGGTCGCGCGGGAGAACGCGCGTCGGCTGGGCGCGCAGGTGCACTTTGTTGAGAGCGATCTGTTCAACGGGATCGACAAAGCGATTGATACTGCTAAGACAGATGAGTATTCTGTAAAAAGTGGAATTGATAATAAAACAGACGGAATGGACGGGACAGCCGAATCTGATGGAATGGAGAAAACGAGCAAAGCCATAAGGACGGACGAGACGACCGGGCGGTATGACATGATCGTTTCGAATCCGCCCTATATCCGCACGGCGGTGATCGGGGAGCTGGCGGAGGAAGTGCGGCTGCATGAGCCGATACAGGCGCTCGACGGTTCGGAGGACGGACTGCGTTTTTACCGGGAGATCGTTCGGCAGAGTCCCGCGCATCTGACAGAGGGCGGTTGGCTGCTCTTCGAGATCGGTTACGATCAGGCGGAGGCGGTGTGTGCTTTGATGGCGGAGGCCGGTTTCGCGGAGACTGAAGTGATCCGGGACCTGGCTGGACATGATCGTGTTGTCATCGGCAGATGGTGCGGACACAGCTGAAACGTCGGGGTATGACGCGGCGCCATACAGGATGAGAAGAGTAAATATTGTTTTAAGGATATTTGAGAAAATAGGAGACAGGACAGGGAGGAATTTCCATGTTTGATAAATTAGACGACCTGCTGATGCGCTTCGAGGAGATCCTGAACATGCTAAACGATCCGGCGGTGATCGCGGATCAGGCGAAGTTTCAGAAGCTTATGAAGGAGCAGGGCAGCCTGCAGCCGATTGTCGACGCGTACCGTGAGTACTGCAAATGCAAAGAGACGATCGACGACAGCCTCGCGATGCTCGACGAGGAGTCTGACGAGGAGATGCGCGAGATGCTCAAGGAAGAGCTTGCCCAGGCGCGGAAGAGGGTCGAGGAGCTGGAGCAGAAGCTGAAGATCCTGCTGTTGCCGAAGGATCCGAACGACGAGAAGAACGTTATCGTGGAGATCCGCGCGGGCGCGGGCGGGGACGAGGCGGCGCTGTTCGCGGCCGAGATCTATCGCATGTACGTGCATTACGCGGAGAGCCAAAGGTGGAAGGTCGAGACGATGGACGTCGAGGAGATCGGCATCGGCGGCATGAAATACGTCAGTTTCATGATCACGGGTCAGGGCGCGTACTCGAAGCTCAAATATGAGTCCGGCGTGCATCGCGTGCAGCGCGTGCCGGAGACAGAGTCGGGCGGAAGGATCCACACGTCGACGATCACGGTCGCCGTGATGCCGGAGGCGGAGGAGTTTGAGGTCGTGATCGACGAGAAAGATATCCGCATCGACGTTATGCGTGCGTCGGGCAACGGCGGCCAGTGCGTCAACACGACGGATTCGGCGGTGAGGCTGACGCATTACCCGACGGGGATCGTCGTTTACAGCCAGACCGAGAAATCGCAGCTTCAGAACAAGGCGAAGGCGTTCGCACTGCTGCGGGCGAAGCTATACGACATCGAGCAGCAGAAGGCGCACGACGCGGAGGCGGAGCTGCGCAGGAGCCAGGTGGGCACTGGGGACCGCTCCGAGAAGATCCGCACTTACAATTTCCCGCAGGGCCGTGTGACCGATCATCGGATCAACCTGACGCTCTACAAGCTGGAGAAGATCATGGACGGCGACATTCAGGAGATCATCGACAGCTGCATCGCGGCGGATCAGGCGGCGAAGCTCGCGAAGATGAACGAATGAACAGCTGAGATATAACGACCGGATGTGAGGGAAGGACAGAGAAGCAGACAGGCAGACAGGGCAGACAGAGAGATAGACAGGGCAGACAGGGCCGGGCGGGCAACTGGAGAAGAAGGCAGCAAAGAGCGGCGATTTGACGAAAAGCGAGGAGAACAGCGATATGGAAGAGACAAAAAAAGACCGGACATATCCGATAAACAGCATCCGCGTCTGTGTGGACAGCGCCGCGGCGGATGAATTTCAGGGAAGATTTTACAGCAAGATGAACCCCGATCCAATCGGCTTTCGCGATATCGGGGAGCTGATCGTGCTTGCCGACAAGCTCTTTGACAAGCGGGGTTATCCGCAGACCTTTCAGGAGAGGCGGAGCTTTCGAGGGACGACGGCCGGGGCGGGACATTACGCCGCGCCGGAGATCTTCCTCACAGACGATGAGATTGAGGCGCAGAGCGGGGTCCACGGCACGTTCGACATTCTGGTGGAGAGCCGCAGGCGGGCCGGCTGGCAGGGTATGTTACTCGGTGGGGACGGGAGTATGCACGAGTATCGAAGCGAGATGGAGCTGCTGAGGGAGATCGACGCAGAGCTGAGGCGGAAGAAGTAGAAAAGCAGTCGATGTCGCATGATAAAGTGTGTAGATTTTCAAAAGCAAAAACCAGATGAATAAAATTGTGAAAAAACCGTAAAAATATTGACATTAAATCAAAAACCTGTATATTATATTGATATGGAGGAGGTTTGCGATATGTTGATTCAGTTTATGGTGAAGAATTTCCTGTCGTTCCGGGATGAGACTGTGTTTGACATGACGGCAATTAATGCGTATAAGGAGCATCCGGGAAACCTGATTGACGTCGGGACAAAGGAGAAATATATCAGAGTTGCGGCAATCTACGGAGCGAATGCGAGCGGCAAGACAAACCTGTGTGCGGCTATGGTATATTTTCTGAGGATTATTGCCGAGTCATTTAATAACATGTCTGATGGGTATAGTGCGGCAATTGAGAAATACTATGATCCGTTTTCTTTTGAGGATCATAAAGGCAACTCTGAATTTGAGGTTGTTGAATTTTCAGGAGATTACGAGTACAAATACGGATTTGAGTACAATGCAGAGTGCATTGTGACTGAATGGCTATATAGAAAAAATTTGAAGACAAACCGAACAGTTGTTATTTTTGAGAGGACAACAGACAAAATCGAATTTGGCGCTATTGTCAGAAAAGAATGTGATGTGTATAAAGAACAGCTTCCTGTTGAGACATTGGCGCTTTCCTTTTTTAATAAATTAAAACTTCAAACTGATATTTTCAGATATTTTTATGATTCTGTTATGTCTACGCTAATTGTTCCCGCAAGTATTCGTGAGGATGCAAGAATGTTGGAAAGATATTTGCCCGGGTTGGTGGATCATGATAAGCCAAAGCTGTTGGAGTTTCTGGCGGCGATTGATACTGGAATTAAGGATATCGATTATGATGATAATGAGAAAGAAATCAGATTTGTCACATTTCATAAAGGACGGGATGGAGAGGAATATCCGTTAAATCTATATAACGAGTCCGAAGGAACTCTAAAAAGTATTCTGCTTTATATTTATGTGAGGAAAGCGATTCAGGGAAACAGACTGATTTTGGTTGATGAGTTGAATATTAAATTGCATCCGTTGCTGTTGAAGTTCATCATTGATTTATTTTACAACGAGGATTCCACAGCACAGTTGATTTACACGACGCATGATACGACATTGATGGATAAGAAATTTTTCAGGAGAGACCAGATCTGGTTTGTTCAGAAGGATGAGTTCGGATATTCGGAAGTGTCTGCGCTTTCAGATTTCAAGGTCAGGTCAGACGCGTCGTTTGAGAAAGACTATCTGGCGGGAGTGTACGGCGGTATTCCGTATCTTCGGGAATTTGTAATGAAAGAAGGCGAATAAGTGGGTTCGGACGATCTGTTCAAAAAACGCAGAAAGGAACGAGAGCAAAGAAGACATGAATACAAAACTCCCAGGGCGAATTCATATTTGATCGTGACGGAGGGAGAACGGACAGAGCCGCTTTATTTCAAGGGGATAGAGAAACAGATCAAGGATAAAATCGGCGGAAGGGTAGATGTTATTGCCGCGCCGATGATAGAGATACATGGGGAAGGAAGCTACACTGAGAAATTGATAGAACTCACAGAACGAATCGTAAAAAAGGCCGGAGTCATATACCAGAATATCTGGGTGGTCTTTGACAAAGATGATTTTGAGGATTTCGACCGGGCTATAGCGGATGGTATAGAGAAGGGCTACAAGATAGCATGGAGCAACCAGTCGTTCGAGTACTGGTTATATCTGCACTTTTATTACAGTGATTCTGCACTTCACAGAGAGGACTGGAATGAAAAACTGGATGAGATATTTCGAAGATATCATTTTGGAAACGGTAAATATCAGAAGAATTATGCAGACATTTACAACATGGTTGATTCTTTTGATGGAGTGAATACTGCGATAAAAAATGCGAAACGCAGAATGGCAGGATTTCGGAATAGCTTTGACAAGCCGTCAGAATATGATCCCGGGACAACCGTATATGAACTGGTGCAGGAGCTCAAACGGTATTTGGAGAAACCATAAAGGGTAGCGGGCGCAATGGTCTCCATAGCGCTGCAAAATGAGCAGCATCGGATGGGATGATGAAATGTGCGCAGTCTCGGCCTGAGATACCGGACAACAGAAAAGGAGTGCGATACCATGAAACACACCGCAATGACGATCTTATATGAGGTGCATGACAACCTCTACGTGAACCTGACGAACAAATGCCCGTGCGCGTGCACATTCTGTCTGCGGCAGACGCGCGAGAGCATGGAGGAGTCTGGGCCGTTGTGGCTGGAGCATACGCCGACGCTTGATGAGGTGTTGGCGGAGTTTGAAAAGTTCGATATGGTCAAATACGGGGAAGTGGTCTTCTGCGGTTTCGGGGAGCCGACCGAGGCGCTGGATGTGCTGCTTCAGACTGCGCGCTTCGTGAAGGAGCGCTATGGAAAACCGATCCGCATCAACACGAACGGCCTTGGCAATCTCGTGAATGGGAAGGACATCGCCCCGCTCTTTGATGGGCTCATCGACACGGTCTCGATCAGCCTCAACACGCCGGATCGGGAGAAATATTATGAGCTCGTGCGCCCGAAGTTCGGGGAGCAGTCGTTCGACGCGATGCTCGACTTCGCGCGGGAGTGCGTAAAGTACGTGCCGCATGTCGTGATGACGACTGTGGCGACGACGTTGACCGCGCAGGAAGAGGAGCAGTGCCGCGCGATCTGCGAGCAGTTGGGCGTGAGCTACCGCATCCGTCCGTGGGAGGACTGAGGGGATACTCGTCCATATAATCACTTTTTGCTATTGACATTCATTTTGAAATATGATATATTTTTTGCGTCTGGAAATCACAGGCAGTTCTGCCGGTACTCCCATACGAATAAGATCAACTTTATTACTTCTTTCTACAAATGATGAAAATACGAATTTCTGTATGAAAAACGTATGAATCGCAAATTCTGCGAATGGTAATTGTATCAGAAAGGAGTTATTTTTATGGATCAAAAGAAAAGCATTACTTTTTTGGAGAGCATGAGCGGACCGCTCGACTATCCACTCACGAACGACTATATGTTTCGTGCGCTGATGCAGAGCAGCAATAACACTCTGCGTCATCTTCTTGCAGCTCTTTTAGATGTTCCCTACGAGGAAATCTATTCCTGTGAGATTCTTAATCCGATCATTCTGGGCGAGGCCATCGATCAGAAGACCTGCGTCATGGATGTTCGCGTTTGCATGAACAATGATCGTCTGATCAATCTCGAGATGCAGATGTATCCTTACGCGGCCTGGCCTGATCGTGCGCTGTTTTATCTTTGCCGCCTTTATTGCAGCATCAAGCGCGGGCAAGATTACAGCGATGCGCTTCCATCCGTACATATCGGCATCCTGAATAAATCTCCGTTCCCGGAGGTGGACAAGTTTTACAGCAAATACGAGCTAGCGGATATAGAAGACCCGGAAAAGATACATGTTTTCACTGGCAATTTTTCACTCCGTGTGCTAAACTTAAGTCAGTTGGACAATGTTTCGGGAGAGGGGCGCTCCTCTGAGATTTATACCTGGGCGCAACTGTTCCGAGCCACCACATGGGAGGAGGTCAAAATGCTGGCAGAGAAAAATAATTTTATTCAGGAAGCATCTGAGCATCTGCACATCCTTACCGAAGATGAAAAAATCCGCCTGCAGTGTGAAGGGCGGGAGATGTACGAGCGTGATATGGCAAGCGCACGCGGCGATGGAAGAAGAGCAGGCCGGGAAGAAGGACGACAAGAAGGGCGACAAGAAGGAAAGGAACTCGTCAACCGCCTTAACGAACTTCTTCTTAACGATGGACGTCTGGATGATCTGAGGCGTGCTGTGAAGGATCCCGAATATCAGGAACAGTTGATGAAGGAGTATGGGATACAATGGGAAAGTACGGGATACCGCAGCAGAAATGCAGCGACTGTGTGATCGATCACAAAAGCGAGAAACGATAAATATGCGGCCGCTCGGCCCTGTGTACGCAGGGTTGGGCGGCTTTCACTTTGCCCGGAAAAGCCGCACCCATCCTGTCCTTTCAAAAAATTTCTCCACCCGAGCAAAAAAATCATAAAAAACGCTTGACGAAACAATTTGCGAAAGAGTTCGCATGTTATACTCAAATCACAAAGAACGAAAACGATTTCGAACATAGATAGCAAGTAAGAGGGAGGACAACACAATGATGAAGGCGAACATGAAAAAAATGGTACTCGCGGCGATCGCAGCAGCCTGCATGGTAAGCGCACCGGCGATGGCGGAAGAAGCAGACGACATCATCGTGGAGGAGTCCTTCGAGGCAGGGGAAGAGACGGCAGTTCCGGAAGTACAGGGCGTTGAGATCGAAGTAATTGGATTCGAGACGATCGCGACGGCAGAGGTTCCGGCAGAGGCAGCGGCGGAAGCCGAGGAGCAGATCAACGAGACCGAGGCAGTTGAGACCGAGGCGGCGGCGAGAGAGTTCTTCTTCGAGAACGACGAAGTGATCATCACAGCGCAGGCTGAGCTTCCGGAGAACGCAGAGCTCCAGGTAAGAAAGCTCGAGGCAGGCAGCGAGGAATACGAAGCAGCGAAGCAGATCGCAGCACAGAGCACCGAGGCGGACGACGAAGCGCAGTACAGCTTCTACGATGTGACCTTCACGGTGGACGGCGAAGAGGTCGAGACAGACACAGCAATGATCCAGATCCAGTTCAAGACAGTTCAGATCGGCACGGCGGATGTACAGAATATCCTGAAGATCGATGAGAACGGCGCGACGGACGTGACAGCACAGACAGAGGCAGGCAGCAACATGAGCTCCGTGAGCTTCGGGATCTAAGAAAAGCAAAGAAGAGATCACTCAGGGGTTACGGAAAAGTAACCCCTCTTTTTAACAGAAGGGCAGGATGAAACACGAGGCAGAGCCTACACAGAGAAGGATAAGAAGGCCGGGAAAGAGGAGAAAGACGAGCAAGAGAACAGGGAGCCGGGAAAGAGAAGGAAGACGAACAAGAGGCAAGAAAGGCAAGAAAGAGCAATAAAGCAAAATCGTGAGACGGGAAATCTAATCCTGAAGACTCCCATCGGATAGGAAAACAGAAATCAAACGCAAAAGTTAGCATCTTAAAAGTTGGCAAATAAAAATCCGTTGCCCGGAGATCTGAAAAGCGGTATCCGGACACATGAGAGGAGAAAAACGAAAAAATCCGAAAAAAATTCCATAAATTTCATGCAGAAACACGTTTTTGTTACCAAAATGTGACCGGCGTGTTGTATAATTTTGCTGATAATTGCGTACAGTGGCAAAACTGCAAAAAAGACAGTTTCAGCGAAATTATAAATGCGGAATTTGAGGAGGAGAACTATTCGTGAAAAAACAGATGTTTATACTGGAAGTAAACGACACACAGGACCACAGCTGGCAGGGTCAGTTGAAGTGGATTCAGGGGGACAGCAAGCAGAGCTTTCGAAGCGTGATCGAGATGCTGCGCCTGATCGACTCTGCGGTAGGTGAAGAGGAGGCTCCCGACAAGCGCGCCGAGACCGGACCGGGCGATCTGCCCGCCGAATGGAAAGGCGCAAGCCCAGGGGACATGATCAGTCCAGACGCCGGAGATACAGGGGGTTCGGACGAATGACACGATGCAACCGGAGCAGGCTCCGGACCAGACGAAATAGATATAGATCGGAAACAGACATCACGGAAACAGGAAAGATACAGGAACCCGACAACAGATTCAAGGCCGGAAAGGCCGTTTCATGAAGCCAAAACAACTCAGAAAGGGGAACATCATGAAGAAGACAAATCGTTTAAGCAGATTGCTGGCAATGCTGTTGGCGCTCGCTATGCTCGTCAATTCCCAGGGAATGACGTCTATGGCAGCGGTCATCGGCGGCGTCACGGGCGGCAAGAAGCAGACGGAAGCTCCGCAGACGGAGACCGAGCCTGCGACGGAGGCTGTCGCTCAGACCGAGGCGCAGGAGCCTGAAAGCGCGGCCGAGACCGAGCTGACAAGCGAAGCGCAGAGCGAGACGGAGCTTGAGAGCGAGCTCGAGACAGAGATCGAATCCGAGAGCGAGTCCGAAGGGCTGACGGCGGCGGAGCTGTTCGAGGAAGAGACCGAGAGCGAGAGCGAGTCGGAAGGCGCGAATGAGCAGACGGTATTTACATATGAAGATGACGAGAAGGTCGTGACAGCGACGCTCACAGACCCGGCGGCGGTTCCGGCGGGAGCAGAGTTCGTTGTGGAGGACCTGACGCCGGAAGAGTTCGACGAGTACAAGGCGATCATCGCGGAGCAGTTGATGGCCGAGATGGATGCGGAGATTCCGGATGCGGACAAAGAGATTATTGCAGAGCAGATGCTAGCAGGCCTAGTTTTATACGACATGCATTTCGTATGTAATGGAGAAGAGATCGAACCGGATGATTCCCAGGTATCGGTTAGCATTGTGAATAAAGTAACTGTTGCGGCAGATATGCCAGAGGTTATCGAAGGCGAAGAAAATCTTTACGTCATGGATCAGGAAGCAGACGTAGAAGATACTTGTACGGTCGTCCATATCAAGGAAGACGGAGACGATGTGCAGGTTGAGAATGTCACGGAAGATGTGCAGACGAACGCTGCTGGCGATGTGCAGGCTGTCGAATTTAAAACAGATAGCTTTTCGGTTGTTGGATATTGGCCCGTAGGGGAAGGCGGAACAGCCTATAATATTGAGCTTTTGGGTGATTCCACTTACCTTAAAGAAGGTGGAAGTTATTCTTTGTATTACGTCTTAAATAATTACAACATGTTTGTAAAAGGAGATGCACATGCAGGGCATACGGTTGGACCTGTTGCGGTAGGAGGGTCCGCTTCATTTAGTGGTATTGGTTTGGATCAAAAAGGGGATACCTCATATGCTCACAAAGTAAAAAGCTATTTGGAAAATTCAGATTCAATAGTGGATAAATTTAGTTATATAGGTGGAAATAATCTTGTAATTGAGAAATACCGGTCTGAGGTTTCGGCGGAAAATTATAAATTATGGAAAGTACAAATTCAGAACGATGAATCAACAAACTGGATTGATTTTACCACTGCGTTCCAAGATATAGAAGCTGAAATGAAAGGGTATGTAGATAGCCCTGAGAATATTGAGGTTAAGCCAGGGAAAAATGGAGATGTTGGAAATCATTATAGATATTTAACATATGGCGATGAGGACAAGGGATTATATTCCTTTGGATTTTTTGAAGGTGTTTTGTTGCTTGAGCCGGGTTATTCTTATAAATTTGATTCTTTTGATGGAATAAATGTAATTTGTATAGATGTTGATATAAATGATGCAGTAAATGGGGGAAATATTAATATTATATGTGACGCAGATGGAGATATTAAACTGCCTCCAATCACATTTAGAGGGAAGAATGATTTATCTGCTGTTACGGACGGTAAAACTATTGAAGTTGGCAAGGGTTTTGGCGTGACATTTTTGCTTCCTAATGCAGATACAGTTGAGGATTTAAATACACAACAGCATCATATTGGTCATGTAGTTGCGCCAAGCGCAACGTTATCATTTTCTTGTGGTGATGCGAATGGCTGCTGGGTTGTTAATGAACTTAATTGCACTGGCACAGAGAGTCATATATGGCCGTATAACGGCAGCTTGATCAAGCCGGTCACGAAGGGATTTACTGCCAAGAAGACTGTAAACGGTGGTACGCCGAATTCGGAGGAGAAGTTTACTTTCTTATTAGAAGAGCTTGTTAAAGAAGAAGAGCAATGGAAATGGAAAGAGATTGATAGGACAACGAATGACGGAGCGAGCATTGTCTTTAACAAGGAAATCACCTATGGCGAAGGCAGTGAGGGAACATACTGGTATCTGGTTTCTGAGGATTCAACGCAGGAGAAAGGTGATTACACTCTTTCGGATGTAATTTATGTAGTGAAGGTTGAAGTTACGAGCAAAGAAGGTGCAACTGGCACCACGCCGGAGACCAAATATGATGAGAAGTCAACCTATTACAAGCTGAATCCGGGCATAAAAAAGGAAGATTTGATTCAGGATGATGGTAGCATTGACGATGGTAAGTTGACTCTTGTTGGAAACGACAAGGAAGCTGTTCTATTTAACAACATTAAGGATGTCAAGACTGAGTTTAAGGTCGAGAAAGAATACGATGACGCTGCGGCTCAGAACAAGATGTTCACTTTCACTTTGACGGCGCAGGGTGATGCGCCAATGCCTGAGGATGTAACAGGAAAAACTTGTGATATTCAAGTGAGTGCAGCGGATGCTCCCAAGTCATTTGGTGAGATTGCCTATCCGCCGGAGCAAAAAGAATATGAATATACAATTCAGGAGAAGATTCCGAATCCAAAGGAAAAAGGCATCAAATATGACGAGAATGTCTATAATGTAAAGGTCTCTGTGCGCAAAGACGAGACAACGGGCGAATGGGTGGCTGATGTTTCCTATTGCAATAAGGAGGGCGACGAGTGGCTGTCGGCAGATGAGGCATTCGCGTTCACATTTGTAAATACGAAGGAGAAAAAAGGTAGCCTCTTTATTGACAAGAGCGTAACGGTCAACAATAAACCTTTGCCGGATGGGGCAAAGGATACGATCGTTGACGGATCGTATACTTTTGATATATATAAGGAAGATGATCTTTCTGAAGCTGTGGCAACGGCAACGGTAACTATTGAAGATGGTAAGTCCGACACGGCAACAGTTTCCGAACTGGAAGCAGGCAGGTATGTTGTAAAAGAACGCGAAGGCGAAAAAGGAACCACTTTAACTAGCGGTAATGAAATTCATGTGTTTGTGACTCCAGATGGCAACACGAGGGTTGAAGGCGAAGACGGCAACGTGGCGAAGTTCACGAACAATAAGAATGTTGATGCAAAAGCGAGGTTTGCTGTAAGCAAGACATTCACGAATGGTAACGCGGATGAACCGTTTACAGTCGTATTGACGGCTAAGGACGGGGCTCCGATGCCAGAATCGGCGACAGTTACCGTTTCGCAAAATGATGGAGCCGTACCTTTTGGTGAAATCACATACACTGAGGCCAAAGATTACTTCTATGAGATTTCTGAGCAACATGCAGAGAATAAAGGTGGTGTATCTTACGACGATACTGTATATGAAGTATGGGTTAAGGTAACTCAGAATGAGAATGGCACGTTAAGCGCTACGAAAAAGTATCGTGTAAAGGACGAGAATCCGGAGGCAGCATGGAAAGATGTGAACGATGCGTTTTCGTTCACTTTCACGAACACGTACGAAGCGAGCGGGAAGACGCGCGTAGAGACGGATAAGACGCTGGTCGGCAGGGACTTCGGCGCGGGCGA
>CANQDA010000035.1 GCA_947591155.1 uncultured Lachnospiraceae bacterium
AAAAGAAATAAAAAGAAATAAAAAGAAATAAAAAGAAATAAAAAGAAATAAAAAGAAATAAAAAGAAATAAAAAGAAAACAGACAGTAAGGAGTTGATTTTATGTACGGTTACGGTGGTTATCGCTACATGTTTGACTGGACCTATCTTCTGGTTCTCGCGGGACTCGCGCTCTCACTGATCGCGTCCGCGAACGTCAACGGTACGTTCAAGAAATATTCGCGTGTCCGTGCGGCCTGCGGGCTGACCGGGGCGATGGCGGCCCAGAAGGTGCTGCAGCTGTCCGGCATTACCGATGTGCGTATCGAGCATATTTCCGGGAATCTGACAGATCACTATGATCCCCGCACGAAGGTGCTGAGGCTCTCGGACAGCACCTACGCGTCGAGTTCGATCGCGGCGGTCTGCGTGGCGGCGCACGAGTGCGGGCACGCGGTACAGCATCAGAAGGGTTACGGGCCGTTGGTGCTGCGCAGCACGCTGGTGCCCGCGGCGAATTTCGGCTCAACGCTGGCGTGGCCGGTTTTTTTCGCGGGACTGATCTTTTCGATGCGTCCGCTGCTGACGGCAGGCATCATCCTGTTTTCGCTGGCGGTGCTCTTTCAGCTCGTGACGCTTCCGGTGGAGTTCAACGCGTCGTCGCGCGCACTGAAGATCCTCGAGAACGGACATGTTCTGGGGGACAGCGAACTCTCAATTGGGAAGAAGGTGCTCGGGGCGGCGGCCATGACGTATGTGGCGAGCCTTGCGGCGTCGATACTTCAGCTTCTGCGTCTTGTTATTTTGGCGCGCGGAAGAGATCGGGACTGAACGACCGGCACAGGGAGGATAAGGAACGAAGGAGATGCCGTATCTGAGGGGATGCGGCAGTGAGAAGGGGAGAAACCTATGTCGAACCAGGTGAATCTGCGCGAGATCGCGCTTGGCATCCTGATGGAGATCACGGAGGAGGAGGCGTACAGCCACGTCGTGCTCCGCGAGGCGCTGGAGAAGTATCAGTATCTCGAGAAGCGGGACAGGGCGTTCATCTCCAGGACCGTCGAGGGGACGTTGGAGCACATGATGCAGATGGACTATATCATCGAGCAGTTTTCCAACGTCCCGGTCTACAATATGAAGCCGCTGATCCGCAATCTGCTGCGGATGTCGATCTATCAGATGAAATATATGGACAGTGTGCCGGACGCCGCCGTGTGCAACGAGGCGGTGAAGCTGGCGTCGCGCCGGGGCTTTTACAATCTCAAGGGTTTTGTCAACGGCGTCCTGCGCAACACGGCGCGGCGGCTGAATCAGGTTCGTTACCCGGATCCGAAGGCGGAGCCGCTGCATTATCTGTCGGTGAAATACTCGTTCCCGATCTGGATGCTGAGCAAATGGGTGGCGCAGTTCGGTTATGAGACGACGGAAAAGCTCTGCCGGGATACTCACATGGAGAAACCGACGGTGGTGCGCTGCAATCTGTCGCGTGCCTCGAAGGAGGAGATCATCGCGGAGCTTGAGGATCAGGGGATCACGGTGCGGCAGCATCCGTATCTCGACTATGCCCTCGAGATATCCGATTACAACTACATCAAGGCTGTCTCCGCGTTTAAGAAGGGATGGATCCAGGTACAGGATATCAGCTCGATGCTGGTGGCGGAAATTGCTGCCCCGAACTGGGGCGATACCTGCTTTGACGTCTGCGCTTCCCCGGGCGGGAAGAGTCTGCACATCGCGGACAAGCTGATGGGAAGCGGGTATGTCGAGGCGCGGGATGTATCGGAGTACAAGGTGGGTCTGATGCAGGAGAACATCGAGCGCATCGGCGCCATCAACATTCGCGCGGTTTTAAAGGACGCGACCGTGCGCGACCCGGATTCCGTGCAGAAGGCGGATATCGTGCTGGCCGACCTGCCGTGTTCCGGTCTGGGCGTGATCAGCAAAAAGCAGGACATCAAATACAAAATGTCAGAGAAACAGCAGCAGGACATCATCCGCCTCCAGAGGCAGATCCTCTCCGTTGTTCAGGAGTACGTGAAGCCGGACGGCGTGCTGATCTTCAGCACCTGCACGATCGGCGCGGACGAGAATCAGTACAACATCAAATGGTTTCTGGAGAACTATCCCTTCCGCCTTGAGAGCATCGACCCGTACATCTGCGAACAGCTCAGAGGCAAAACGACGGAGGGCGGTTATATCCAGCTTCTTCCGGGCGTGCACCGCTCGGACGGCTTTTTCATCGCGAGGCTGCGCCGGGTGAGCGAACCGCAGGATATAGATTATTATCTGGACCCGGAGGAAGGGCCGGACGAGGATTTCTATTTAGATGAAGAAGAATAGAAGGGCTGTAATGCGGCGTGGGGGAGTATGGAGAAAAAGTGGAGAAACGGGAAATGGAACGCGCAGGCAGGACAGAGGGAGCCGGGATGCCGGATCTGAAGTCGCTCACTTTGGAAGAATTGACTGACGCGATAACGGCTCTGGGCGAGAAGCCGTTTCGGGCGAAGCAGCTGTATCAGTGGATGCACGAGAAGCTGGCGGACGGTTTTGACGAGATGACGAATCTGCCGAAGGAGCTGCGAGAACGGCTCGGCGAGGCATACGATTATACGCATCTCGAGCTTGCGGACCGAAAGATCTCCGCCATTGACGGGACGGAGAAGTATCTGTTCCGCCTCGGCGACGGGAACGTGATCGAGAGCGTGCTGATGCGCTATCATCACGGGAATTCGGTCTGTATTTCCTCTCAGGTCGGCTGCCGCATGGGCTGCCGCTTCTGCGCATCCACGATCGGCGGTCTGACGCGCAATCTGCGCTCGTCCGAGATGCTGGATCAGATTTATCAGATTCAGAAGATCTCAGGGGAGCGCGTGTCGAACGTCGTCGTCATGGGGACGGGCGAGCCGTTGGATAACTATGAAAATCTGTTGCGCTTTCTGGGGTTGCTGACTGACGCGCACGGACTGCACATCAGCCAGAGAAATATTACGGTCTCGACCTGCGGGATCGTCGAGAAGATCCGCGCTCTGGCAGAGGAGGAGCTTCAGATCACGCTGGCGCTCTCGCTGCACGCCTCGAATCAGGAGAAGCGGAAACGGCTCATGCCGGTCGCTTACAAATACGAACTTGCGGATGTGCTCGACGCCTGTCGTTACTACTTTGAGCGCACGGGGCGCCGGATCACCTTCGAGTACAGTCTGGTGGGCGGCGTGAACGATACAGATCAGGACGCGCGGGAACTCTCGGCTTTGCTTTCCGGACTGAACTGTCACGTCAATCTGATCCCGGTCAACCCGATCGAGGAGCGCGATTACGTTCAGCCGAAGCTTGCTATCGTACAGGATTTTAAAAATAAACTTGAAAAAAATCGAATAAATGTTACCATAAGAAGAGAGATGGGCCGCGATATCGCGGGAGCGTGCGGGCAGCTCAGGAAAGGTTTTATTGAACAAGAAAGGAAAGAACAGCTATGAAGACGTATAGCATCACAGACATTGGCAGAAGACGGACGTCCAATCAGGATTTCATCTATGCCTCTGACCAGCCGGTCGGCGCCCTTGCGAATCTGCTCATCGTGGCAGACGGCATGGGCGGTCACAATGCCGGGGATTTTGCGTCGCGCTATACGGTTGAGACGATGGTTGACTATATAGAGAAAGCGGAGGAGAAGCGGCCGATCCCGCTGCTCAGTTCGGCGATCCATCAGGCGAATGATTTTGTGATGGAGAAGGCGCGGGAGGATCGTTCAATGGAAGGTATGGGGACGACGGTGGTGGCAGCCACGATGAAGGATGGATATCTCTACGTCGCGAACGTCGGGGACAGCAGGCTCTACCTGATCGATCAGGAAATCGAGCAGATCACCACGGACCACTCGCTGGTAGAGGAGATGATCCGGGTCGGGGAGCTTCAGAGAAAGGACGCGCGGAGCCATCCGGACCGCAACATCATCACCCGGGCGGTAGGCGTGCGCGCGCCGGTCAAGATTGATTTCTTCGATGTGAAGCTGGAGAAGGGAGACATAGTTCTGCTCTGCTCCGACGGCCTTACGAATATGGTGGAGGATGATGACATTTTCCGTATTGTAAAGAAAAGCGGTTCGCTGGAAGAGATGGCAAAGCACCTGGTCAACGAGGCGAACAAAAACGGAGGAAAAGACAACATTTCAGTGGTTCTCGCTGAATTTTAACGGATGACAGGGGAAAAGCTATGCTGAAAGTCGGAATGTTTATACAAAACAGATATGAGATAATATCGCGAATCGGCTCCGGCGGGATGGCTGACGTGTACAAGGCGAAGGATCACAAGCTGAACCGTTTCGTCGCTGTCAAGGTGCTCAAGCAGGAATTCCGGGACGACAAGGTGTTTATCTCCAAATTCCGTGTGGAAGCTCAGTCCGCGGCGGGACTCGCGCACGCGAACATCGTGAACGTGTACGATGTCGGCGAGGAAGCCGGTATCTATTATATTGTGATGGAACTCGTTGAGGGCATTACGCTCAAGGAGTACATCAAGAACAAGGGACGACTCTCCGTGCGCGAGGCGACCAGTATCGCCTTGCAGATCTCTGCGGGACTTGAGGCGGCGCACAACAACGGTATCATTCACCGCGATGTGAAGCCGCAGAATATCATTATTTCGACGGACGGAAAGGTCAAGGTAGCAGATTTCGGTATCGCGCGTGCGGCGACGACCAACACGGTCAATTCCGGCGTGATGGGCTCCGTGCACTACAGCTCCCCGGAGCAGTCGCGCGGCGGCTATAGCGATGAGAAGAGCGATATCTATTCGCTGGGCATCACGATCTATGAAATGCTCACCGGCGAGGTGCCCTTCGACGGGGATACGGCGGTGGCTGTGGCGATCCGGCATCTTCAGGAGGAGGTGCGCGGGCCGAAGGAGCTTGTCCCGGAGATTCCGTACAGCACGAACCAGATTGTGCTCAAGTGTACGCAGAAAAGTCCGGACAGACGCTACGCGAATATGACGGAGCTGATCCGGGATCTGCGCGAATCGCTCGTGAATCCGGACGGAGATTTTGTGACGAGGACGGCAGTGGACACGATGGCGAAGACCCGTGTCTTATCCAAAGACGAGCTCGGGCAGATCAACGCGGAATCGAAGACAATGCCGGAGTACGATGAGTCTCTGGACGTCGGCGCGGCGGCTGGACTGCATCTGCAGGAGACCGGGCCCACACAGAATCGCGCGTACCAACCGGGCAGCTACTATCAGAAGAGTACTTACCAGGAGGTTCAGCCGGGACAGAGCCGCGAGGGTCAGTGGGAGTCTCTCGTGGAAAGCGAAGCGATGGAGGAGGATCAGCAGCAGTACGATCCGTATTTTGACGCTTACGAGAATCCGGATGACTACGCGATACATGACGGAAATTACCGGCTTGATGAGAGCTTTGTGCCTCGTCCGCCGCGCGTGAAGGAGGACGAGGAGGAAGTAGGATTGAATCCGAAGCTCGAGCGCGCCGTGACGATCGGCGGCATCATCGTCGCGGTGATCATCGGCTGCGTGTTCCTTGTGCTTTTGGCAAATGCAGTCGGAGTGTTCCACTTTGGGAGAAATCGAAAAGAGACTGAGAAAACGACGGAAGCGTCCACCGAGACGGAGGGCATACAGAAGGTTTCCGTGCCGGAGCTTCTTGGCAGGACGGAGGACGACGCGCTCAGGCTTCTCGGGAACTACGGTCTGACCGGGAAAAAGACCGGGGAGGCGGAGTCCGCCGAGTACAAGGCGGGCGAGGTCTGCGACCAGACCCCGGAACAGGGACAGATGGTCGAGAAGGGATCTGTCGTTGAGTACAAGGTTGTGCAGGAGGCGCAGGAGATCGAGCTCCCGGATCTGACGAATCAGGAGCAGAGCCAGGCGCAGGCGTTTCTGGTGGCGCAGGGACTTAGCTGTGAGGTCGACACATCGCGACACAGCGATACGATCGAGGATGGACATGTGATCACGACCGAGCCGATGGCCGGGACGAAGCTGAAGCCGGGCGACAAGGTGACGATCTTTGTCAGCCAGGGCGAAGAGGAAGAGGTAAGCTACGTGACTCCCTGGGATCTGGCCGGATATACGGTGGAGCGCGCGAACGAGGCGCTCGAGATGCAGGAGCTGATCGCGGATTATAAGTACGAGGCGAGCAACGAGGTCGGGGAAGGTCTTGTCATCCGTATGGACCCGCCGGCCAATCAGCAGATCGCGCGCGGTTCGACTGTGACGCTCTATATCAGCACCGGACCGGACGCACAGGGCGGAGACGGCAACATTGAGATCCTGGACAACGGCGGAGGAACGACAGGAACTGCGAACGCGACGGGCAGCTGGCGCTGCGACGCGTCTCTGGAGACGCCGGTCGGGTACACAGGCCAGCAGGTGCGGATCACACTTCTGCAGGATGGCGTCGGTGAGAAGACTGTGTTTGAAGGGGCGGCGACCTTCCCGTACAGGCTGCAGACAGACGGAGCCGCGGGTGTCGGGACCGGGACGGCGTATGTCTATCTGCTTGATCCGGCGACAGGGGAATCTACGAGCAAGATCGAATATCCGGGCATTGCGTTTTATCAGGTGGAATGATGCGGGGAAAGATCATAAAAGGGATCGGCGGTTTTTACTATGTGCACGCGGAGGACGGAGCGCTGTATGAGTGCAGGGCGAAAGGAATCTTCCGCAAGGACAGGAAAAAGCCGCTGGTCGGAGACAATGTTGAGATATCGATAATCGACGCGAAGGAGCGGACGGGAAACGTCGACCGCCTGCTTCCGAGAAAGAACGCGCTGATCCGCCCTGCGGCGGCGAACGTGGATCAGGCACTTGTAGTCTTTGCGGTGGCAAGTCCGAAGCCGAACCTGGGTCTGTTGGACCGTTTTCTTATCATGATGCGGCGTCAGGAAATCCCGGTCGTCATCTGTTTCAACAAGACAGATCTGACGACGGAGGAGGAACAGAGGGAGCTTGCGGAGATCTACCGGGACTGCGGCAGCGAGCTGCGGTTTCTGTGCGTGGCGCGCGGCGAGGGCATCGAAGAGGTGCAGAGCCTCCTGGAGAAACGGACGACTGTGGTTGCGGGACCGTCCGGCGTAGGGAAGTCGTCGCTGACGAACGCCCTGCAGTCCTCTGTGCAGATGGAGGTCGGGGAGGTCAGCCGCAAGATCGACCGGGGCAGACACACGACGAGGCATACAGAGTTGATCGTGCTGCGCAGGGATACCTATTTCCTGGACACGCCGGGCTTCAGTTCTCTGTATCTGCCTGACATGGAGAGGGAGGCGCTGAGGGATTCCTTCGACGAGTTTGCGCCTTATGCCCCGGACTGCCGTTTTCAGGGATGCATGCATATAAGCGAGCCGGACTGCGCCGTGAAGGCGGCGCTGGCAAAGGGCAGGATCGCGCGCCAGAGATATGAGAGCTATGTGCTTCTGGAGCGTGAACTCGGAGAGAGAAAGCGCTATTGAATAATTTTTCGACATAATTCGTATTTCGGAAGCGACAAAGAGTGAAGAGAAAACATCGGATTATCAGCAAAAACAGGGGGCCGTCACAGAATACTGTGGCGGTTTCACACGCTTTCGGGACATGAAAATGGAGAATTATGTCGAGCGGTTTCCGGCGGAAGCTATTGTTTCTTGTCGCTTTATGTGTTAAACTGTGACTTGCTTGGAAGAAATGGTGAAAAACGGAAAAAGCGGAAGAATTGTGAGAGGAATGGAGAGAAAACTATGAAACTTGGAATTGTAGGACTGCCGAACGTGGGGAAGAGCACACTGTTCAATTCGCTGACAAAGGCGGGTGCCGAATCGGCGAATTATCCTTTCTGTACGATCGATCCCAACGTGGGCGTAGTCGCGGTGCCGGATGAGAGACTGCAGTTGCTGACCGATCTGTACCATTCGGCGAAGACCACGCCGGCAGTGATTGAATTTGTGGATATCGCCGGTCTTGTAAAAGGTGCGTCGAAGGGCGAAGGATTGGGAAACCAGTTTCTCGCGAACATCCGGGAAGTGGACGCGATCGTGCATGTGGTGCGCTGCTTTGAGGATTCCAATGTGGTTCACGTGGACGGTTCGGTCGATCCGGTTCGCGATATTGAGACGATCAATCTGGAACTGATCTTTTCGGACCTTGAGATTCTGGAGCGCCGCATCTCGAAGACGGCGCGCGCGGCCAGAAACGACAAGGCGCAGGCGAAGGAGCTCCAGCTGTTGGAGAAGCTGAAGGCGCATCTGGAGGACGAGAAACTGGCGATCACTTACGAGCCTGCGGACGAGGAGGAAGAGGCGTGGCTTTCAGAGTACAATCTGCTGACCGCAAAGCCGGTGATCTTCGCTGCGAATGTCGCGGAGGGCGATCTTGCGGACGACGGAGCATCGAGCTCCTATGTGCAGGCGGTGCGCGACTATGCGGCGTCGTCTGGCAGCGAGGTGTTCGTGATCTGCGCTCAGATCGAGCAGGAGATCGCGGAGCTTGAGGACGATGAAAAGCAGATGTTTCTCGAGGATCTTGGATTGAAAGAGTCCGGATTGGAGAAACTGATCAGGGCGAGCTACTCGCTTCTCGGCCTCTTAAGCTATTTGACCGCGGGGGAGACGGAGACGCGCGCCTGGACGATCAAAAAAGGCACGAAGGCTCCCCAGGCCGCCGGCAAGATCCATTCGGATTTCGAGCGGGGCTTCATCCGCGCAGAGGTCGTGAACTATCGCGATCTTCTGGACTGCGGCTCATCCGCCGCCGCGAAAGAGAAAGGGCTCGTCCGTCTCGAGGGAAAGGACTACGTGGTGCAGGACGGGGATGTGATTTTATTTAGGTTTAACGTGTGAACAAAGTGAGCCAAGTGCGCAGAGCTATGCTTTGCATGATGCTCTGCGGATTTGGCGAGCGAGCATCATGAGCATGAAGCGAAGCGGAATGCGAATGGTGCAGCGCACGTATGTGCGCGTGTTCACGGCATATATGTAACAGAAAGGAGCCTCTCATGATCCGCTTCCCACACCTCGGCATCACCCTTCCGCACGTCCTCAAGTCCATCTCCATCGGCGGTTTTGAGATCGCCTGTTATGGGATCGTGCTCTCGCTCGCGATGGTCACAGGGCTGCTGCTCGCGATGCGGGTGGCGAAGGTGACTGGTCAGGATCCGGACGACTATTTTGATCTGGGGCTCACGGCGATCGTGATCTCGGTGGTCTGCGCGCGGATCTACTATGTCGTGTTCTCCTGGGATTATTACAGGGGGCATCTGTCCGAGATCATCAACCTCCGGCAGGGCGGTCTCGCGATCTACGGCGGGGTGATTGGCGGCGTGCTCACGGTGATTGTGTTCACGAGGATTCGCAGGATGGGGACGCTGCGCGCGCTCGACACCGCGGTGCTGGGGCTTGTGTGGGGACAGATGCTGGGGCGTTGGGGAAACTTCTTCAACCGCGAGGCTTTCGGCGACTACACGGACGGACTGTTCGCGATGCAGCTGCCCGTAAGCGACGTGCGCGCGAGTGAGATCACGGAGCTGATGCGCGCGCATGAGCAGACGTTTGGTGAAATCCGCTGTATACAGGTACATCCCACGTTTCTCTATGAGTCGCTCTGGAATCTGGGCGTGCTTTTGCTGCTTCTGTTTTTGACATTTCACATCAGGAAGAAATTTGACGGTATGGTTTTTCTGAGCTACCTTCTGCTCTACGGGCTGGGGAGGTTCTGGATCGAAGGGTTGCGCACCGATCAGCTTCTCTGGCCGGGAACCGATCTTGCGGTTTCGCAGATCTTGTCAGGGATCCTTGTCATAGCGTCGGCGGCGTTGCTGGCGGCAGGGGAAAAACATAAGAAAGGGACAAAAGAATATGAATCCAAAGGAACAGCTGAAAAGAAGGATTGAGGAAGAACGCGAAAAACTCAACAAACTGCTCGAAAGTGGAGCCGGGATGGAGGATGCTTACGGGCAGAGCTGCGTGGTGGATGAGTTGATCGAGCAGTATATGGAGCTGTGAAAACGGCAGAAATTGCAAATAACGAGATGAAAAAAGAGAGACTGACGCAAGATTTTGCGTTGGTCTTTTTTCTTTGCATACTATATCTTGTACCCTGAAAAAGTTAACCAAATTGTAAAAACTTAATCTGAAAATGTACTTGTATTTTGTGCAAATCTACTGTATGATAGGTGGCAAGTGGTAGAAAGTGGTGTGTTGTGGTATCTGGTGGTGGCAAAATGGAGGGATTATCCCAAATATCGCGGCAACACTACCGTGCAGCCGGAAGAGGTGATGCATGATGTTTATGGGTGAATACAATCATACGATTGACACCAAAGGCAGACTGATCATCCCGTCGAAGTTCAGGGACTTGTTGGGGGACGAGTTCATTGTCACGAAGGGATTGGATGGATGCCTGTTTGTGTTTCCCAAAAACGAATGGCAGATCATAGAGGAAAAGCTGCGCACACTGCCACTGAACAACAAGAGCGCCAGAAAATTTACGCGTTTTCTGGTAGCCGGGGCGACCACATGCGAACTGGACAAGCAGGGGAGGATCCTTTTGCCGCAGGTGCTGAGGGATTTCGCGCAGCTGGAAAAGGATGTGGTGCTGGCGGGCAACCTGAATCGCGTTGAGATCTGGAATAAGGCGAACTGGACGGAAACCAGTGCTTACGACGATATGGACGATATCGCGGACAGCATGACAGATTTTGGCCTGAGCATATAACCTGGGGAGGATTGTATGGAATTCAGACATACATCTGTATTGCTGCGGGAGAGCATTGAAGCGTTGCGCATAAAGCCAGACGGAATCTATGTGGACGGCACGCTTGGCGGCGGGGGGCATTCCTGGGAGATCTGCAGCCGGTTGTCTGAAAAGGGCAGATTGATCGGCATAGACCAGGATGAGGCCGCGATCGAGGCAGCCACGAGGCGTTTGGAGTTGTTCAAAGACCGGGTGACCATCGTCCGCGCAAATTATCGCGACATGAGAAGGGAGCTCGGCAAGCAAGGAATATCATCTGTAGATGGAGTCATTTTGGATCTGGGGGTCTCATCCTATCAGCTCGACGAGGCAAGCCGCGGCTTTACGTACAGGGAGGACGCGCCGCTGGACATGCGAATGGATCAGCGTCTGGCGCAGACTGCCGGGGATATCGTGAACGGGTACAGCGAACCGGAATTGTACCGGATCATCCGTGATTACGGGGAAGAACGATTCGCGAAGAATATCGCCAGGCAGATCGTAACTGCACGGAAACAAAAAACATTGGAAACAACTGGGGAGTTAATTCATGTTATAAAAGCGGCGATACCGGCGAAAGCGCGGGCGACGGGGGGACACCCGGCCAAAAGGACCTTTCAGGCGATCCGGATCGAAGTGAACCGGGAGCTGGAGGTTCTGGAAGACTCGCTGGATGATATGGTCGATCTCTTAGGCGACGGCGGGCGTATCTGCGTGATCACCTTCCACTCGCTGGAGGATCGGATCGTAAAGGAGAAATTCAGACAGAACGAACATCCATGTACCTGTCCGAAGGAATTCCCGGTCTGCGTATGCGGGAAACGGCCAAAGGGGAGAGTCGTCACGCGAAAGCCAATCGTGCCGACGGAACAGGAACTGGAAGAGAATAGAAGGGCAAAAAGCGCAAAACTGAGAGTGTTTGAGCGGGAGATACCAAAGAAGCCGTGAAGGGCGGCCGGAATACAAAATTAATCAGGGGTGCTAAAAATGGAGAGAGAGCAGAGAAGGGGCGGCGCGGCGCGCGGCCCGCAGGGGAGAAATGACAGCGGCAGAACATACGTGTACGTCGACGGGACAGCGGTGCGCAAGCTTCAGGCCGTCCCGGAGCCGGGAGAGAGACGGCAGGCTCCCTCTGCCAGCCAGACGACAAAGAAGAACAGGGAGCGCGCTCTCTCGATGAACCTCGGATACGTGCTGTTCCTGACGGCGGCGGCTGTAATCACGGTCTTTATGTGCGTGAATTTCCTGCAGCTGCAGGCGATGGAGACAAGCCTCCAGAAGGAAGTCACCTCGCTCGAGACGCAGCTGAACGCGGCGATTCTCGAGAACGATTCGGATTACAACCGTATCATGACTGGCGTTGACATGGAGCAGGTCAAGAACGTGGCTATGGACGAGCTTGGCATGGTGTACGCGAAGAAGTCGCAGATCGTCACCTACGAGGTCGAGAACAGCGACTATGTGCGGCAGTATACTGAGGTGCCAAAGGGATAAAGCCGGGCCGAAGCATCCGCTGATGGGGCCGTGAAAGTATGATTTAACAGGTGAGGCAATTGGCAAAGATCAGCCGAATGAAAAGAGAACGAAGATTTACGAGAAAAATGCAAATAAAGCTTCTGGCTGTATTTGCATTCATTTTATTGTCTCTGATTATTATTCTGCTTCGCATCGTATTTATCAATATCAAGAGCGGCGACCGCTATGCGAAACAGGTGCTCTCGCAGGAAAACTATGACAGTCAAGTGCTGTACAGCCGGCGGGGCGAGATCGTGGACACGAACGGGCGGACGCTCGCGTACAGCGAGAAGGTGTACAATCTGGTGCTTGACTGCCGGGCAGTCAATGAGAATGAGGATTACCTGGAGCCGACCGTCAAGGCGCTCGAGACCGTGTTCGACCTCGACGGCGACGAGCTGCGCGCGCGCATCACAGGGGAGAAGACGAGGGACAGCCAGTATCAGGTGGTTCAGGAGATGGTGACGGAGGAGATGAAGGACGAGTTCTCCGCTTACCTTTTGTCGTATGACGACGACAGTCTGTCCAAGGAGGCGCGCAGGGAGAAATTTAATGAGCTCCAGAATGTCAAGGGCGTCTGGTTCGAGGAGGAATTTGTCCGCAAATATCCGCTGGACAGCCTCGCCAGCAATGTCGTCGGCTTCTCCAATGCGATCGGTGACGGTATCGTCGGTCTTGAATCCTACTATGATTCCCAGCTCAAGGGGACGAACGGCCGCGTGTTCGGCTATCTCAATGAAAATCAGGAATACCAGAAAAAGACGATCGCGCCCGAGAACGGCTGCACCCTGCAGACGACGCTCGACATCAATATTCAGCAGATCGTTGAGAAGTACATCGCGGAGTTCGACGAGACCTACGGCGAAGACCACGACGACGGCACGGCGAAGCACGGGGCAAAGAACATTGGCGTCGTCATCATGAATCCGAACAACGGGAGCATCTACGCGATGGCGACGAATTCCGGGTTCAACCTGAACGATCCGATGGATTTGAGCGACTGGTACACCGAGTCGGAGATCAAGTCCATGACCGAGGAGGAATACGTGGAAGCGCTCAACGCGATGTGGAGCAATTTCTGCGTCTCGGACGGCATCGAGCCGGGTTCCACTTTTAAACCGATCACCGTATCCTCCGCGCTGGAGTGCGGAGCCGTGACGACGGACGACCACTTCTACTGCGACGGCGGAGAATTTATCACCGACACGGAGATCCACTGCGACGCGTATCCGAACGCGCACGGGGATCAGACGCTCGGCGATGTGCTCAAAAACTCCTGCAACGACGGCCTGATGCAGATCGGTATGAAGCTGACGGTACCCCGCTTTATCCAGTATCAGTCCCTCTTCAATTTCGGCAAACCGACCGGAATTGATCTGCCGAACGAGTCTGCGGGTTCCGTCTATACGCGCGATACGATGAACGAGGTAGAGCTCGCGACCTGTACCTTCGGACAGGGACTCACCTGTACGATGATCCAGGAGATCTCAGCATTCTCGGCCGTGATCAACGGCGGCTACTATTATCAGCCGCACGTGGTGGATAAGATCCTTGACGAGAACGGGAAGGTGATCAAAAGCTCAGGCAATCTGCTCTTGAAGCAGACGATCTCGAACGATGTGTCGGATACTTTGAGGGGCTTCCTCGAGGTAGCGGTACAGGAAGGTACCGGTCGTCACGCGCAGGTGCCAGGTTACCGCATTGGCGGAAAGACGGGTACCGCGGAGAAGATTGATCCGGAGACCGGGACGCGCGCGCAGGGCAAGTATCTGGTGTCTTTCATCGGCGCGGCGCCGATCAACGACCCGGAGGTCGTGATCTATGTCATCGTCGACGAGCCGAATGTGGCGAACCAGGCGAACAGCACCTTTGCGCAGGAGGTATACCGGAAGATCGCGATGGAGGTACTTCCGTATCTGAGCATCTACCCGACCGAGGAAGTGACGGATGAGATGCTCGCATCGCTCGGCCTGGAGAGAGAGGATGTGGGCGAGGGCGCCGTACAGGTCTTCGACGCGATTGACTCGTACGGAACCTATCACAGAGACGCGAGAGTGGAGAACGGCAGGATCGTGGACGGAAGCGGAAACGAGATCGCCGGAGCATATATTGCGGAGGATGGCACCGTGTACGACGCGGTGATGAATCCGGTGTCCTTTGTGGAGGACATGGCACCGAAGGAGAACATTGATCCGAAGACGGACAACCCGGGTCTTGCGCTTCCGCCGGCGGAGGACGCGAACGGGACGGATCAGGCGACCGTCTGGGACGCATCCGCGACCAATGAGGAGGAAGAGGAAGAAGAAGCACAATAAGACACTGCGGCGCATAGCTTCGTGAGAGTGGTAATATACTGTATTAAAACTTTTGTGAGGCTGTCCTATGCAGAAAACAAGGCCGTTCCACCGCCGCAAAGAGGTGGTGATCTTTCTGGGATGCGCGCTTGCGCTGCTCGGCCTGGGCGGACGTCTGGCGCATCTGATGGTCGCGGAGTCCGAGCACTATGCGACGCTTGCGCAGGACCTTCACGAGCGCGAGCGCTCGATCAAAGCAGCGCGCGGCAGGATTCTGGACCGAAACGGGATCGTCCTCGCGGACAATCGCACGGTCTGCACGGTGTCCGTCATTCACAGCCAGATCGAGGATCCGGAACAAGTGATCGATGTGCTTGCGAAGGAGCTGGAACTTCCGGAGGAGACCGTGCGCAGGCGCGTCGAGAAGGTCAGTTCGATCGAGCGCGTCCGGCAGAACGTCGACAAGGAGATCGGCGACCGCATCCGCAACTACGGTCTGGCAGGCGTGAAGGTGGACGAAGACTACAGAAGATACTATCCGTTCGGGAGCATGGCGTCCAAGGTGCTTGGCTTCACGGGCGGCGATAATCAGGGCATCATCGGGCTTGAGGTAGAATACGAGGAGGAATTATCCGGGACGCCCGGAAGGATTCTGACTCTGACCGACGCGAGAGGAGTGGAGCTTGCCGATACTGGAGAGAGTCGCGAGGAGCCGGTCGCGGGAAACGACCTCGTGACAAGCCTTGACTACAATATACAGAAATATGCGGAGCAGGCCGCGTACCAGGTCATGGAACAGAAACAGGCGGACAGCGTGTCCATTTTGATCATGAACCCGAAGAACGGCGAGATCTACGCGATGACAAACGTGCCGGAGTTCGACCTGAACGATCCGTTTACACTGCTTCCGGAATATCTGCCGGATGCGCAGACGGAGGAAACGGACGCGCAGACAGAGGCGGCCGGAGCGTCGGATGCGGAAAAACAGAGTACAGCCGGGAACACGCTCACGGGCGAAGCGCTGCAGGACGCTTTGAACCGGATGTGGCGCAACGGATGCATCAACGACACCTACGAGCCGGGCTCGACCTTCAAGATCATCACGGCGTCCGCAGGTCTCGAGGCCGGGGTCGTGAAGCCGGAGGACAGTTTTTCCTGCCCCGGTTTTAAGATCGTGGAGGATCGCCGGATTCGCTGCCACAAGGTCGGCGGACACGGGGCCGAAACCTTTGTGCAGGGCATACAGAATTCCTGCAATCCGGTATTTATCGAGGTGGGCCTGAGACTTGGCGTCGACCGGTACTTTTCCTACTTTGATCAGTTTGGCCTGAATGAGAAGACCGGCATTGACCTGCCGGGCGAGGCAGCCACGATCATGCATAAAAAGGAGAATGTGGGAGAGGTGGAGTTGGCGACGATCTCTTTCGGACAGTCGTTTCAGATTACTCCGGTGCAGCTTGCCGCGACGGTCAGCTCCCTCATCAACGGAGGGACGCGCATCACGCCGCATTTTGGCGTGAGCGTTCAGGCGGAGGACGGAGCGCTGACAGGCGTGTTTCGATACGACGATGACAGACGGATTCTTTCCGAGGAGACCTCCGGGCTGATGCGCAGCCTTCTGGAGCAGGTGGTAGACGGCGGCTCGGGAAAAAACGCTTACATCGAAGGTTACCGCATCGGCGGAAAAACGGCCACGTCCGAGACTCTGCCGAGAAGCGCGAACAAATACATATCCTCCTTTATAGGCTTTGCACCGGCGGACGATCCGCAGGTGCTTGGCCTGTGCATAATCAACAATCCCCAGGGGGTATACTACGGCGGGACGATCGCCGCGCCGGTGGTCCGGGGAATGTTTGAAAATATACTTCCCTATCTGGGGATCGAGAAAGCAAAGAGCAAAGAAACAGAAGTGAAACAGTGAGCTACAAAAGCGAAAAACAGAAAAATGAGGTGTGAGATGATATTAAACCAGGATGTATTGATCCCATTATTTGTGGCATTTGCGATCAGCGTGGCCTTAAGTCCGTTTGTGATCCCTTTCCTCCAGAAGCTGAAGGTGGGACAGACGGAGCGCGAGGAGGGGGTAAAATCCCATCTGAAAAAAGCGGGAACTCCGACGATGGGTGGTTTGATTATACTGATCAGCGTCGCAGTGACGTCCCTCTTCTATATCAGGCGTTTTCCACGCGTTGTTCCGGTGTTGTTTCTGGTGGTCGGTTTCGGCATTATCGGTTTTCTTGACGACTATCTGAAAGTAGTGCTGCGGCGCTCCGACGGTCTGTACCCGAAGCAGAAGATGCTCGGGCAGATCATCGTGACGACCGTTTTCATCGCCTATATCTGGTTTATGGACAATTCCTGCCTGGATCTGCTGATCCCGTTCTCCGGGGGCAAGGTGATTTCAGGGAACGTGATGCGCGTTGTCGCCGTCCCTCTGGCCTATTTTGCCATCATCGGCACGGTCAACGGCGTGAACTTCACCGACGGACTCGATGGACTGGCGACCGGCGTCACGACGATGGTCGCGGTGTTCTATACGGTGGCGTCGCTGCTTGTGCAGGGAGGGATCGAACCGTTGACGGCGGCCGTGACAGGCGCGCTTCTGGGCTTTCTGCTGTTCAACGTCTATCCGGCCAAGGTGTTCATGGGGGATACGGGTTCCCTTGCCCTCGGCGGCTTCGTGGCCGGCTCCGCTTACATGATGCGAATGCCGATCTTCATCGTCATCGTGGGACTGATCTATCTGGTGGAGGTGCTCTCGGTTATCATACAGGTGACTTATTTCAAGAAGACCGGAGGCAAGAGGATCTTCAAGATGGCGCCGATCCATCATCACTTCGAGCTGTGCGGCTGGTCGGAAACGCGTGTTGTGACAGTGTTTACCGTGATCACAGCCTTCCTGTGCCTGCTCGGTCTGGTCGGAATCGGATGACGCAGGCTGCCTGGGCTTGTGGGAAGCCAGGCGGATGAAAGAAAAATGTGCGGCGATGAGCCGGGAGAAAAAGGAAAGAGGATAACAATGGACTTCAAAGGGAAAAAGATCCTGGTCTTTGGGGCCGGGATCAGCGGCATCGGTGCGGTGAAGCTGCTGGCGGAAAAGGGTGCGGACATTATTTTGTATGACGGGGACATCAAGCTCGATGAGACAGAGCTGTTTTTAAAGCTTTCCGAAGTCGGCGTGCGTGCGGCAAAGGACAGCGTACAGGTTATACTCGGAAAGGTGCCGGAGGAGCTGATGCCTCAGCTTTCCCTTGTGATCTTAAGCCCGGGCGTGCCGACAGACCTGCCGCTTGTGGAAAAGTTTCGGGCAAAGGGAATCTGCATCTGGGGCGAAGTCGAGCTGGCCTGGGAGTGCGGACACGGCGATGTCCTGGCTGTCACTGGCACAAACGGCAAGACGACGACGACCAGTCTGCTCGGCGAGCTCATGCGCGCGTACAAAGATGAGGTGTATGTGGTCGGAAACATCGGGACGTCCTACACGGGCGCAGTGTCGGGGATGACGGATCGGGCCGTCACGGTGGCTGAGATCAGCAGCTTCCAGCTCGAGACGATCGACACGTTCGCGCCGAAGGTGAGCGCGATCCTCAACATCACGCCGGATCATCTGAACCGGCACCACACGATGGAGGAGTACATAAGGGTCAAGGAGCTGATCACGAAAAACCAGGGGACGGACGACGTCTGCGTGCTCAACTACGAGGACGACATCCTCCGGAAATTCGGGGAGAGCCTGAAGACCGAGGTTATATATTTCAGCAGTCTGCATACACTGGAAGAGGGAATTTATCTCGCGGGAGAGGACATCATATACGACAGGGGCGGACAGAAACTCAGGCTGTGTTCCGTGCGGGAGTTGAAGCTGGTCGGACGGCACAATTACGAGAATGTGATGGCCGCTGCGGCGATGGCGCTCGCGTACGGCGTTTCGGCGGATATTGTCCGCAGAGTAATCCGCGAATTCAAGGCGGTCGAGCACCGCATTGAGTTTGTGAAGGAGCACCGGGGCGTCGTCTACTACAACGATTCCAAGGGGACGAACCCGGACGCGGCGATCAAGGGCATCCAGGCGATGGACCGCCCGACGCTGCTGATCGGCGGGGGTTACGATAAGGATTCCTCCTATGAGGAGTGGATCCGGGCGTTTGACGGAAAGGTAAAATATCTGGTACTGATAGGACAGACAAGGGAGAAGATCGCGCAGACGGCCAGAAACTGCGGTTTCGAGGATATCATCCTCGCGGATTCGCTGGAGGAGGCCGTACAGATCTGCGCGGACCGGGCGGAGAGCGGCGACGCCGTTCTGCTGTCGCCGGCCTGCGCGAGCTGGGGTATGTTCCCGAACTACGAGGTGCGGGGCAGGCGCTTTAAGGAACTGGTGAATCAACTGGCATAGGAAGTGGATGCATGCGCGCAAAACCCGGGAAAGCAGACGGCGTTCTGCTTGCCGCCGTTGTGTTCCTGATGGTATTCGGCATGGTCGTGCTGTACAGCATGAGCGCGTACAACGGCCGGGTGCGATTCGGGGATTCCGCGTACTATTTTAAGAAACAGCTCTTCGCACTGGCGCTCGGGCTGGCGGCGATGTATGGGGTGGCCCGTATAGATTACCATGTACTGCTGAAGTTTTCTGTTCCGGCCTATCTTGTATCGCTGGCACTGTCGGGCGCGGTGCTGCTTTTCGGCGACGCCTACAACGGCTCCAGAAGATGGCTTTCGATCGGTCCGCTGTCGTTTCAGCCGGCGGAGTACGCGAAACCGGCGGTGATCCTGCTTCTGGCAGGGGTAGTGAGCCGCATGAACCGCAGGAAGAGCGGGCGGATGATATTGGCCGTCATGCTCATGATCCTGCCGATCGTTGGACTAGTCGGCACGAACAATCTGAGCACGGCTGTCATCATTTTGGGGATTGCCGTACTGATGATCTTTATCTCCAATCCGAAGTATCTGCCGTTTCTGTGGATTCTTCTGGCGGGGAGTGGGTTTCTGGGGATCTTTTTGAGCCTGGAGTCCTACCGTCTGGAACGTCTGGCGATCTGGAGGAACCCGGAGCTGTATGAAAAGGGATTTCAGACGGTGCAGGGCCTGTATGCGATCGGTTCGGGCGGACTGTTCGGACGGGGACTTGGAAACAGCCTGCAGAAGCTCGGTTTTGTGCCTGAGGCACAGAACGATATGATATTCTCGGTCATCTGCGAGGAGCTCGGACTCTTTGGGGCTCTCCTGCTGATGCTGTTGTTTCTCTTGCTGATCTGGCGTTTCATGGTGATCGCCACGCACGCGCCGGATCTGTTCGGCTCACTGATCGCGGCCGGGATCATGGGGCACATCGCGATCCAGGTCATCCTGAATATCGCGGTGGTCACGAACACGATCCCGAATACCGGAATCACGCTGCCGTTCATCAGCTATGGCGGCACTTCAGTACTGTTTCTTCTTTCCGAGATGGGGCTGGCGCTGTCGGTCAGCCGTTACAGCAGGATATGAAAGCGGAAATGATGCGAACCTGTTTTGGCTCGCCTGCATATAGTAAGATATATGTGAGCGGAAAGCAGGATAGATATGTCCGCGATTGAAGTGACAGGTGGTATATCTTTACAGGGCGAGATAGAGATACAGGGTTCAAAGAACGCGGTGCTGCCGATACTGGCGGCGTGTATGCTGGGCGAAGGACTCTGCGTCATAGAGAATTGCCCGCGGATCACGGATGTGACGGACACGCTGGAGATCATGCGGCATCTGGGGTGCCGGATCCGGCGTGAGGAAAGGACAGTCTGCATCGACGCTTCCGGTGTCCGCGCGTTTGAGATAGGCGGGGCCGAGGCCGCGAGAATTCGCTCCTCCGTCCTGTTTCTGGGCGCTCTGCTCGGCAGAATGAAAAGGGCTGTGCTGCCCCACCCGGGCGGATGCGCGATCGGCGCGAGACCGATCGATCAGCACATTGCCGCGCTGCGCCAGCTCGGCGCGCGCTTCTATCTGGAAGAGAAGATCACGGCGGACGCCCGGGATATGCAGGGCGGCAGGGTATGCCTTGCGGTGCCGAGCGTGGGCGCGACGGAGAACGCGATCCTGGCTGCGGTGACAGTGCCCGGAGAGACGGTGATCTCCCATGCGGCGAGGGAGCCGGAAATCGATGAGCTCTGCGAATTCCTGAGACGGCGCGGGGCCTCGGTCGCGCGGACGGATGAGGGGGATATTCACATCCGGGGCGGCAAAAGGCTCGGTCCTGTGCGCTACCGCATGAAGCCGGACCGGATCGTGGCAGGGACCTATCTGCTCGCCGCGGCCGCGACGAGAGGGAAGATCCATATTTCAAACTTTCCGTATCGCGAGCTCGACGCGCTGATTGCAGTGCTGCGCGACATGGGCGTTTCGGTGGAATGCGGAAAAGACGGGATCCAGCTCACAGCCAACCGGCCGCTTCGCGCGATTCCCTATCTGGAGACGGCGCCTTATCCGGGGTTTCCGACCGATCTGCAGTCGCCGCTCATGGCGGTTTTCTGCCGTGCACGGGGAGAGAGCCGCATCTGCGAGACGATCTTTGAAAATCGTTTCCGCACGGTGAAAGAGCTGGAACGGATGGGCGCGAAGATCCGAACGGACGGCAACTGTGCCGTGGTAAAAGGAATTCCGGCGCTTGCACCGGCAAAACTCACAGCTCCGGATCTGCGGGGCGGGGCGGCGCTTGTGATCGCGGCGCTTCAGGCAAACGGACATTCCGTGATTTCCAATACGGGATACATCGAACGCGGATATGAGGATATATGCAGAGATCTGCGCGCCCTGGGGGCAGAGGTTCGGCAGAACGGGAAAGAGATACAGTAGGACGCGGTCTGCGCGGCAGGCGTGCAGGATACGGGGGAAAAGATGGTGCAGAACAGACGAACGAGGAAAAAAACGAGGATAGCGAGAGCTGTAGCAGCGGGAATCGTATTTTTGATCCTGCTGGGCTTTATCCTCCTGTTTCGGGTCGGGAAGATACAGGTATACGGAAACGATCATCATTCTCCGGAGGAGATCTCTTCCGATCTGATCGGCAATGTCTTTATGAAAAATACCGTATATATGCTGTGGAAGTACCGGGACGGAAGGATACCGGACGGCATGCCGTATCTGGAATCGCTCCATGTGCAGCTGAAATCTCCGTCTCGATTGGATGTGCATGTGACGGAGAAGCAGCCCGTGGCCTATCTGGACGTGGGAGGCCATGTGTACATCGACCAGGAGGGCACTGTTCTTGAAATAACGGACGAGACATATGCAGGGATCCCGATCGTCACGGGCGCGGCGGTGGAAGAGCCGCTGCTCTATCAGAAGCTTCCGGCGCAGAGCGGCGCGCAGCTTCGGACGATCCTGAGCCTGACGCAGCTTCTGTCCTATCAGGGTGTGACCATAGATGAGATTCGTTTCGGCGAGAATATGGAGATCACCATTTTTGCGGGCAGCATCGAGATCCAGCTCGGGCAGGACGAGTATCTGGAGGAGAAGGTTGCGAACCTTGCGAAGATCCTGCCGCGGCTGGACGGGCAGAGCGGAACGCTTCACCTTGAAGGCTTTACCGGGCGCAACGAGCAGGTGCCGTTCACCCCGTCAGGTACGGGCGTCGGCGCGGAGGACGAGGAGGACTCAGGCGGCGCAGAAGGAAATCCGGAAGATTCCGGCGAAGACGGCGGGGAAATCCAGGGAGACAAAGCGGACGCAGACGGGCAGGATGGACAGGCTGACGGGGATGAGAACGAAAATACCGGAACGGTCATCCCCATGGTATTCAATTCCTCCGGGACACTGGTCTACAACGTCCATATCGAAAACGGCGTGGTGGTCGACGAGTACGGCAATCCGGTGCCGGGCGTGACGGTCAACGAAGACGGGAATGTGGTGGACGCTTATATGAATGTGTTTGATTCGGCGACAGGGGAAAACATTCAACAATAAAATATGATAATTATTTAAAATTAGGCTTGATAAATTTCACAAAAGCCTATATTATAAAAACAGTACGGTGGATAGTGGGGAAAGTCTGCGAGCATGCCGCCGAGATAAAGGGGAAGTATAAATAAGAGCGTTTCTCTGCAGAGAAATATCAGGCAGGGATGTGCGGTACGAAAAGGAGGAAACACGGTGTTAGAGATTATGTCAAACGAAACGGAATCTGCTGCGAAGATTATAGTGATCGGCGTCGGCGGCGGTGGAAACAACGCAGTCAGCCGAATGGTTGAGGACACGATCGTAGGCGTGGAGTTTATCGGGATCAACACGGATAAGCAGGATCTGCTCCGGTGCAAGGCTCCGACCACGATCCAGATCGGGGAAAAGCTCACGAAAGGACTTGGCGCCGGCGCAAAGCCGGAGATCGGACAGCAGGCTGCCGAGGAGAGCGCGGAGGATATCCGTCAGGCGATCCAGGGCGCGGACATGGTGTTTGTCACCTGCGGTATGGGCGGCGGCACCGGCACGGGTGCGGCTCCGATCGTCGCGGGGATCGCGAAGGAGATGGGTATCCTCACGGTAGGCGTTGTGACGAAGCCGTTTCGTTTTGAGGCAAAGACGCGTATGAGCAACGCCCTGACGGGCATCGAGAAGCTCAAGGAGAATGTCGACACGTTGATCGTGATTCCGAACGACAAGCTGCTTGAGATCGTCGATCGCCGGACCACGATGCCGGAGGCGCTCAAGAAGGCGGACGAGGTACTCCAGCAGGCGGTGCAGGGCATCACGGATCTGATCAACCTGCCGGCTCTGATCAATCTCGACTTCGCGGACGTCCAGACGGTCATGACCAATAAGGGCATCGCGCACATCGGTATCGGACAGGCCAAGGGCGACGACAAGGCCCTTGAGGCGGTAAAGCAGGCTGTTTCCAGTCCGCTGCTTGAGACCACGATTGCGGGCGCGTCCCATGTGATCATCAATATCTCGGGCGACATCTCCCTCATCGACGCAAACGATGCGGCTAGTTATGTGCAGGAGATGGCCGGCGAGGATGCGAACATTATCTTCGGCGCGATGTACGACGATACATACGCGGATGAGGCGAGTATCACGGTGATCGCGACCGGGCTTGAGGATACGAACGTGAACAAGAAGCAGGAGAAGTCTTCGCGCAGAAGCTCCGCGCCGGATTTCAGCTTCCTGCGCAGCGAGGCGGGACAGAGCACTCCGTCCTACAAGGCTCCGACGGTGCAGCTTCGCACTCCGACCGTAAACAGCGGTTCGCTTCGCACTCCGGACAGCAAGGTACAGGAGAGAGACATCCAGATTCCGGAGTTTTTAAAGAGAAGCTGATCCCGGCCGGGAGATACGCCTTGCGAGGGCACGGGGAAGTGAATACAGAAAATATTCGGGCGTCGCGTATGCGACGCCCTTTTGCTGGCTGAGTGATATAGCCTTTATGATTGAACAGGAGTGCGTTGCCCGGTGTTTCCGGGAGATCGCTCAGTATTTCAGTCGTCGTAATGCTCCCAGAAATCATCGTTGTCGTCGAAATCGTCGAAGCGATTCACAACCTGCACTGTGAAGCTGATCTTCTCATTTGTCTTTGTATTCGTGCAGGTGATTTTTGTGGTGCCGGCTTTTTTTGCAATGAAATCTACCTCGGTGCCTTTGGTCATGTACGGCGATTCGAAATCGACAATCTTTTTGTCAGCGATCGTCCACTTCAGATACTTATTGCTGACTGCGGTGAGCTTTCTCACCTCCAGATCAAAATCGTCGTAGACTTCCTCGTATTTGGTCGTGCTGCCCTTTGCGGCGATGGTCTTCTTCTTTCCGGAAGCTTTCTTCACCTTAATGGTAAAGGTTACTTGTTTGCTTGTTTTTCCGTTGATGTAGCAGCGCACTTTGGCGGTGCCGGCCTTCTTCGCAACGATATCAATGCTGTCGTCGCTGCGGTCAAAATCGTCGAATCTTACATATTTCTTACCGGAGACGATTTTCCAGCGGAGAAAGTCGTCATCCGCGTGGACCGGATCCATCCGGACACGGAGCTTCCTCTCTTCCCCAACCTTCATGGTCACTTTTTTCTTCCCGACCGCTTTGATGCTTGTCGGGCGAACCCAGTCATAATCCGCCTGCGCTGCAGAACCGAACATTGCAGTGAGCGTCAGGGCGAGCAGCAGAAACAGCGACCAGGTTTTTATCTTTAAACTATTTTTAATTTTTTTCATTGTCCATTCCTCCTTTTCTGTGCTATGGTGTTATTATAAGCAGATAAAATTAAAGTAACATTAAAATGAAAGGGAAAATTATGAGAATATTGATCGTGGAGGACGAAAACGACCTGCGGAATATTCTGGAAAAACGTCTGAAGAAGCAGTATACGGTCGATGCGTGCGCGAACGGTGCGGACGCGCTCGACTATATTGCGGTTTATACGTACGACATTGTCCTGTTGGACATCATGCTTCCAAAAGTGGACGGGCTCAGTGTTCTGCGAAAAATGAGAGCTGCGGGAAACCATACTCCGGTGCTCCTTTTGACGGCTAAGAATCTGGTGGAGGACAGGGTGCGCGGGCTGGACGCCGGGGCGGACGATTACCTTGTCAAGCCGTTCGCTTATGAAGAATTGCTGGCGCGGATCCGGGTGCTGATGCGGCGGAGCGCGTCTTCCAGCGTCAACATTTTGCAGGTTGGCGACCTGACGCTGAACATTGAGACACAGGCCGTGATGCGTGCGGAAAAGCGGATCCAGCTCTCTCCCAAGGAGTACCTTTTGCTCGAGTACATGATGCACAATCCGAACGTTGTCCTTACGCGGAGCCAGCTGGAGCAGAGGGTATGCGATCAGTCGTACGAGGGCGGATCGAATCTGGTCGACGTATATATCCGTTATCTGCGCCGCAAAATTGACGACGATTTTGAGGAAAAAATGATACGCACGGTACGCGGGAGCGGATATTGTCTGGAGGGAAGGAAAAATGCTGCAGAACCGAATCAAATATAAGATCACGCTCTGGTACACAGGGATCCTGACACTGGTTCTGGCCCTTGGAATCCTGAGTGTGACAGGTTATACGGAATATTGCTTCCGTAAGGACGCCAGGAATGAGTTGTACGATGAACTCTCCGATTTCGGAAAAGATCTTGGGCGTATCACGGATCCGGAAACGGAACTTTTGAACCTGAATTATTATGATGACAGCGTTACTCTGGCGATTTTTAATCAGGAGGGGGAACTGGTAAGGGGACTCTATCCGGATGGTTTTCCGTTAGATTATCCGTTTAAGAACGATGCACTTAGAAATGTCAGGAAGAACAATGAGTTCTGGATGGTTCTGGATCGCTCGTTTTCGATTGCGGGGCAGGAATACCAGGTGCGTGCGGTCTATACTTTAAGTCTGGTCGAGGCTGTACTGGGGAGAATTCTGCCCGGTATGATACTTATGGCTGTTGTTTTGCTGCTGTGCGCGGCGCTGATCGGGTACCGGATGCTGCGGAAAGCGCTCTACCCGATCTATACGATGAATCAGATGGTGAATGACATCACAAATTCCTCCGATCTGTCTTTACGCCTTCCGGAAGCGACGGCGAAGGATGAGTTGTCCTGCCTGACGGAGACATTCAATTATATGCTGAATCACCTGGAGGAAATGTTCAAGCGGGAGACAGAGTTTACCTCGGATGCAGCGCATGAACTGCGCACGCCGATCTCGGTGATTATTTCACACTGTGAGTATTGTCTGGAGGAACTCGATTTGAGCGCGGAGCTCAGGGAAGAGCTTGAGATTATCAGCAGGAAAGCCAGCGCGATGTCGGATCTCGTGTCGCAGCTGCTGATGATCGCGCGAAATGAGGGAGGAAGCTACAGGCCGGATTTTGAGGAGACTGATCTTAACGTGCTGATCGAGACGGTTTTAGATGAGCTGGGAGAGAAGGCGCAGGCATGCGGGATTACTCTTCGGTTTCAATACGAGGAAGAGCATACGGTCATTGTGTGTGATTTCAATCTTGTCATGCGGATGCTGATCAATCTGATCGGAAACGGAATCCATTACGGGAGACCGAACGGGCATGTGACTGTGAAACTTGAAAAGGGAGAAAAGGGCTGCTGGATCCGCGTGCGGGACGACGGTATCGGGATCCCGGCGGAATGCGTCGATAAGATATGGAATCGCTTTTATCAGGTAGACGAGAGCCACAATCGCTCAGAAGGCTTCGGGCTGGGACTGCCGATGGTGAAGTGGATCGCCGAACTGCACGGAGGCCGGGCGGAGGTAAAGAGCATGCTGGACATCGGAAGTATATTCAGCGTATACCTGCCGTTTTCTCCCGGAAACACACAGAGCACGCATAGAGTAAACTAATCATTCAAAGTATTTGCGCCTTACCTCCTCAACTGGCATATCCTGTCCTGTCCAGATATGAAACGCAGCGGCGCCCTGGTAGAGCAGCATGCGCATGCCGTTCATAGTACGGCAGCCTCGCTTCTCGGCTTCGCAGAGCAGTCTGGTCCGGCGCGGATTGTAGATGATGTCCGAGACCAGCAGGTCCGGATGCAGCCATGTGGAATCCGCGATCGGAGACGCGTCCTCATGCGGCGCCATTCCGACAGAGGTGGCGTTTGTCAGCAGGCGGCTTCTGCGGATGCATTCTCTCACAGCCTCTGTATCAGCCATGTCGGTCACATCGGCGTGGCAGCCGGTATCGCGGCTGATCGTCTCCGCGAGATGGAGCGCTTTTTCCCAGGAACGTCCGCGCCGGTTCACGATGTGCAGGGCAGGGATGCCGTCGAGCGCCGCGTGCACCGCGATCGAAGCGGCAGCGCCGCCCGCTCCGAGCAGAGTCATCTCACTGGTCGACGGATCGCAGCCGGCCTCGCGCACTGAGCGCATATAGCCGATACCGTCGGTGTTGTAGCCGATGAGCGTCCCGTCTTCATTTTTGACTGTATTGACCGCCCCGATCATCCGCGCGGCCGGATCGATCTCGTCGAGAAACGGAAGGACGCGCTCCTTGTCCGGCATCGTGAGATTGAAGCCGAACACGTTCATCTGGCGGAGCGACTGCACGATGCTTCCGAGGTCCGCGTGCTCCGTGTCAAAACACAGATAGACGCGATCCATTCCGAGCAGACGGAACGACTCGTTGTACATCATCGGGGATAGGCTGTGTGTGACCGGCGTCCCGAGCAGGCAGCCGAGACGCGTGCGGCCGGTGATTTCGTGTGACATTTTGTTACCTCTAATCGTTTTTATTCTCTTTGGTACTCTGATTCTCAATCAACTTTTGTACTTTTTTCTTGGCATCTTCAAGATCTTTGCATCCATCCAGAATCATGTCAACCATTTCCAAAATCGTTTTGAATTGCTTATCTGTCATGACATCTACCATATCCTTTCCTCCATTCTAAGCATTTGAGCCACTTTGCCGATTCGTTTATAATGATCCGTTTAAGGATTCTCTTTTGTTCTATTTAATATAATCATATAGTGTCAAGTTATGCCTGTCAACAAAAACGCGTCTCTTTTTCACGTCTTTTTTTTTCGGGCAGGATATGTTAAACTATATGCCAAAGCACAGCCACAGAAGCGAAGACGGCTGGATTTTCGGCGTGTTTTCCGGAAGAAGCATAGAACTGCTTGCTTACGGAAAATACGCCAGAAAGGGTACCGGCCGTCTTCGCTTCCGTGGCGTACGGAAGGAGAATCTGGAATGAAAAAAACTCAATTGACTGTGCGCGGTCTGATATTGGGCGACGGGACGCCGAAGATCTGCGTCCCGCTGACGGCCGCGGACAGAGAAGAGCTGGAGCGGCAGGTCGACAGGATCATGGAGGGTCCCTTCGATCTGACGGAATGGCGGGCCGACTTTTATCGACAGACGGACGATGAGCTGTGGGTAGAGCATGCGCTTGCGTTTCTGCGCGGGCGTCTGGGCGACCGGCCGATTCTCTTTACCTTCCGGACAAAGGAGGAAGGCGGAGAGAGAAGTATAGCGATGGAGGAGTACGAGACGCTTTCCGAGCGCGCGGCTGGGAGCGGATCCGCCGACCTTGTCGACATCGAGCTGAACCGGGGCGAGGAGCGACTGCGGCGCATGGCGGAGCGGATCCACGCGCACGGCGGAAAGCTCGTGGCGTCCTTCCACGATTTCGCCGGAACGCCGTCTGCGGAGAAGATTGCGATCCTTTTGACAAAGATGCAGGAGCTCGGCGCCGACATTACAAAGGCGGCTGTCATGCCGCAGTCGGAGGAGGACGTGTTGGCGCTCCTCGACGCGTCGGTTCTCATGAAACGGCAATACGCGGATCGCCCGTATATCACGATGGCGATGGGACGGTTGGGCGCAGTCAGCCGGCTGTGCGGTGCGCTTACCGGATCCGCCGTGACCTTCGCGACCGCTGGAAAGGCCTCCGCCCCCGGACAGCTCGACGCTGATCTGGTCGCGCGGCTGATTCCACTGTTGCAAATTTGAGTGTAAAAGAGAATGCCCGCCGGCACATTTGGATTTTCGCTGTGATTTTTCGAAAGGCATATTACTGCCTGTTCGGAAAAATTACAGCAGGAAGGGGAGCGAATGTGTCGGTGGACGTGTCGTAACTTGTCTACAAAAATGGCAGAAATGCCGCCCGTATTTGACAAATTTCACACCCTCTGCGGAGTATACTGAGCTCAGTTGCATCCGCAGGGGGTGTTTTGTGTATTATGAGTTTTACATAGACCAGTTTTTTCTGGAACATCTTCTCACGGGGTATCTTTTGATCGCCACGGCCGCGTCTCTTGGACGGCTGAAGTTGTCGCGAAAGCGGATCGCGGCGGGAAGCTTCGCCAATGCGGCCGCGATGACCCTGCTGGTATGTCTCGGACAGTCCGGCTGGTATTTCTTGTGCGTGCTGCTGGCCGGAAGCATTTTGTTTGCAGGGAAGAGAAGAGAAGAGTTCCTGAGAGGACTGTTCTTTTTATTTCTGACGGGTGTGTGTTTCGGCGGCGTTCTGGAAGCGCTGCTGGGGATGTTCGGGCTTCCATTGATAGCGGGGACGGCGCTGGCGGTCCTTGCGCTCCGGATCGCCGGACGCTTTCTGATCCGACAGAAAGCGCTGCGCGACAGCCTTGTAACAGTGCGATTGCAATGGGAGGAGCGGACAGAGACGCTGCTCGGAATGATCGACACGGGAAACAGTCTGGAGGAACCGCTCACCGGCCGGCCGGTCAGCATTGTGGACGCAGCGCCCGCGAGGCGATTGCTCGGGAGCGCATGGGAGGAACGGCGGGGATTTTACCTGATCCCGTATCACAGCGTCGGCACTGAACGGGGCTGGCTGCGCGGAGTGACGATCGATTGCATGACAGTGGAGCTCTCCGGGGGTCCGGCCGTTGTGGAAAGGCCGATCCTGGCGATCTATGACGGACAGCTGAGCGCAAACGGCCGTTTCCGGCTGATCCTGCATCCGCTGCACGCGAGACCTGTGAATTAGAAGAAAATGGTAACTGTGAAGGTGCCGAACAATTGTGAAGAGGAGAGAAGAAAGATGATTGTAAAGATTGCGATGCCTCAGCGGTTTCAGTTCAAGATGGCGGCGAATTTCGGGGACGTGCTGTTCCGGAAGCCGAGAGAGACGCATTATATCGGAGGAACGGAGGTACTTCCGGAGCCGCTCGAACCGGAGCAGGAGAAGGCTCTGCTTGAAATGCTCGGCAAAGAAGGGGATGCGAAGGCCAAGAGCCAGCTGATTGAGCACAACCTTCGTCTGGTCGTTTACATAGCAAAAAAATTTGACAACACGGGCATCGGCGTCGAGGATCTGATCTCAATCGGGACGATCGGCCTGATCAAGGCCATCAATACCTTTAATCCGGACAAGAAGATCAAGCTCGCGACCTATGCTTCGCGCTGTATCGAAAATGAGATCCTCATGTATCTGCGCCGCAACAGCAAAAACAAGATGGAGGTCTCTATTGACGAGCCGTTGAACGTGGACTGGGACGGGAATGAGTTGCTTCTCTCCGATATCCTCGGGACGGACGACGACGTGATCTCGCGTGATATGGAGACGGAGGCGGAACACAACCTGCTGCTCGACGCGATCGCCCGTCTCTCCAAGCGCGAGCAGACGATTATTCATCTGCGCTTCGGCATCAACACGCAGGACGGCGAGGAGAAAACACAGAAGGAAGTTGCCGATCTGCTCGGTATCTCCCAATCTTACATCTCCAGGCTGGAAAAGCGCATCATCAAGCGCCTGCGCAGGGAGATCGTGCGCTTCGAGTAAAAATTTTTTGTCGAATCCCTTTCTCAAAATTTTCCTTGACAACACCATAAACCGCCCGTATAATAGGAAAGTGCGCTAATACGCATTGATTTTTTGCGCATATTTTTAGCAGCCACAGAAGCTCAGGGCATGCGGCCGGAAGCGTACAAAACAGCAAGTACGGGACGGCTGCAAAGACTCGACAAAATCAGGAGGTGAAAGAGTAGTGCCAACATTTAACCAGTTAGTCAGAAAAGGCAGACAGACATCAGCGAAGAAGTCTGCAGCACCGGCTCTTCAGAAGGGATTCAATTCTCTCAGAAAGAAGGCGACGAACACGTCTTCCCCGCAGAAGAGAGGCGTCTGCACGGCGGTGAAGACCGCTACGCCGAAGAAGCCGAACTCGGCCCTTCGTAAGATCGCCAGAGTACGTCTGTCGAACGGTATCGAGGTCACAAGCTACATTCCGGGTGAGGGACACAACCTTCAGGAGCACAGCGTTGTGCTGATCCGCGGCGGCAGGGTGAAGGACCTTCCGGGTACCAGATACCATATCGTCAGGGGAACGCTTGATACGGCAGGTGTTGCGAAGAGAAGACAGGCGCGTTCCAAATACGGCGCCAAGAGACCGAAAGACGCGAAGTAATCAAAACGATCGTTCGCTGAATTTTGGTTGATTTTATCACAAATCGGTTTTTGTTTCATCTCATGTTATATGGAGTTCTTGTTGCCGGGTGGCTGCAGGTAAATATAAGAAGTCCTCAGCGCGACTATGGAAGAACGGAACAGTCGCGTCTTAGCATGAACACGAAACACGATCGTGAGTACCTGTGATCTAATGTTTATTAAGGAGGGAAGTAACGTGCCACGTAAAGGACATACTCAGAAGAGAGACGTTTTAGCGGATCCGCTGTACAACAACAAAGTGGTCACCAAGCTTATCAACAACATCATGCTTGACGGTAAGAAGGGTGTCGCACAGAAGATCGTGTACGGCGCATTCAGCAGAATGGAGGAGAAGACCGGCAAGCCGGCTCTCGAGGTATTTGAAGCTGCGATGAACAATATCATGCCGGTGCTCGAGGTTAAGGCGAGACGTATCGGCGGCGCGACGTACCAGGTTCCGATCGAGGTCAGACCGGACAGGCGTCAGGCGTTGGCTCTGCGCTGGATCACCATGTTCTCCCGCAAGAGAGGCGAGAAGACCATGGAGGAGAGACTGGCGAACGAGCTGATGGACGCGGCGAACAATACCGGCGCGGCTGTCAAGAGAAAAGAGGATATGCACAAGATGGCAGAGGCGAACAAGGCGTTCGCGCACTACCGTTTCTAAACCGAAGGCAGAGAGCATTGAAGTTTTGGCGGAGGCTTTCTGGTCTTGGTATGAGTCTCCGGCAAATATTTGCTGCCTGCGCAGCACCTGAGGAGTGCGGCAGGGATGCAGCTTTGATGCGATCGATGAGGAGGAGAAAATTTTGGCTGGAAGAGAATATCCATTAGAGAGAACCAGAAACATCGGTATTATGGCTCACATCGATGCGGGTAAGACTACATTGACCGAGCGTATTCTCTACTATACCGGTGTCAATTACAAGATCGGTGATACCCATGAGGGCACTGCGACGATGGACTGGATGGAGCAGGAGCAGGAGAGAGGTATCACGATCACATCAGCGGCGACGACCTGTCACTGGACGCTGCAGGAAAACTGTAAGCCGAAGGAGGGCGCGCTGGAGAACCGTATCAACATCATCGACACCCCGGGCCATGTGGACTTCACCGTGGAGGTGGAGCGTTCCCTGCGTGTCCTGGACGGCGCGGTAGGCGTGTTCTGCGCGAAGGGCGGCGTTGAGCCGCAATCCGAGAACGTGTGGCGTCAGGCGGATACCTACAATGTTCCGCGTATGGCGTTCATCAACAAGATGGACATCATGGGTGCCGATTTCTACGCTGCGGTCGATCAGATCAGAGGCAGGCTCGGCAAGAACGCGATCTGCGTGCAGCTGCCGATCGGCAAGGAAGACTGGTTTAAGGGCATCATCGATCTGTTCGAGATGAAGGCTTACATTTACAATGACGAAAAGGGCGAGGACATCTCCATCGTCGATATCCCGGAGGATATGAAAGAAGACGCGGAGCTGTACCGCACGGAGCTTGTCGAGAAGATCTGTGAGCTGGATGACGACCTGATGATGCAGTACCTGGAGGGCGAAGAGCCGTCCGTGGACGACATGAAGGCCGTGCTGCGCAGGGCGACCTGCGAGTGTACCGCTGTTCCGGTGTGCTGCGGAAGCGCGTACCGCAACAAGGGTGTGCAGAAGCTTCTGGACGCGGTTGTTGAGTATATGCCGGCTCCGACCGACATCCCGGCGATCAAGGGCACGGATCTGGACGGCAATGAGGTGGAGAGACATTCCTCCGATGAGGAGCCGTTCTCTGCTCTGGCGTTCAAGATCATGGCGGACCCGTTCGTAGGAAAGCTTGCATTTTTCCGTGTTTATTCCGGCACGATGAATTCCGGTTCCTATGTGCTCAACGCCACGAAGGGCAAGAAGGAGCGGGTAGGCCGTATCCTGCAGATGCACGCGAACAAGCGCGCGGAGCTTGACAAGGTGTATTCCGGCGATATCGCGGCTGCGGTCGGTTTCAAGATCACGACGACCGGCGATACGATCTGCGACGAGCAGCATCCGGTGATCCTTGAGTCTATGGAGTTCCCGGAGCCGGTTATCGAGCTCGCGATCGAGCCGAAGACCAAGGCAGGACAGGGCAAGATGGGCGAGGCGCTCGCGAAGCTGGCAGAGGAGGATCCGACGTTCCGTGCTCATACGGATCAGGAGACCGGACAGACGATCATCGCAGGCATGGGCGAGCTCCATCTGGAGATCATCGTCGACCGTCTGCTGCGTGAGTTCAAGGTGGAGGCGAACGTGGGCGCGCCGCAGGTGGCCTACAAGGAGACCTTTACGAAGGAAGTCACCGTGGACAGCAAGTATGCGAAGCAGTCCGGCGGACGCGGCCAGTACGGCCATTGTAAGGTGATCTTCACACCGATGGATCCGAACGGCGAGGAGACCTTCCAGTTCGAGTCGACCGTAGTCGGCGGCGCGATCCCGAAGGAGTACATCCCGGCGGTCGGAGAGGGCATCGAGGAGGCGGCGAAGGCCGGTATCCTCGGCGGATATCCGGTACTCGGCGTTCACGCGAACGTGTTCGACGGTTCCTACCACGAGGTCGACTCCAGTGAGATGGCGTTCCACATCGCGGGTTCTCTTGCATTCAAGGATGCGATGAAGCAGGGCAATCCGGTTCTGCTTGAGCCGATTATGAAAGTGGAGGTGACGATGCCTGAGGAGTACATGGGCGACGTCATCGGCGACATCAACTCGCGCCGCGGGCGCATCGAGGGCATGGAGGATATCGGCGGCGGCAAGATGGTGAAGGGCTATGTTCCGCTTGCGGAGATGTTCGGCTACTCGACAGACCTTCGCTCCAAGACACAGGGGCGCGGCAACTACTCGATGTTCTTCGAGCGTTACGAGCAGGTTCCGAAGTCCGTGCAGGAGAAGGTACTGAACGAGAAATCGAAGTAAGAGAAAAGCAAACCCAGCCCGTCGCAAATAAATTTGCGCGGTCTGCCTTTCCTTTTTTGCTGCATGGTGGAACTTGGGACAAATAATCAAAAAAAGGCTTGAAAATATAGAAGATTTGAAATATAATCTAATCTAGCCAATTTAATGCAAAGTAAATGATGCGAAAAGCAAGTTATTAAGGAGGACATTCAAAATGGCAAAGGCTAAATTCGAAAGAACCAAACCGCATTGTAACATTGGTACCATCGGACACGTTGACCATGGTAAGACAACTCTGACGGCTGCTATTACAAAGACTCTGAATCAGAGACTTGGCCTCGGCGAGGCTGTTGCATTCGAGAACATCGACAAGGCTCCGGAAGAGAGAGAGCGTGGTATCACGATCTCTACCGCTCACGTTGAGTATGAGACCGAGAAGAGACACTACGCACACGTTGACTGCCCAGGCCATGCTGACTATGTAAAGAACATGATCACCGGCGCTGCTCAGATGGACGGAGCTATCCTCGTAGTTGCTGCTACGGACGGTGTTATGGCTCAGACGAAGGAGCACATCCTTCTGTCCCGTCAGGTAGGCGTTCCGTATATCGTAGTGTTCATGAACAAGTGCGATATGGTAGACGACGAAGAGCTGCTTGAGCTGGTTGACATGGAGATCCGTGAGCTGCTCAACGAGTACGAGTTCCCGGGCGACGATACGCCGATCATCCAGGGTTCCGCTCTGAAGGCTCTTGAGGATCCGTCGGGCGAGTGGGGCGACAAGATCATGGAGCTCATGAACGCGGTTGACGAGTGGGTTCCGGATCCGCAGCGTGACACAGACAAGCCGTTCCTTATGCCGGTAGAGGACGTGTTCACGATCACAGGCCGTGGTACCGTTGCTACGGGCCGTGTAGAGCGTGGTACGCTTCATCTGAACGAGGAAGTTGAGATCGTAGGCGTTAAGGAAGAGATCCAGAAGACGACCGTTACCGGTATCGAGATGTTCCGTAAGCTTCTCGACGAGGCGCAGGCCGGCGACAACATCGGCGCTCTGCTTCGTGGTATCAAGAGAGAGAACATCGAGCGTGGCCAGGTGCTCGTGAAACCGGGTTCGATCAAGTGCCATACGAAGTTCACGGCTCAGGTTTACGTACTGACCAAGGACGAGGGTGGCCGTCATACGCCGTTCTTCAACAACTATCGTCCGCAGTTCTACTTCAGAACGACCGACGTTACGGGCGTGATCAATCTTCCGGAAGGCACCGAGATGTGCATGCCGGGCGACAATGTTGAGATGACCATCGAGCTGATCCATCCGATCGCTATGGAGCAGGGTCTTACCTTCGCTATCCGTGAGGGTGGTCGTACGGTTGGTTCGGGCCGTGTTGCGACGATCATCGAGTAATTGAGAAAAATGCAGTAAAAGCAAGGCTTCCGGGGATTTCTCCGGAAGCCTTTTTGTGTGACTGGCAGCTTTATATGGTGTCTATGCTTCTATTTTGCTTCTAAAATATTCGGGAAATGAAAATCTAACGGGCATTATCCAAGCAATTCCTTGTTCTTCTGGATATATTCTTTCCAGACCGCTTCTCGGTCTTTCTGGTGTGTGTTCTCGTATTTTTCCGTATATTCATCATGCAGCTTTTTCAGTTCGTCCATCAGCGGCGTATCGCTGGAAACTTTTCCCCGACGGATGCGCCCATAGAGTTTGTTATAGGCTTTGGTAAATTCCTGATGGATGGGATGTTGGAACAGCTTTTCCTTGTAGGTCTTTCTCACGCCGACTTCGCTGCAGGTAGCGGCAGTATTTTTGTATATGCGGCT
>CANQDA010000036.1 GCA_947591155.1 uncultured Lachnospiraceae bacterium
TCACGCCCATCGGTCTGCCTGTCGTGAGATCCTTTGTCATGCAAGAATCACTCCTTCCGACAACAGTATACTCAAAGCTGGCGGAAGGTCAAGAGGGAAATTGAATGATTTTTTTTAATTCAGCGATTGATCATCTCCGTATCGCTGCTCGTTTCTCCGCTCGTCCACGGCCCTGAGAACGGCGGGCAGATTCTTGCGGTACGCCTCGTCCATCTCGCCGGAATACCCGATCAGCACCCAGGGCCATGTCTCATGGATTTTTTCAAGAACCGCCTTCGCCTGCCCCTCGTTCTTCACCCCGTGCATATACTGCTTCCGGTTCCTCGTGCGAAGCGCGACGACATAGGTCTTACCGACCGTGATGACGCCGTACATCCGCGTCCGTGTGACGTGCGTGTAGGCCCACACCAGATCGTCCGGCGTGAGGAAAATAGCGTTTCCATCCGCCGTGCTTCCCAGCAGGTAATTGTGATTGACGCGCAGCCCGTTCACCGGCTTTGTCGTGCGGTAAAACTGTTCGATCTTCTCGTCCGCGCCCACGTGCGCGCCGCAGTACTGCTTCAGCATCTTCTGGCTGCTTCCCGACAGCGCCCGGATGAGGAAGAACAAGGCAAGGCCAAGGAAAAGAACGGCAAATATCGTGAAGATGACTAGCGACGAGAGATCTTGCGAACCGATTTTTCCGGCCTGCAGGCAATAGGGGAGAAACAGCTCCTGATCCTGCGCGTTCATCTCGTCGTAGCCCAGAGCCTCGTGGTAGTACATGAGGCTCTCAGCGTCCATCCTTTTGATCGTCCCCTTCACGTCAAAGCTGCTTGTGATCTCGTAGCTCTGGTCGTCCAGGTACATATCGCTCTCATTAAGCAGGATCCGGCTTTTTTCCATGTCGGAGCCGCCGGCCACCAGTCCCATATATTCGCTTTCCCCCACCGGGATCACATACTCTTCGCTGACCACCTTCGAGTCGCCGTTTTTCGTCTGTGTCGTATTCGCATAGCTCCCGTAAATAAGCTTGATCGTCCCTTTGACATACGCGCCTTCAACGATCTCGTCGGCCGTCATCTCATTTAGATTCTGCGGGCCCTTAAGGAGCACCAGATAATCGGGCATTGTCAGGCCGAAAAATATAGCCGACACAACAAAAAAGAGGATGATCAGCAGCAGATTTTTCTTTAAACTTTTCATCTTCAGTTCACGAAGCACAGAGTATACCTCCCCCATTTTCTCATTTTTTTAAGATTATACACTACCTTTCGCCGCTTTGCCAAGCGGCTTTGTCGATTCGGTCAAAAAGGACGCTCAAGCGGATAAGAAGGGAAAAAGAACGGTGCTGAGAATAAGAAAAGACCGGGCGCGCTGCAGATCCGTAATTGGACTGTCAAGCGGCCGGCCTTTTGGTTCGTGTACGATTTTTAACGATTTTATTTTTGTACAAACTGCTCCATGAACTGCTCCTTCGGACACGGACGCCCGAGGAGGAATCCTTGCAGGTATTCCGGCGGAAGCTGGCAGAGCTTTTCCAGCTCAGCGGCGGTCTCCACGCCCTCCACACACACCTTTAGGTTCAGCTCGTGGATCATCTTGCTGAACAGGGAGAGGATCTCGAATTCAAACTCGTCCGTCGCTGCTTTCGCGGCGAAAGTGCGGTCAATCTTCACGATGTCCGGCTGCAGATCCGTGAAATAATGGAAATTCGAATAACCCGTCCCGAAATCGTCGAGCGCGAGCGTGATGCCTGCTTCCTTCAGATGCGACCAGAGCGTCGTGAAGCGGGTGTCCGTCTCCAGAAGACCGCTCTCGGTGAGCTCAATCGTCACACATTTCGGATCGACCCCATACTGCTCGATGGCGGCCAGTATCTCGCGTCCGATCGAGCTTCTCATGATCTGGACGTGGGAGATGTTGATGCTGATCTTGAAATCCGGTATGTACTTATGTACCTCGCAACACATCTTCAGCGCTTCATGCATGATCCAGCGTCCGGCGGGAACGATCAGGGAAGTCTCTTCCAGGATCGGGATGAACTCGCCCGGCGACACCATACCGAACTCTTCACTGTGGAAGCGCATCAGAGCCTCGGCGCCGATCAGCCGCTGGTCGTCGGAGGAGAAAAGAGGCTGATAATAGGCCTCAAATCCTTCAAAGTGATTGTTGATCGCCTGACGGAGATGGAGATTCAGGGTTCTGCGCCGCAAGAACTTTCCATAATCCTCCGGACGATACAGGTAACAGGTATTTTTCCCGAGACGTTTGGCTTCGTTCAGGGCGAACTCCGTAAACTTCATCACCTGGGAATAGGAGGCCTCGTCGATATCTCCGCAGTCAAGCATACCGCCGGAGATGGTGAACAGCACCTCGTAGTTTTTCTGCATGATAAAATCGCGGATCTTGTCGCGGACATTGCGATAGAGCTCTTTTCCCTCGGAAGTCTTTCTGCCCTCGAAATCCAGAATCAGGAACTCGTCGCCGACGACGCGGTAGAGTTTCTCTCCGGGGAGCAGACATTCTGCGATGAATTCCGCCGTCTTCTGCAGCACCAGATCGCCGTATTCGACGCCGAGACGGGCGTTGACGCCCTTCAGGCCGTCCAGCCCGATTCGGAGCATGAAGCCGTCCGGGAAACGGTTCGTGTACTGGCTCAGATGGAGCTTCAGCTCCGCCGCGCCGAGAAGGCCGCTTAAGTTGTCCGCTTTCTGAATCTTGCCGATCTCATTGATACAACCTGCCATGTAGAGAGGTCTTCCGGTTTCGTCGCGTACCACGGTCCCGCGGCAGTTGATCCATACCGGCTTTCCGGACGCGGAGAGCAGGCGATAGGTCAGATCATGCGTACAGCGGTCCGTCGTGAGAATGCCGTTCAGATCGTTGCGCAGCTTCGGATAATCCTCAGGGTAGACCATCTTCTCAAGATTCTCCGCGACATTGGTAAAGGCATAGTCGGAGAGCATAAAACGCTCACTGGCATGCGGAGAAATGAAATAATGGTCCGACCGGAAGTCGTACACGTAGAGATAATCATCCACGGCAGGACTTAATAGCCGGATCACGTCACAGATCGTGTCTGTGTTAAGCTGATCGAAATTCTGTTTCATTGTCTCATCCCCGAGTCGTAAAATTAACTAAAATAGGTATAAGTTTCTAATATCGTATTGTATACCATTTTGGATAAATATGCAAACATAAAAATATAAATTGTTCAATCTTGTTTTTATCTGGGCAATAAAATGAAATTTGCAAAATACGCGTATTTTATGAAAGGGAATATCATTTGATTTCTGATTGTCATTTTCACAGCTGCGGGTTATAATAAAATAATAATGAAAGGAGTGAAATCGGATATGACAAACGCTGAAATTCTGAATTATGTGGACCATACGCTGCTCTCCCAGACGGCGACCTGGGATGAGATCCGGGAGATTCTCGACGATGCGATGAAATACGGGACCGCGTCCGCCTGTATCCCGGCAGCCCATGTGAAGCAGGCGGCCGAATATGTGGACGGCAGGCTTCCCATCTGCACCGTGATCGGCTTTCCGAACGGCTACAGCACGAAGGAGACGAAGGTGTTCGAGACAAAAGACGCGATTGCGAACGGCGCGTCCGAGATCGACATGGTGATCAACATCGGTCTGCTGAGGGATCGCCGCTATGAGAAGCTCGAAGAAGAGATCCGGGAGATCAAAAAGGCTTGCGGCGACAAGATCCTGAAGGTGATCATAGAGACCTGCCTGCTCACGGAAGAGGAAAAGATCAAAATGTGCGAGATCGTCACGAAAGCGGGCGCTGATTTCATCAAGACGTCGACCGGCTTTTCAAAGGCGGGCGCTACTTTTGACGATGTGAAGCTGATGAAGGAGCATGTGGGAGAGGGCGTCAGGGTCAAGGCGGCCGGAGGGATCTCAAGCTTCGATGACGCGAGAGAATTCATCCGTCTGGGAGCGGACAGGCTCGGGACAAGCAGGCTGATCAAAATCATGAAGAGCGAGGCTTCGGGTGACAAAAGTTGAGACTGACATTTGTTTTCTTCTTTAATAGCATACTGCTCGGCGTAGGGCTTGCGATGGACGCGTTTTCGGTCTCGCTCGCGAACGGGCTGAACGAGCCGGAGATGAGGCGGTGTAGGATGGTCGGCGTGGCGGGGATCTTCTCGGTGTTCCAGTTCGCGATGCCGATGATCGGATGGATCTGCGTGTCTTCGATCGTTCAGTATTTTCAGGTGTTCGAGAGATTTATCCCGTGGATCGCGCTTGCGTTCTTGGGGTACATAGGCGGAGAGATGCTGTATGCGGGGATTCGGAACAAAAACTCCGGAGGCGAGGCGGCAGTCGGGTTTTCCGCGCTGCTCGTGCAGGGCGTAGCCACATCGATCGACGCGCTGTCCGTCGGCTTCACGATCGCCGATTACCGGCTGCCGGAGGCGCTGTTGGCGAGCCTGCTGATTGGGATTGTTACATTTGCTATCTGTTTCGCAGGTCTTGAGATCGGAAAGAAGGCCGGCACAAAGCTTACCGGGAAAGCCGGGATACTGGGCGGCGTGATTTTGATCTTTATCGGCGTGGAGATCTTTGTCTCAAGTATGTTCGGGCGCTGAGGACTTTGACCGAAAGGGATTCAAATTTGAGGAGAAACGATATGACGACATATAAGGGAAAAACAGCGTCCGGGGGCATTGCCGTCGGGCGCGTTGTGCTTTGTGAAAAAAGCGCGCCCAGGGCGGCGCGAAGAGCGATTGACGATACGGATGCCGAGATCGCGCGCTTTGAGCAGGCGAAGGAGAATGCAAAGTGTGAAATTGCAAAAATCCATGAAAAAGCGCAGGAGGAACTGGGAGAGGCGGGCGCCGCGATCTTTGAGGTGCATCGGATGCTTCTGGACGATCTGAACTTTGTGGACGCTGTCACGGAGTTTATCGAGCGGGAAAAAGCAAACGCGGAATACGCGGTGGAGGCGACCTGTGGGAAGTTTTCCGCGATGTTTGAAGCGATGGACAACGAGTACATGAGGGCCCGCGCGGCCGACGTGAAGGACATCGCAAACCGCGTGATCGCGAAGCTTCTGGAGATCGGACAGAGCATTTCGGAAGAAAAAGATGCGACGGATGAAACTGCCGGGGCCGCCGGGGATCGGACCGCGCACGATGACGGGAGAATTTCAGAGACAGCGGCGGAAGGAAAACCTGCGATCCTCGTGGCGGGGGATCTTGCGCCGTCCGAGCTGATGCAGTTCGGGAAGTCCGGGCTCCTTGCCGTAGTGACGTGCGGCGGTTCCGCGAATTCCCACACGGCGATCCTCGCCGGGACGATGGGTATTCCGGCGCTGACCGGTGTGGAATTCGGCGATCAGTCCGCTGGGAATATGAGGAATGATCAGTTAAAACAGTTCGGCGGGCAGACGGCGATCGTGGATGGATACAAGGGACTGTTTCTTGTCGATCCGGACGAGACGACGCTGAAGGAATACCGTCAGAGGCAGGAAGAGGAGGCAGAAAAGCTGCGGCGTCTGTCGGAACTCAGGAATAAGGAGACGGTCACAAAGGACGGCAGGAGGATCCGTCTGGGTGCGAACATCGGCTGTGAGGAGGACGCGGAGACTGCCCTGAAGGAAGGCGCCGAAGAGATCGGCTTGTTCCGCACAGAATTTCTCTTCCTTGGATCAAACGATTTTCCGGGCGAGGAAGAACAGTTCAATGCGTACCGCGCGGTCACGGAGAAGATGGCGGGAAAAAGAGTCGTCATCCGCACGCTGGACGTCGGAGCGGACAAAAACGCGACATATTTCGGTCTGGATCACGAGGCAAATCCGGCGCTTGGGTACCGCGGGATCCGGCTCTGCCTGGATTGCACAGATCTCTTTAAGACACAGCTGCGCGCGATCCTCCGGGCGGCCCGTTACGGGAATGTGGCCGTCATGTATCCGATGATCATCTCGGTGGACGAGCTGCGGCGCGCGAAGCGGATTTTGGAGGAAGTGAAGACAGAATTGGATGAGAAAAAAATCCCGCGCGGTAAGGTCGCACAGGGAATCATGGTCGAGACGCCGGCCGCGGTGTGGCTGTCGGAGGAGCTTGCAAAAGAGGCCGATTTCTTCTCGATCGGGACGAACGACCTCACGCAGTACATGCTGGCGATCGACCGGCAGAATCCGCGTCTCGACGCTTTCTGCGATCCGCATCACCCGGCTGTGCTTGCCGCGATCCGTATGGTCGTGGAGAACGCTCATAAAAGCGGGATATGGGCGGGGATCTGCGGCGAACTCGCCGCGGATACGACGCTGACGGAGGAATTTCTGTGCATGGGCGTGGACGAGCTCTCTGTCAGCCCGTCGCGCATACTCGCGGTCCGCGCGGCGGTGCGCTCGCGTAGTTGAATACAGGATTTGAAAAGCGTATAATATAATTGTAAAATTGCAAACGAGGAAGAGAAAATGGCTGACGGGAAACAGAAGATATTCTGGCTCATATTGATACTGGCAAATCTGGTGTTGATCGGCATGTTTGTTCTTGCCGGCTTTTCAAAGCATGATTTTTCCGTGAACCAAAAAGAAAATTCGCATTTGATCGGCGTCAGCTACATGACGATGAACGATGAATTTTATGAGATCATGAGTGAAGAGATCAATGCGAGGGTGGAGGTGGAAGGGGATCGGATCGTTTTGCGCGATCCCGCGCTGGATGCGGACCGTCAGATCGAACAGATCGGGGAGATGCTGGATTCCGGGATCGAAGTGCTGGTCCTTACGCCGGTGGACAAGAATATCCGAATCCCGGTCGAATCTATCGTGACGCATGACAACGTAGAGGAATTCGGAATAGACAGATGGCAATAGAGGAGGATGTTCCATGAACGGAAAAAGTGGACAGACTATGCTCTGATTGTAATGAAGGATCTTAATTTTATTATTATCCTGTATCTTTCTCTTCTTATGGCTTATTGTCTGCGCGGTTATGTGAGAGAGAATTCAGCGGTGGAGTTTCTGGCGATGACGGATCGTATCCCGGTGACCGCCTGGAAAGTTCCTGCGCTTGTCATCTGTCTGTATGTATGTTGCTTGCCTGCTGCTGATGTATGTGCAAAACAGGACAGGCTCTGGGCTGTTTCTCAAGGTGCTGACGGAGATTGTGCTTTGTCTTTTGATCAGTTCTCTGCTCGGTTTCAGCTACACCGGAATTTTGCTTCTGATTCTGGCGGATACGGTGCGCTACTTCACGAACGCGAAGTGGAGGCGATTTTTGTTGCCGCGATCTGCATCGTGTATCTGGCGATCAATTTTGACCTTTTGTCTGTCTTCTACAATTTCGTACCGTTTGATGTGTATCTGGAATATTTTCAGAAGGATGTGCGTTCGGTGCTCCTCGGAATTTCAAACATCCTGAATTCACTCAATACGTTTCTCTTTTTTGTCTATATTTTCCTGTTTCTCTGAGCATCCAGCTCAGCGAAAAAGAGCGCATTCTGAGCTTGAATGAACAACTGAACAAGACGAACGTCGAGCTGCAGAGGGCGACGGTGCAGTTGGAGCAGTACGCGAAGGAATCCGAGAAGATGGCGGAGACCCGGAAGCGGAACAGACTCGCGCGAGAGATACACGATACGCTCGGACATTCCCTGACCGGTATCATCACCGGAATCGAAGCGTGTACGGCGTTGATGGATGTCGCGCCGGACGTCACGAAGCTTCAGCTGAAGGCGATCGCTGACGGCGTAAACTACATCATTATCGCGTGCAACGATGCGACGTCCTGCAACATGGCTCTGCAGGAGGCTCTGGATGCCGGAATCAAGGTAATCTATGTTGACGCTGAGAACGTTGCAGATTTCAAATAAGAAACGGCAGGTTTGAGTAGAAAAGAAATCTAGCAGTTTCATCGGGAACCGTCTTCCGCAGGGAGGGCGGTTCCTTTTTTGAACCAAAGAAAAATTGAAAAAATATCCCCCGGGGAGGCTTGCGGGCCGATTTTTCCTCCTGTATAATGCCTGTATAAAGCAGAAAAGAAAGAACGATCCGATTTCTGCTTACAGCTGCGCAGCTGTTTGAATTACACACAACAGGAGGAACACATTATGCATATGGCGGATGCTTTGGTTGCACCGGCGGTGGCGGGCACGATGTATGTCTGCTCCGCGGCGGCGGCAGCCTATTCCATAAAAAAGGTACGGCTGGAGACGGACACGAAGAAGGTCCCGCTGATGGGAGTCATGGGCGCGTTCGTGTTCGCGACGCAGATGATCAATTTCACGATCCCGGGGACGGGTTCCAGCGGACACTTGTGCGGGGGCATGCTTCTCTCGGCACTGCTCGGACCTTACGCGGGATTTCTGACGATGATCGGGGTGCTGCTGATCCAGTGCCTGCTCTTCGCGGACGGCGGCCTTCTGGCGCTCGGCTGCAATATCTGGAACATGGCGTTTTACGGCTGCTTCATCGGCGCGCTGCTGATCTGGAAACCGATGATGAAGAAAGGGATGTCGCGGGCGAAGATCATCGTCGCGTCGATCCTCGGCTGTGTGCTGACGCTGCAGCTCGGCGCGTTTTCCGTCACTTTGGAGACGATGGCCTCTGGCGTCACGGAACTGCCGTTCACCACGTTTGTGGCGACGATGCAGCCGATCCATCTGGCGATCGGTTTCGTGGAAGGCCTGATCACGGCTGCGGTGCTCGTGTTTGTGTATGAGGCGAGGCCGGAGCTGCTGTTCGGAGCTTCTCAGGCAGAGCGGAAGGAAGGCAGATTTTCCTTTAAGAAGACGCTCGCGATCCTCGCGGTTGCGGCGGCACTGATCGGCGGTCTGTTGTCGCTCGTGGCGTCGTCCTTCCCGGATGGGCTGGAGTGGTCGATCGAGCGCATCACCGGTTCGACCGAGCTTGAGGCGGCAGGCGGCGTATATCAGGCGGCGGGCTCCGTACAGGAATTCACCTCGCTGCTCCCTGACTACGCGTTCAAAGGTTCGGAGTCTGCACTCGGGACGACGTTCTCCGGCATCGTCGGATGTCTGGTCGTCGTAGCGCTCTGTGTCGGCGCGTGCTACCTGTTCAAATTTTTCAGGAAGAAAAAGGCAGCATAAACGCTCTGCAGGAAAAAAGTGCGGCATGAGCAGAACTTTACGAAAAGAAAAAGATGTCGTACGCAAAAAATTGATAGAAAGAAAAGATCGGCATGAGTAAAATCGGAAACGCGATCCATGAGATCCATCAGATGGATACCTTAGCCGCAAGAGACCAGTGGGTGAACCAGATTCACCCGCTGGTTAAATTTGTCTTAACGGTCGGCTACATTATGACGGTGGTATCCTTTCCTAAATATGACGTGATCGGACTGGCAGGGATGGTGGTCTACCCGGTCGCACTTTTTTTGCTGTCCGATTTGTCTTTTTGGGACAGCGTCAAGCGCCTGCGGCTGGTGCTTCCCCTTGTGTGCTTTGTGGGAATTTTGAATCCCTTCTTTGACAGAAATGTCATCCTGATCGGCGGGATCCGCATGAGCGCGGGCATCCTGTCCATGATCACGCTGATCCTGAAAGGCGTCTTCAGCGTGCTGGCTTCGTACCTGCTGATCGCGACGACCTCGATCGAAAAGCTCTGCTACGCGTTCCGTCTGCTGCACATTCCGAAGGCGATGGTGACGCAGTTCATGCTGACCTACCGCTACATCACGGTTCTGCTCGGCGAGGTGAACCGGATCACGCAGGCTTACTCGCTGCGCGCTCCAAACCAGAAGGGCGTGCACTTCAAGGTATGGGGCTCGCTCGCCGGACAGCTGCTTCTGCGCAGCATGGACCGGGCGGAGGACGTGTACGAAAGTATGCTGCTGCGCGGCTATCAGGGGGATTACGGCTACATGCGGGAGCGCATTGCCATGCGATGGCAGGATGTGGTATATTTGGCAGTGTGGGCAGGACTGTTCGCGCTGTTCCGGCTGTGCCCGGTGATGTTGGTGATCGGAGGATTATTTATATGAGTCATATACACATAGACGTTGAGAATGTAGATTTTGCATACGAGAACGGGAAACCGATTCTGACGGACGTCTCGTTTCACGCGGCGGAGAACGACTCCATCGGTCTGATCGGAGCGAACGGCGTGGGAAAGTCCACCTTGCTGAAGCTGCTCGTGGGTCTGAACCTGAACTACGAGGGCTCGATCCGGGTGATGGACATTCCGGTGGAGAAGCAGACACTCTCGCAGGTGCGCTCCCGGATCGGCTATGTGTTTCAGGATTCGGACAGCCAGCTCTTCATGACGACGGCGTATGAGGACATAGCCTTCGCACCCAGGAATTACGGACTGCCGGAGGATGAGGTGCAAAAGCGCGTGGAGCATGCGCTGCGCATGACGGGGATCGAACATTTGAGGGATAAGCAGATCTACAAGATGTCCGGTGGGGAGAAGAAACTGGTGTCGATCGCGACGATTCTGTCCATGACGCCGGATATCATCCTGATGGACGAGCCCTCGATCGCGCTTGATCCGCGCAACCGCAGAAATCTGATCCGCATTCTGAATTCCTTCGAGCACCTGAAGATCATCGCGTCCCACGATCTGGATATGATCCTGGACACCTGCAGGCGCACGATTCTCATGTCGGATGGAAAGATCATCCGCGACGGGGAGACAAAGGAAATTCTCTCGGATCGGAAGCTTCTGGAGGACAACGGACTGGAGCTTCCGCTGTGCATGCAGAGACCGGCGGATAAATGAAAAAGAAGTACGAGAGCAATGAGCAGGGTAAGGCTTTGGCCGTGTGCAAAGACTTGCAGATGAATCTGCGTACATCAGGGCAGACAGGCACAGAGAACAGCAGAGGGAAAATAGACTCACGCGCAGGAGGATGTTGACAGATGAATGGGAAAAAGGTGCCCGCGCACATCGAGGTGCGAGGAGCGAAGGTGCACAATCTGAAAAATATCGACGTGGATATCCCGCTGAATCAGGTGGTCGGGATCGCCGGAGTCTCGGGCTCCGGGAAGTCGTCGCTCGCGCTGGGCGTTCTGTATGCGGAGGGCTCCAGACGCTATCTGGAGTCTCTGTCTACCTACACGAGACGGCGCATGACACAGGCCGAGAAAGCGCAGGTGGACGAGGTGCTGTATGTTCCGGCGTCCCTGGCGCTGCGACAGAGGCCGGGCGTGCCGGGGATCCGCAGCACGTTCGGGACAGGCACGGAGCTTCTGAACAGCCTGCGGCTGATGTACTCGCGGCTCGGCTCGCACCGCTGTCCGAACGGTCATTACGTGCCGCCTTCGATGAACGTGGCTGCGGAGCGGGAACTGGTCTGCCCGGAGTGCGGGGAACATTTCTACGGACCGGGCGCGGAGGATCTGGCGTTTAATTCCACGGGCGCCTGCCGCTGCTGTGACGGGACCGGGACGGTGCGCACGGTGGACGAGTCCACGTTGGTGCCGGATGATACACTCACGATCGATGAGGGCGCGGTCGCGCCGTGGCAGACGCTGATGTGGTCGCTGATGAAGGATATTGCACGCGATCATCTGGGCGTCCGGACGGATGTGCCGTTCCGCGAATTGAGTGACCGGGAGAAGGAGGCCGTGCTCCACGGCGAGGCGAAGAAGTATCATCTGCTCTATCACAATGAGAAGACGAACACGGCCGGAGAGATGGACTTCACCTACTATAACGCGGTTTACACGGTCGAGAATGCACTCTCCCATGTGAAGGACGAGAAGGGCATGAAGCGCGTGGAGAAGTTCCTGAAGGTCGGCCCCTGTCCGGAGTGCGGCGGCAGCAGGCTTTCGGATGCGGCGCGCGCGCCGAGGCTGCGAGGGATCTCGCTGGCCGACGCATGCCGGATGACGCTCGCGGATCTGATCGACTGGGTGGACGGCGTGCCGGGGTCGCTCCCGGAGGAGATGCGTCCGATGGCGGCGAGCATCTGTGAGTCTTTCCAACACGCAGCGAAGCGGCTCATGGATCTGGGACTTTCCTACCTGACGCTCGACCGTGAGGCGTCGACGCTCTCCACCGGGGAGCGCCAGCGGATGCAGCTGGCCCGCGCGGTGCGCAACCGGACGACGGGCGTGCTTTACGTGCTGGACGAGCCGTCCATCGGACTCCATCCCGCGAATCTCGAGGGCGTGACGGGCGTGATGGACGATCTGATCGCGGACGGAAATTCGGTCATTCTGGTGGATCACGACACGAGCATCCTCTCGCATGCGGACTGGTTGATCGAGCTCGGGCCGGAGGCAGGAGCGGGCGGCGGCACGGTCATCGCCGAGGGGACGGTCTCGGAGATCGAGCGAAACCCGGCTTCCCGCATCGGGGGATTTCTGTCCGGGAAGTCTGTGATCGACCAGCGGCGGAAGCTGTCGCCGGAAGAGTTGTTTGCTCTCGGGACCATTCATCTGTCCACGTCGCAGATCCACACGGTACAGCCGCTCGAAGCAGATTTCCCGAAGGGACGGATGATCTGCGTCACCGGGGTGTCCGGCTCCGGGAAGACGACGATGATTTTGGAGAGCCTGATCCCGGCTCTGGACGCGATGATAAAGGAAGAAAAGCTGCCGGGGCATGTGAAGTCAGTCGCCGCGGAGGATATTCACCATGTCAAGCTGATCGACGCCACGCCGATCGGCATCAACGTGCGCTCCACGGTGGCCACCTATGCCGATGTTCACGACGAGCTGCGCAAGGTCTACGCGCGGACCGCGGACGCGAAGAGCAGGGGCTACAAGGCGGGCGATTTCTCCTACAACACAGGAAAGCTGCGCTGTCCGCTCTGCGACGGAACGGGTTCGATCAGTCTGGACGTTCAGTTTTTGCCGGACGTGGATATTCCCTGCCCGGATTGCCGTGGCTCGCGCTACGCGAAGGACGCGTATCTGGTGAGGCGGGTTCCAAAGATGTTGGAAAGACGTGCAGACAGAAAACAGGCTAAGATTCAGGAAAATACGGAAAAACGCCAGAAGACTGATAATCTGGAGATCATTCAGGAAGATATCCGGGGAAAGCAGCCTGAGAGGGCTCTGGAAAGACACGCGGACGGCTATTCATTACCGGAATTGATGGACATGAGCATAGACGAGGCTCTGTCCGTCTGCGCCGATCTTCCAAATGTGCAGCGGAAGCTGCAGGTGCTGCATGATCTCGGACTCGGCTATCTAACGCTCGGCGAGGAGACGCCGAGCCTGTCGGGAGGAGAGGCGCAGCGTCTGAAACTTGCGAGCGAGATGGGCAGAGGGCAGGAGGACTCCGTGTTTGTGTTCGACGAGCCGACGATCGGTCTGCACCCGTTGGATGTGCAGACGCTCCTCGCCGTGTTCCGCCATTTGACCGACAACGGGGCGACGGTGATCGTGATCGAGCACGACCTCGATGTGATCCGCAACTCGGACTATTGCATCGACATGGGACCGGGCGGCGGCGTCCACGGCGGCCGGATCGTGGCGTGCGGGACGCCGGAGGGGATCCGGGCGAACCATGAGAGCGTCACCGGCCGATATCTGTGAAAACTGCCGGATAATTTGGAAAGATAAAAATTCTGAAGAAGGATCCACAAGTCAGACGGTGTACTCTGAAGTGGAATCCGGGCGGACATTTTGCTGATTCAGCACAGAGGCTGGCGAAGGGAGTCAGGTGGGTGTGCAAGGATTAAATATCTTGACTTTTCACTTCCTGTCGGCTAAGATACCATCAGAACTTAAGAAAAATACATCGGTTGTGAGTGCCGCAATCCGCGGTCAAAAGGAAAACAGGTGCAAGGCCTGTGCTGTCCCGCAACTGTAAACAGGGAGTCTTTCGCAGACAATCCACTGGGCGATCGGGAAGGGATGCGAAAGGCGGTGATCTGTGAGCCAGGAAGCCTGCTCACGACTTATTATCATTGATGTCACGAGGTATGACAGGATAATAGATCGGTTACAGATTTTCCTGAATTTTATGGGTGTTTTAATCGGGGATTTTTGCAGGCGTCCTGTCTCTTCGGAGGCAGGATTTTTTGTGTGACGGAAAGGACTATGATATGCTAAAACGCGGGTCCGTTCCTGAAGCGCGTTTATTGACAGAAGACGGTGAGTTTTTATGGGAAAGACCGGGCTTGAGACGACCTATGTTCTGAAAAATAATAAGAGGCTGCGCTGCGGTTACACGACCGGTTCCTGCGCGGCCGCGGCGGCGAAGGCGGCGGCAATCATGCTTTTTTCCGGCTGTGTGCAGCGGGAGGTCTCGCTGATGACGCCGAGGGGGATTCTGCTGTGTCTGGAGATTCTGGATGCACGGTTCGAAAACGGGCGGGCTTCGTGCGCAGTGCGCAAGGACGGTGGAGACGATCCGGATGCGACCAACGGACTCCTGGTGTACGCGGCGGTGACATGCTCCGAGGAGCCTGATATTTTGATTGATGGAGGCGAGGGCGTCGGGCGGGTGACGCGAAAGGGTCTGCAGCAGCCGGTCGGCGCTGCGGCGATCAACGAGGTGCCGCGGCAGATGATTCGCGAGGCGGTGGAGGAGGTTTGCCGGGACTTCGAGTATCGGGGAGGGATGAAAGTCGTTATTTCCGTGCCGGGAGGAGCGGAGGCAGCCAAAAAAACTTTCAACCCGCGACTCGGAATCGAGGGCGGCATTTCGATTCTCGGAACCAGCGGGATCGTCGTGCCGATGAGCGAGGAGGCGCTGCTTTCAAGCATCCGGTTGGAGATGGAGATGCATAAGGCGAACGGGCGTAAGTATCTGATTCTCACTCCGGGAAATTATGGGGAGGCGTTCGCGGGAAACGAGCTGCATGTAGACCTGTCGAACGCCATGAAATGCAGCAATTATGTGGGACAGACGCTGGACATGGCGGTCGAGCTTGAGATGAAGGGCATTCTGTTCGTGGCGCACATCGGGAAGTTTATCAAGGTGGCCGGCGGGATCATGAATACGCATTCACGGGAAGCGGACGCCCGGGCGGAGTTGATGGCGGCGTTTGCGCTGCGCGCCGGGGCGGATCGGGAGACGGCGTGCCGCATCCTTGAGACCGAGACGACCGACGAGGCGCTGGGGATCCTGAAGAAGGCAGGATTTTTGCGTCAGGCGATGGAGCTGGCCGCGGAGCGGGCGCGGTATTATCTGCAGCATCGGGTCGGAGGTTCTCTGCAGACAGAGGCGATCCTGTTTTCTACGGAGTTCGGTCATCTGGCGCAGACAGCGGGGGCGGAGGAGCTTCTGCGGACGATCCGCGGGTCTGCACAGGAGTGACAGAAATGCCGTGAACAGAAATTGCTCCGGCGCTATGGGGGGGACAGATGGTTCACATGCTCATGCCGGGAGTGCTGTGAACGGGATCGTTCAAATGACGGCTCTTTGAATTTTGGAATACGGCGTCAGAATATCAACACGAAAACAAGAAAAATGAGAGGGAAAAACATGGTACATTTTGTGGGGGCGGGATCCGGCGCGCCGGATCTGATCACGCTGCGGGGTATGCGTTACCTTCAGGGGGCGGATGTGATCGTCTATGCGGGGTCGCTGGTGAATCCGCAGCTTCTGGATTACAGGAAGCCGGACTGCGAGGTCTACAACAGCGCGAAGATGACATTGGAAGAAGTGCTGGAGGTGCTGCGGGAGGCTGAGGCATCGGGGAAGACATCCGTGCGCCTGCACACCGGAGATCCCTGTCTCTACGGGGCGATCCGCGAGCAGATGGACGTGCTGGACGAGGAGGGAATCGCCTACGATTACTGTCCGGGCGTCAGCTCTTTCTGCGGCGCGGCGTCGGCGCTGAATCTCGAATATACGCTTCCGGACGTCTCGCAGAGTGTGATCATCACGCGCATGGCGGGGCGGACGCCGGTGCCGGAGCGGGAGGAGATCGCCTCCTTTGCCGCGCATCACGCGACGATGGTGATCTTTCTGAGCACAGGGATGCTGGACGAGCTTTCGAAGCGCCTGATCGCGGGCGGATATGAGCCGGAGACCCCGGCGGCCATCGTCTACAAGGCAACCTGGGAGGACGAACGATCCTTTGTCTGTACGGTCGACACGCTTGCGGAGACGGCGAAGCGCAATCAGATCACGAAGACGGCGCTGATCATCGTCGGGGATGTGGTCAGCCACGGCAGCTACCGCAGGTCGGACCTGTACAATCCGGCGTTTACCACGGAATTCCGGGAGGGAAGACCGATCTGAGAATAGGGATATAGAGGATAAGGATATAGAGAATGAGAGCTGCGATCATATGCTTTACCGCGCATGGCGCGGACACTGCGCTGCGCATCCGGGAAGCGTTGGAGGAAAGGGAAACGGTAAAAGACGGAAATGTTTTGAAAGCCGGGACGGCGTCCGTCCGTATATGGTGCGCAAAGTCGGATTTTACAGGGAGTGCAGATTCAGGCCATGTACCCTGCGCAAAGGCGGATCATGCGCCGTGTGAGGAAACGGACCATCCGCAGCATACGTGCGATGGTGCGCCGTCCGATGATTTGGACATTGCGCCTCTTCAGGTGCCGCTGCGCCGATGGACGCAGGAGGCGTTCGCGGAGTTTGACGCGCTTGTGTTCGTCGGGGCGACAGGGATCGCCGTGCGCAGCATCGCTCCTTTTTTGAAGAGCAAGACGAGCGACCCGGCTGTGCTGTGTGTGGATGAACTGGGGAAGTTTGTGATACCGCTGGTCTCCGGACACATCGGGGGCGCGAATGAGCTCGCGGCACGGCTGGCGGGCGCTCTGGGAGCGGTGGCTGTGATCACGACGGCGACGGATCTGAACGGGCGCTTTGCGGTGGATGTGTTCGCGAAGAAAAATCAACTGTGGATCTCCGACATGAAGCTCGCGAAACAGATCTCCGCGGACATACTGGATGGGAAGAAGATCGGGTTCGCCTCGGACTTTCCGCTTGATGGTGAGATACCGGAAGAGCTTGAGATGAGGGATTTCGGGGAGAGGGACACACAAGAGAGAGATATACAAGAGAGGGATACGAGAGAAAGGGATATACAAGAGAGGAATGCCCTGGAGGGAACGGTCCGGACCTGGGACGCCCCGGCGCGCGGCGTCTGCGTCACGCTCGATGAGACAAAGCGGCCTTTTGAACAGACGCTGACATTGATCCCGCGGATCGTCAGCATCGGCGTGGGCTGCCGGAAGGACACGGCTTCGGTGTTGATCGAAGAAAAAATATGCGCGGCCCTGCGTGCCTGCGGGGTATCGATACACAGTGTGGAGCGTCTCGCCAGCATCGATCTCAAGGCGCGGGAGCCTGGATTGCGCGCGTTTGCCCGGAAGTACGGGATCGAGTTTGTCACTTACACGGCGCAGGAGCTTAAAGATGTGCCGGGCGAGTTTTTGGAGTCTGCGTTTGTGGAATCCGTCACGGGCGTTTCCAACGTCTGCGAGCGCAGCGCCGTGCTCGCGAGCGGTGGGCAAAAAGGAGGACGACAGGAGACAGGACAGAATAATATACAGATCGGCGGATGTGGCTGCGATGCCGGGACGGCGGACGGCGGCGATCTGCCGACATGCGGTGGAAAACTGATACAGAAAAAAACGGCGGGGGACGGTGTGACCGTCGCTCTCGCCGTCAGAGATTGGGGTGTGGAGTTTGGGTAAGATCTATGTGGTGGGCATCGGACCGGGCGCGTATGAGCAGATGACGATCCGCGCGGCCGAGTGTCTGAAGACCTGTGATGTGATCGTGGGCTATACAGTGTATGTGGATCTGGTGAAGGAGCATTTCGCGGATAAGGAATTCCTGACGACGCCGATGCGAAAGGAGCGGGAGCGCTGTGTGCTTGCCTTTGAGGAGGCGTCGAAGGGAAAGACGGTGGCGATGATCTGCAGCGGGGACGCGGGCGTTTACGGGATGTCCGGCCTGATGTTCGAGGTGGGGGTTGACTATCCGTCGATTTCTGTCGATGTGATTCCCGGTGTGACGGCCGCCTTAAGCGGGGGCGCGCTTCTGGGAGCGCCGCTGATCCACGATTTTGCCGTGATCAGCTTAAGCGATCTGCTGACGCCGTGGGAGAAGATCGAACGCCGTCTGCTGGCGGCTTCTGAGGCGGATCTTGTGGTCTGCCTGTACAATCCGTCCAGCAGGAAGCGCTCGGATTACCTGCAAAAAGCGTGCGAGTTGATGCTGAGGCACAAGGCGCCGGATACGGTCTGCGGGATCGTGAGCAATATCGGGCGCGAGGGAGAGAGCTGTAGGATCCTCACGCTGGAACAGCTGCGTGACGAGCAGGTGGACATGTTTACCACGGTTTTTGTCGGCAATGCGCAGACAAAAGAAATTAACGGAAAAATGGTGACGCCGAGAGGATATCAGAATGTGTGAGATCGTTATCTTTGCGGGGACGACAGAGGGAAGAGAACTGGCGAAGTTTTTAAGCCGCCATCAGGTTGACGTGCACGTCTGCGCGGCGACGGAGTACGGCGGGGAGCTTCTGCAGATGGAGCACTGCACTGTGCATGCGGGCAGGCTGGACGCGGATCAGATGCGCGCGATGTTCCGGGAACTGGGAGGGGATGTGCTGGTGATCGACGCTACGCACCCCTATGCGGTTGAGGTGTCCGCGAATATCCGGGAGGCATGCGAGGGCTGCGCGGACTATATCCGTCTCCTGCGGGAGAGCAGCGCGCCCGCCGGGGACGATATTGTATCGGTGGCGAGCGTGCGGGAAGCTGTGGAGTTCCTCGCGGGGACGGAAGGGAACATCCTCGTGACGACGGGGAGCAAAGAGCTGGCGCTCTTCACGGCATTGCCCGATTATCGCGAGCGGGTGTACGCCCGCGTGCTGTCCACCCCGGAGGTGGCGGCGTCCTGCGCAGAGCTTGGGTTTGTCGGGAAGCATTTGATCTGCATGCAGGGACCCTTCAGCGAAGAACTGAACATCGCCATGCTGCGGCAATTCGACGCGAAATGGTTGGTGACAAAGGAGTCCGGGAAGAGCGGGGGCTTCGGAGAGAAACTGGAAGCGGCGGAAAAGGCGGGCGCAAGAGTGGTGCTGATCGGGCGGCCGACGGCGGAGAGCGGAATGTCTCCCGCCGAGGTGCGCGCGTATCTGATCCGGAAACTGGGATTTAAGCTGAAGCGCAAGATCGCGGTCGTGGGGATCGGAATGGGCGATCCGGAGAACCTCACGAGAGAGGCCTACGAGATCTGTCGGGATGCGCAGCTTCTCGTGGGCGCGAAGCGTATGCTGGAGACCTTTTCCGATTTCCACGGAGAAAAACTTGTATCCTATCGGCCGGAGGAGATCCGGGACTATCTGGACGCGCATCCGCAGTATGAGACGGTCGCACTGCTCCTGTCCGGCGACGTGGGCTTTTACAGCGGGGCGAAACGGCTGTGCGAGATGTTTGCGGGGGAGGAATTGCAGGTCTGCCCTGGGATCTCCTCGGTAGTGTATCTGTGCGCGAAGCTCCGCGTTCCGTGGGAGGATGTGAAGCTGGTCAGCCTGCACGGCAGGGAGAGCAACCTTGTGGCGGCCGTGCGGGAACACGGAAAAGTGTTTGCGATCATCGGGAAAGGACAGGAAGCGAAAGGGATCCTGGAAAAGTTCCGATACTATCAGATGGATTCCCTGCGTGTGACGGTGGCGGAAAATCTCTCTTACATAGACGAGAGGATCACTACGGGGACGGCAGGGGAGCTTGCGGGACAGGATTTTTCGGATCTGTGCGTGATGCTGATCGAGAATCCGGACGCACATCCGGTCGTCACGCACGGCATGGAAGACGAGGTATTCCTGCGGGATCAGGCGCCGATGACGAAGAGCGAGATCCGCAGCATCTCCCTCTCGAAACTGCGCCTTCACAGGGATTCGATCGTCTATGACGTCGGGGCGGGGACGGGCTCGGTCTCGATCGAGGCAGCGTTGCAGGCGTCGGACGGAAAGGTATACGCGATCGAAAAGAAGGAGGAAGCGGTACGGCTGATCCGGGAGAATCAGAGAAGGTTCGCGGCGGACAACCTGACGGTGATATCCGGGCTTGCCCCGGAAGCGCTTGCCGACCTGCCGGCGCCGACTCATGTGTTCATCGGCGGTTCCTCGGGGAATTTGAGAGCGATCGTGGAGACGGTACTTCAAAAGAATCCGACCGCGCGCGTCGTCGTCAACTGCATCGCTCTGGAGACGGTGACGGAGGCGCTAGAATGTCTTCGCGTACTTCCGGTAAAGAAGGTCGACATCGTCGCCGTCTCGGTCGGAAAATCGAGAGAAGTGGGAAGGTACCATATGATGATGGGGCAGAATCCCGTGTATATCATCTCTTTTACCGGGAATGGAAAACCGGCGGAGAGCGGAATGAAACGAGACTGCTAAAAGATGGAAGATCGTTTTTGTTCGGAAGAAGTCAGAAAGGAAGTCGATCGGACAAAACGGAAGGAAAGCGGATCAGAAGAAAACAGAAAGAAAGCCGATTGGACAAGACGGAAGAAAAACGGATCGGAAGAAGGCAGAAAGAAAGTTGATCGGAAGAGACGGAAGGAAAGGCTGAGAGACATGACAGATGAGAGAGATGCGGCGGGCTGTGAGGTTGCAGAGAAGCGATATCCGAGGCTCATGCTCGCGGCCGGTGCGAGCGGCAGCGGCAAGACCACGATCACCTGCGGTCTGCTTCAGGTGTTAAAGAACCGCGGCCTGACCGCGGCTTCCTTCAAGTGCGGGCCGGATTACATCGATCCGATGTTCCATGAGCGCGTGCTGAAGACAAAGTCGAGGAATCTGGATACGTTCTTTACGGATGAGGCGACTACCCGCTGTCTCTTCGCGCGAAATGCCGCTGGCGCGGACGTTTCCGTGTTCGAGGGGGTCATGGGCTATTACGACGGACTGGGCGGCATATCCGACGCGGCCAGCGCCTATGATCTGGCGCGCGTCACCGGGACGCCTGTGGTACTAATCGTCGACACAAAAGGGATGAGCCTGTCAGTGCTGGCGTATATCCGGGGATTCCTGACTTACCGCGAGGACAGCGGCATCCGGGGCGTGATCCTGAATCGGATGTCGGGCAGCCTTTATCCGGAGATGAAACGGCTCATCGAAGAGGAGCTGGACGTGAAGGTGTACGGTTACGTGCCGAAGCTGGCGGACTGCGCGATCGGGAGCAGACATCTGGGACTGGTGATACCCTCCGAGGTGGAACGACTGGAAGAGAAGCTGCAAAAACTGGCGGATACACTGGAAGAGAGTCTGGAGATCGACGGACTGCTCGCTCTCGCGCGCTCTGCGCCGCCGTTGCCTGTTTTGCCTGATGAAGAGAAAGTGAGGATATCGTCTGATCCGCAGTTGCCCGATGCAGGAAAAGTGCGGATTTCCTCTGATCTGTCTACAGAAGAGAAACCGCCGATGCTGCCGGGATTTCTCACGGACGAGTTCGCGCCGCAGATCCGCGAGCTGCGAAAAGCGCGTCCCGTGATCGCCGTCGCCAGAGACGAGGCGTTCTGTTTCATTTACGAGGACAATCTGCAGCTTTTGCGCGATCTGGGCGCTCAGTTGGTCGAGTTTTCACCGATCCGTGACGACAAGCTGCCTAAGGAGGCGGATGGTCTGCTGCTCTACGGCGGCTATCCGGAACTCTATGCGCGGCAGCTCTCGGAGAACGTTTCTATGCTCCGGGACGTGCGCGAACGGATCGAAAATGGTCTGCCCTGTATGGCGGAGTGCGGCGGCTTTATGTACCTGCACCGCACGATGGAGGACATGGAGGGAAAGAAGTGGCCAATGGCGGGCGTTCTGGATGCTGAGGCGTTTCGCACGGAGAAGCTGACGCGCTTCGGCTACATAGAATTATCGGAATGTGTGCAAGACGGGGATGCAGCGCGAATGGATCAAAGAAATCCTGCAGAGCAAGGATACGAAATGGTGACGAACAGGATCCTGCGCGGACATGAGTTCCACTACTTTGACAGCACTGACAACGGAGAGAGCTGTCTGGCGCGCAAACCTCTGCGCAACAGGACGTGGAAGTGTATGCACAGGCGCGGCGATCTTCTCGCAGGTTTCCCACATCTGTACTATTATTCGAATCCGGGCTTCGCACTGGACTTCTGCCTGCGGTGCGCGAGGTACCGGCGCAACAGGCAGCGTTCCAGATGAATCTCCGTCTGTGGAGTGTCAGATACCGGAGTCGCAGGCAGTGTTCCTGACGGAGCTCAGCCTGCAATGCGCCGGAAAAGCAACGGGAAATGAAAAGTGGAAAAGAATCTCAGATCGAGGATGAGCGATATGGCGAAAGTAATCATGGTGCAGGGGACGATGTCGAACGCGGGCAAGAGTCTTCTGACTGCGGGACTTTGCAGGATCTTTAAACAGGACGGCTACAGGGTGGTGCCCTTCAAATCGCAGAATATGGCGCTGAACTCCTTTATCACGGAGGAGGGACTGGAAATGGGCCGCGCGCAGGTGATGCAGGCAGAGGCGGCAGGCGTCCGGCCTTCCGTCTGCATGAACCCCATCCTGCTGAAGCCTTCGAGCGACGTGGGCTCGCAGGTGATCGTCAACGGAGAGGTGCTGGGAAACATGACAGCGCGAGAGTATTTCGCGTACAAGAAACAGCTGATCCCGGACATCATGAAGGCCTTCGGGAAGCTCTGCGCGGAGTATGATATCGTGGTGATCGAGGGGGCGGGAAGTCCAGCGGAGATCAATCTGAAGGATGATGACATCGTAAACATGGGAATGGCAAAGATGGCAAAGGCCCCGGTGCTTCTGGTGGGCGATATCGACCGCGGCGGCGTGTTCGCGCAGCTTGTCGGGACGGTGACGCTGTTGGAGGAGGATGAGCGGGCGATGGTGAAGGGCCTGATCATCAACAAATTCCGCGGGGACAAGTCCATTCTGGATCCGGGCATCCGGATGCTGGAGGAGCGGATCGGGATCCCGGTGGTAGGCGTCGCCCCGTATCTGCAGATTCAGTTGGAGGATGAGGACAGCTTAAGCGAGCGCTTTTCCGGAAACATGGAGGTGGCTGAGATCGATATCGCCGTCATCCGTCTGCCGCGGATCGCGAACTTCACGGATTTCGATCCCTTTGAGAGGATAGAAGGCGTTTCCCTGCGCTATGTCTCGAGCGTGTCGGAGCTTAAGGATCCCGATATGATCATCCTGCCCGGGACCAAGAGCACGATGGACGACCTGCGTTTCCTGCGCGGGAACGGACTGGAGGCGGCGATACGGAAAGCCGCGGCGGCGGGGAAAGTGATCTTCGGCGTTTGCGGCGGATATCAGATGCTGGGAGAGACGCTCGCGGATCCGCAGGGCGTGGAGGGCGGCGGTTCGATGCGCGGCATGGAGCTGCTCCCGATGGACACCGTGTTCGCCGGCGAGAAGACGCGCACAAGGGTGGACGGAGTCTTTGCGCCGACGAAAGGGATTCTGTCGGAGCTGTCGGGGGAGACGCTTTCCGGCTATGAGATCCATATGGGCGTGACGACGTTAAAAGAGGACGTTCAATCCCTGACGAGGGTCATTGATCGCGGCGGCACGGATCTGCCGGACAGGATGTTCGGGATATGCGGGACAGAAAAAGACGCAGGCAGAATCTCCGGGGAATGCAAAACTGAAATGCCTGAAGCACAGCCGCAGCCGGAGCGCTCTGCGAAAGCGGACGGAGCGCAGCGCGGCAACATCTACGGCACCTACATCCACGGCGTGTTCGACCGCAGGAACGTGGCGGAGGCTGTGGTGAGGGCGCTCGGCAGGGCGAAGGGACTGGATGTCGAAAAAATTGCGGCGGTGGACTACGCAGCGTTCAAGGAGACACAGTACGATCTCCTCGCGGGCGCCCTGCGTGAGCATCTGGATATGAAGAGGATCTATCAGATCCTGGAAGAAGGGCTATGACATATGAAAGTGGAACTGGAAAAGGTAAAACCGATGGAGATCGAGTGCAGAAGCTTTGAGATCATCAGCCGGGAACTGGGAGATAAGAAGCTGCTGCCGGGGACGGAGCTGATCGTCAAGCGCTGTATCCACACGAGCGCGGATTTCGATTACGCGGACAATCTCTGTTTCTCGCCCGGCGCGGTGGAGGCCGGACTGCGGGCGTTGCGCGCGGGGTGTGACGTCGTCACGGACACGCAGATGGCGAAAGCCGGGATCAATAAAAAGGTTTTGGCAAAGTACGGCGGGGAGGTTCGCTGCTTCATGCCGGACGAGGATGTGGCGGAGGCGGCCCGGCGAAACGGGACGACGCGCGCGGTGGCCAGTATGGACAAGACCGCGGAGCAGTATGGCGCAATGTGCACGGCGACTGATGCGGACACGATGACTGGAACGCGCAGAGGGATGAGCATGGAGAGTGATGCGGACAAGGCAGCGAAGCAGTCCGGGAGGCCGGTAATCGTCGCCATCGGCAACGCGCCGACCGCACTGGTGCGGCTCTATGAGCTGATTGGCGAGGGAAGGCTTCGGCCGGCTCTGATCATCGGCGTCCCGGTCGGCTTCGTCAACGTGGTGCAGTCGAAGGAGCTGATCATGCAGACGGACGTCCCGTTCATCGTGGCCCGCGGCAGGAAGGGCGGGAGCAACATTGCCGCCTGTATCTGCAACGCGCTGTTGTATACGTTGGAGCAGGATCGCGAATAGCGCCGGCCGCTGTGCACGCCGGAGCAGGATCGCGGATAGTAATCGGTCGATTGTCGAAATCTGCGGAAGCTCACAGAAACTTGCCTGCTGTAACTTCCGAAAAAACGGTATTGTCATTTTGAAAAAAAGGTGCTACTATTAGGCGACAGGTGCGGATGCCTCGGCGTCCGTTAAAAGGGAAACAGGTGCAAATCCTGTACGATCTCGTCACTGTAAGCAGGGAATGCAGGCCAAAGGCCACTGGGAAACTGGGAAGGCGGCCATGCGTGATGATCTGCAAGTCAGGAAACCTGCCTGTTGCTGGTACGGGAATTTGCATTCCAGATCACGAGTCATTGATTGTACCGAAAATATGATCTTGTGAAATTCTGTGAAATGTCACAGGCAGGAATGCGCCCGAATTTTGTCATGCGAGGGCATGACGGAATCTCGGGTGTTATTATTTTCCTGGTATTCTCATGTATTCTATATCTCATGATCGTATCTCTGGCGGAAATATCTGCCTGTGCTGTCATGTTCCTGTACCTGCAAGGACAGACGCGCTCCGAAAAAAGCTTTGTGCGGAGGCGCGCTGTGTATCACAGCCTGCAAAGCGGACTGTGAAATTTGTGCGATGCACACAAAACAAGGAGGAGAGGAACATGAAAAACAAAGCAATGAAACTGATGACCTGCGGTGTGTGCGCGGCGGTGCTGGCGATGAGCGCGATGGCCGTGCAGGCGGAGGAGACCGAGCTTACCGCGGCGGAGACGGAGCTTGAGACAGAGGTCTACACGGGCGACGCTTCCAACGAGAACGTGAGGAACCAGGACGACATCGGTGAGAAGGAGCTGTTGGTGATCAGCTTCGGCACCAGCTTCAACGACAACCGCCAGGCGACGATCGGCGCGATCGAGGCTGCGATGGAGGAAGCGTTCCCGGATTTCAGCGTGAGAAGAGGCTTCACGAGCAACATCATCATCGACCATGTAATGAGCCGTGACAATGTGAAGATCGACGACGTGGGAGAGGCTCTGGACCGCGCGGTGGACAACGGCGTGAAGACGCTTGTCGTACAGCCGACGCATCTGATGAACGGTTTTGAGTACACGGATCTGTCCGATGAGCTCGCGGAGTACGCGGACGCATTCGATCAGATCGTGCTCGGCGAGCCGCTGCTGACGAGCGACGAGGACTTTGAAACAGTAGCTGACGCGATCGTCGCGGCGACGGCGGACTATGACGACGGCGAGACCGCGATCGTGTTCATGGGACACGGCACCGAGGCGGAGTCCAATCAGGTCTATGCGAAGATGCAGGATGTGCTCACGGCGGGCGGCCATGAGAATTACTTCGTCGGCACGGTGGAGGCGACTCCGTCTCTGGACGACGTTGTGGCCGCGGTCGGCGAGAAGGAATACAAGAAGGTCGTGCTTGAGCCGCTCATGGTAGTGGCCGGCGACCATGCGAATAACGACATGGCCGGCGACGAGGAAGGCGCCTGGAAGAAGACGTTTGAGGACGCAGGATACGAGGTTGAGTGCCTGTTGACGGGTCTCGGCTCCATGGAGCCGATCCAGGATCTGTACGTGGCACACGCACAGGCCGCGATCGACTCGCTCGCAGAATAACGAAATACCGGCTTTCGCCCGCGCGGCGGAGGCAGCAGAACCCGGCGGCCGCTTTTGCGGCAGGCCGGGTTTCATATGCAGGAAAATGAATCTCGAGAACATTCAAGGACTTTAAGAACATTCAAGGACATTCAAGGACATATAAAACTCTGCGCTCTGTGTCAATGAGTACGAAAAGAAATCGATCAGAGGAATGCAACATGGTGTGGAACGCAGATGCAGCAGATAATAAGACAGGGAGAAGCGGAATATGAGAAAATTATACAGACTGACAGCGGCGGCGATCGCGGCGACATTGATCGGAAGCATGAGTCTGGTGACGATGGCTGAGGACGAGACAGAAATGACCACGCAGGCAACAACAGCGGCGGAACAGGCGGCGGAACAGAGCACGGAGGCGGGAGTAGCCACGGCGGCGGAGATGGTGACGCCGGAGGAGGTCGTGGAGGACTGGATGGTCCCGATCACGGCCGATGAGCTGAACGACGGCGTATATGAGATCGAGGTGGCGAGTAGCTCCTCGATGTTCAAGATCGACAAGTGCGAGCTCACTGTGGCAAACGGCGAGATGAGCGCAGTGATGACGATGAACGGGACCGGCTATCTCTATCTGTTCATGGGAACGGGCGAGGAAGCCGTGAAGGCGTCGAAGGACGACTATATTCCGTTCGTGGAGAATGAGGACGGACAACACACCTACGAGGTGCCGGTGGAGGCGCTCGACGCGGGAATCGACTGCGCGGCGTTCAGCAAGCGCAAGGAGCAGTGGTACGATCGGACGCTCGTATTCCTGGCTTCCTCTCTGCCGGAGAACGCGCGTAAGGAGCAGGAGATGACGACGGTTGAGGATCTGGCTCTGGCGGACGGGACGTATCTGGTCGACGTGGCGCTCGAGGGCGGTTCCGGGAAGACGACGGTGACATCCCCGGCGAAGCTGACCGTGGAGAACGGCGAGGCGACGGCGGAGATCATCTTCTCGAGTCCGTACTATGATTACGTTCTGGTGGGCGAGGAGAAGCTCGAGCCGGTGAACGAGGAAGGCGACTCCACATTCCTGATTCCCGTGAAGGGCTTTGACTACCAGATGGCGATCACAGCGGACACGATCGCGATGAGCACGCCGCACGAGATCGACTATCATCTGTGCTTCGATTCGACGACGATCGCGGAGGAGTGAGCGCGCGAATGAAAAAGACAATGTTTTTACTGCTGCTCCTGCTGACGCTTCTTCCGCACGCCGACGTCTCGGCGCAGGGCGCGGAGGAGCTTCCGGGACTGACCTACGACCACAGCATGGAATTGTCCTACGCCGAGCGCTTTTCGGCGGATTACTATGAAGACGGGTATATTCTGATCACGATCGAGGACGGGGGCCGCTATCTGGTCGTGCCGGAGGGCGGAAAAGCGCCGGAAAGCCTGGAGGCGGATATCACGGTGCTGCAGAAGCCTCTGGATAGGATCTATCTGGTGGCGACCTCGGCGATGGACTATTTCGCGGCGCTGGATGGCATAGACAGCCTGCGTCTCTCCGGGACACAGGAGGACGGCTGGTATATTCCGGAGGCAAAAGAGGCGATGGAGGCCGGTGATCTGCTGTACGCGGGTAAATACAGCGCTCCGGACTATGAGCTGATCGTATCGGAGGGCTGCGATCTGGCGATCGAATCGACGATGATCTATCACACGCCGGAGGTGCAGGAGATGCTCGAGGATTTCGACATTCCGGTGCTGGTGGAGCGTTCCAGCTATGAGCCGCACCCGCTCGGAAGGGCGGAGTGGATGAAGCTGTATGCGGCACTGCTCGGGAAGGAAGAGCAGGCACAGCAGTCGTTTGCGGAGCAGACAGAGAAGCTGGCCGACGTGCTGGACGGAGAGAAGAGCGGAAAGACGGTGGCGTTTTTCTATATCAGCTCCAACGGTTACGTGAATGTGCGCAAGACGAACGATTACGTATCGAAGATGATCGAGCTCGCCGGGGGCGAGTATGTCTTTCAGGATCTCGGGGACGAGGAGAACGCGCTCTCCACAGTCAACATGCAGATGGAGGACTTCTACGCCGGGGCGAAGGACGCGGATGTGCTGATCTACAACAGTACGATCGACGGACAGATCGAAAACCTGGACGAGCTGTTTGAAAAGAGCGCGCTGCTTGAGGATTTCCGGGCAGTGAAGGAGGGCAATGTGTGGTGTACCACGCAGAACCTGTTCCAGAAGACGACGGGGCTTGCGGACATGATCGTTGACATTCACGCGATTTTGAATGGAGGAGAGCCGGAGGATATGACCTATCTGTATCCGCTCGAGTAAGATTCCGGATCCGTTACTTTCTGTTTTTTGATTCAGGGTGCAGATGCCGGTGAATTGCAATGGATATAAGCCGAAAATTTTGAAAATGACTTATGGATTTGAGTGCAGGGGGAATCAGGATGAAGCAGCAATCGCCGCAGACATCACAGAAGCCGCAGGCATCACGGTCGCGGCAGGAGCCGCAGACAGCGCAGAACCGAGATGGCTTAAGCGGGGGAAGGGCTCTGCGCTACGGCCTTTCTTTTGCCCTCCTCTCTGTACTGCTTTTGCTCCTCTTCATCTGGAACATCAACTCCGGCAGCGTGGATCTCTCGGTGCGGGAAATCCTAGAGATTCTGCTGTGGCACAGGGGAGACGAGACTGCCGTCAACATCATCTGGCAGATTCGTCTTCCGCGCATCCTTGCGGCCATGATCCTGGGCGGCGCGCTGTCGGTGTCCGGCTTTCTGCTGCAGACCTTCTTTCACAACCCGATCGCGGGGCCGTTTGTGCTCGGGATCTCTTCGGGCGCGAAGCTCGTGGTGGCGCTGTCGATGATCTTTCTGCTTGGACGGGGGATCACGGCGAGCTCGACCGTGATGGTGCTCGCCGCTTTTTTCGGCTCGATGATCTCGATGGGCTTTGTGCTGGCTGTGTCGCGGAAGGTACGGCAGATGTCGATGCTTGTGATCTGCGGGGTGATGATCAGCTACATCTGTTCGGCGGTGACCGATTTTGTCGTGACCTTCGCCGACGATTCGAATATCGTCAATCTTCACAACTGGTCGCTCGGCAGCTTTTCCGGCACGACCTGGAGCAATGTCGCGGTGATGACGGTGATCGTGTTTTCGGCGACGCTTCTGACATTTCTGCTCTCCAAGCCGATTGGGGCGTATCAGCTGGGAGAGGACTACGCGAGGAATCTGGGCGTGAACGTCCGGGCGTTCCGCGTCTGCCTGATCCTGCTCTCCAGCGTGCTCTCGGCCTGTGTGACAGCCTTCGCGGGACCGGTTTCCTTTGTCGGGATCGCGGTTCCGCATCTTGTCAAAAATATCTGGAAGACTTCAAAACCGATCCTGGTCGTCCCGGCCTGTTTTCTGGGAGGTGCCGTGTTCTGTCTGTTCTGCGACCTGATCGCGCGCACGGTGTTCGCGCCGACGGAGCTGAGCATCAGCTCGGTGACGGCGATCTTCGGCGCACCGGTGGTGATCTTTATTATGATAAGGCGGCGGAGGATGGCGTGATGGCGAAAGAATTCTTTTTTTATACGGAGGAGATGACGGTCGGCTACGACGGGAAGCCTCTGATCCGGGATATCCGGATCGAACTCGACCGGGGCGAGATCCTCACGCTGATCGGGCCGAACGGAGCCGGGAAGTCGACGATCTTAAAGAGCATCACGAGGCAGCTGAAGCTACTCGGCGGCTGCGTGTGGTTGGACGGACAGCAGATGCGACAGATGGCAGGCAAGGAGATCGCAAGGCGGCAGGCGGTGGTACTGACGGAGCGCATACGGCCGGAGCTGATGAGTTGCGAGGATGTGGTGGCGACCGGGCGCTATCCTTACACTGGAAACCTGGGGATCTTAAGCGCAGCGGATCACGCGAAGGTGCGCGCAGCGATGGAGACAGTACACGCCGCAGATCTTGCGAAACGCGATTTCAACGCGGTCAGCGACGGGCAGAGGCAGAGGATCCTGTTGGCGCGGGCGATCTGCCAGGAGCCGGAGCTGATCGTGCTGGACGAGCCGACCTCATTTCTCGATGTGAAGCACAAACTGGAATTTCTGGAGATCCTGAAGCAGATGGTCCGGGAAAGGAACGTGGCGGTAATCATGTCCCTGCACGAGCTGGATCTGGCGCAGAAGATCTCCGACCAGCTGCTCTGTGTGAAGGGCGAGCACATCGAGCGTCACGGGACGCCGGAAGAGATTTTCACGTCGGATTACATCTGCGATCTCTACGACATCTCAGCCGGGTCATACAACGCGGCGTTCGGCTGTGTGGAGCTGCCCCCCGCGCAAGGAAAGCCGGAAGTGTTTGTGATCGCCGGGGGCGGGAGCGGGATCCCGGTCTATCGAAGGCTGCAGCGGGAAGGAATTCCGTTTATCACGGGCGTCCTGCAGGAAAACGACATCGATTATCCGGTTGCCTGTGATCTGGCGGCCGAGGTCGTCAAAGAGCGGGCGTTTGAACCGATCGGGAAGGAAGCCTATGCGCTGGCTCTTGTGAAGATGAGACAGTGCCGCGAGGTACTCTGTCCCTTGCAGACATTCGGGGCGATGAACCGCCGCAACGAGGAGCTGCTGCAGGAAGCCGGGAGGCTGGGATTGCAAAGAACGGCAGGGTGACAAGATAAATTGCCGGTCCGTGTTGACATTTTTTCCCATTTATGGATAAAATAGGATGAAAGTGCAGTTGCAAAAGATGAGAAAAAGGATGGGAGAAAAATGGAGACGTATTACCTGATAGATTATGAGAATGTCGGGGGCGACGGGCTTGCCGGCTGTGACAAGCTGAAAAAGACCGATCATATCATTATTTTTTTCACCCAGAACGCGAACAAGATCGATATGCGAGAGATCGCTAACCACGGAGAAGCCGAGCTTCGGATGATCGAAGTCCCTGCCGGGAAGCAGTCTGCGGATATCCATATCGGTTCTTATCTGGGGTATCTTGCCGGTGTGAACAAAGGACAGGGATGCAGCGTCGTGATCGTCAGCAAGGATAAGGATTTTGACAATGTGGCAAAATTCTGGGCAGCCGCCACGCAGATCAAGGCGTCGCGGATCAAGCAGATCAAGGCGTCCGCGAAGGCCGCCGCGGAGAAACAGCAGGCAAGCCAGAAAAAGCCGGAGGTCAAGGTGAACGGCGAGCAGAAGACGAAGCTCAACCAGGACGTGATGCAGGCTGCCAGAAGCGCGGGCTTTGAGGCGGACATCGCCAATTATGTGGCGTCGACCGTCGTGAAAAACATCGGCGAGAAGAACGGAAAGCAGCAGATCTACCGTGCGATCATATCGAAGTACGGTCAGAACAAGGGACTGAATATCTACAACCATATCAAGAAACTTATATGATCGGCGTTATAATTACATTAAAGAGCAGGTCTCTATCAGAAAGTGAGGTACTTTATGTCAGGCAGGTTAAAAAGAATGATGCAGGTATTGCTTATTATAATGACCGCTGCCATGATGACATCTGGGACAGTAAAGGCTGAGAATGCATCGATCAGTAAAAAAACGGTCAGTATGGAAGTGGGCAGCAAGGCGACACTGACTATAAAGAACGTTGGGAAATCAACAGTAAAATGGAGTACTTCAAACAAAAAGATCATTGCGCTAAAAAAAGGGAAGAAAAAGGTAACAATTACAGGGAAAAAATCCGGGAAATGCTATGTGATAGCTCAGGTGGGCAAGAAAAAATATAAATGCAAAGTGACGGTTGCATCGAAAAGACCGTTCATCAGTAAGACAAAGACAAGTGTGAAGATAGGAACGACCGTTACAATAAGAATGAAGAATGCGGGCAATCTGCCTGTAAAATGGAGCATTTCAAATAAAAGGATCGCTACTATAAAGGCTAATAAGACCAAGGTAACTATCAAAGGTAAGAAGACGGGGACCTGTATTGTTGCCGCAAAGGTAGGTAAGAGAACATATAAGTGTAAGGTAACGGTAAAAGCTGCAGTAAAAAGTGAAGAGCCGTACATAAGTAATAGTCGTCTTACGCTGTGGCTTGGCGAAAGTTCTACAATTTCAATCAAGAATGCAGGGGATCATTATGTTTCATGGAGTATATCCGATGAAGATGTGGCATTAATTTGGGTGAAGGGATCGAAGAGGACAAAAGCTGAACTGGTTGGAATAAGAACAGGTTCCTGTCAGGTAGTTGCAAAAGTAGGGAAGAAAAGAATTGTCTGCAATGTGACAGTCAAAAATAAATACACATATGATGTATCTGTTCTCAACCCGCAGTATAACATATATGCGGGAGATAAATCTCTTGATGTGATCACGCAGCCGGGGTTGCTCACAGGCGATATGATCATCTATATAAAAACAGAAGATCCATCTCTAAACTCTGTTTCAGTAGCCGGGAAAGGGGACAGGGAATCAGCAGGTTACTGGAAAACCCGTCAATATGACGATGTGACTCCGGAAAAAGGTGGATGCAATAATCTGATGAAAGTGAAGGGAGGATATCTGGCGACATTTCGGCCGGGTAAGCCTGGTAATTACTATATCAATTTATTTTGCGATGTTATCCTTACGGACTGGGAGTATTACGGGAAAGCTCTCGTCTGGACCAGTGAAAAGCCTGTTGAAATTAAAGATTTTTTGACAGCTGAAACTGAGTGGCTCAAATCCGTAATGTCCGGAGAAACAAACGGTACTATGTCAACAAAGCGAAAACTGGATGCGTTGGAGGTCTACGTAGAAAAGAACTTCAAATACCAAATGAATATTGATGGGGAGCGCCCTGTGTTTCCAACAACGGCCTTTGGAGCATATTTTGAGACCGGCAGAATCGATTGCGTAGTTGCAACTCGTATTATGTGCAGATTTGCAGATCTTTTAGGACTAAAGAGCGAGTCTACTTATGCAGGATTTCTTAACCATCACTATGCCACAATATGGATCGACGGGAAAAGTTATGTCTACGATCCGAATGTTCCTGCAAGCTCAGGGACAGTACCTCCGATATCGAAAATAATATGACTCCGGGTATCAGGCACAGTATGTAATTTTATGAACTGACAGGAATGGTCTGGAACCAAGAAAAGACTGATGAATAAAGGCATTTTAACAAATGATAAAGATACTTTTTATCTGCCAGGACAGGATATTGAAAAGTTTTGGAGAAGCCTGTAAAATCAACGATTTTATGGCAGGATATGGTACTCACTACACCACTACTGCACCATTTTTGCAAGAGCCTTGAGATGACACTATTTACAGATAAATAAATCAGTTTGTGAGGGGCAATTTTCTTTATGGAGAGAGTTGCGGTTTGCTTTAATTTAACAATTATTATTTTGACGTTCTTTAGTTGATAAAAGCATATAGACAGATTATAATAATATTATATTTAGAATGCGTTGGGAGGTGACGTGATATAAGTAATCGAGAGCCATGGGATCCTAAAGATTATACATTGGTAGATCAGCTTAAAGATATGATTGATGGTTGGGATGTTTCAGCTGATGATACTAGCGTTATCAAAGAAAAAGATGATTACGGTAAAGCTTTTATTTCGTCTAGTAGCGAAAAAGGTCATGACCGTTATGACAAGAAAGACGGAAAGTGGGAGAAAACCCATTAACCAAATTATTAATTAGATAGTTATTGAAGATTTTATTAGAAAGGAAATGGAGCATTTATCTATTCAGATTAGATCACACCCCGGTGTTTGGTAGCACTGGGGTTGTTTTTTGATTATATTGTTTTATAACTACCTTGCGGATTCTGTGAAACCAGATTAAATAAGGCTACAATTATTATAATATAGATTTTGAAATTTATAAATGAAAAAAGTCAAAAAAACTCAATCCCAATTTTTGCGCAAAATTTTGTGCATTACACAAATCCACATCACTATAATAAGAAATATGCCATCGGCAAGTTGACACAACAAATTTTTTGACTTCAAGAAAATAGTCGAAGTCAATATTTGAAAGAGAATGACCTATTACAATTATCTCTTTGATTTTTGTTAATGACTGAAAAAATAATTGATTGCATTTAATTATAGAAATCGTATCTTTATATGTTTTTCTAAAATAATCTTTGATAATTTCCCTTGCTTCTTGTAATCTAAAATCTTCATCTTCACTTTCCATATACATGCCATGTTCTTCTGCTGCATTAAAAGAGGGAAGCATTTTGCCTTGAAAGAGTGAAGTATCATGGTGCCCTAATATAAGTTTGTCTCCTCGCAATGCATTTCCGTGAATATATAAAATATTATTACTAGGAATTTTATAGATATTCTCTAATGTATTTGTATAATTAAAATTTAAAAACAAATCGCTAGTATCGAATGAGTTTAACGGAAAAATAGGTAATATATTTGTATTCATATTTATGGTTATAATCCATTGTCTAAAATAATATGGAATTTCTGAAGCAAAGGATAGATCTTGCTCTATCATATATTGAAAATCATGATTGGCACTATCACGCCAGTTGTCGTCCGCATAATCAAGAAAATAGCAAGAATTATCTTCTTGTATTTGTTCGTAATCTAAATACCCTAGTGCTTCTTCAAAAGAGCACCATAGATCCTGTTCTGGAATATATTTACTCATTGTTTCATAAAAACGTCGTTTTGCTTGATCTTGTGGTGCGATACTATCAAGTAAAGCATAGTTACCTATTATAAATTGTGGTTTTTGCGTAAGCGTAAGTAAATATTCCATAAAGTTTGAATATTTTGTAGGTAAGCCGTGAGCAATGTCAAATCCATTTCCGATAACAAATAACCTATTCACTATAACTGCACTCCCTCTTATATGAAAAGATTATATCATATAACCATGAATTAAAACAAGGAAAACATCCAAAAGAAGGCATAAATTTTAGCTCTCATATGATCGGTTTTTTAGGACAAAGACTTTGGTTTTATGGAAAGACGAAAGGATATACAGGCAAACTGAAGATACATACAGGCTGCATTGGTTGTGGTTTATGTTGGGGCTGTTGCAAAATAGATGAGTAATTCATCTATGGAGCAATGGCTCCCTTTTTATTTCAAAAAATGGAAAACGG
>CANQDA010000037.1 GCA_947591155.1 uncultured Lachnospiraceae bacterium
TTATTTCCACCAGGCGTACGGATTTTCCTCCCAGATCAGGCAATCTCCTTCTTCGTTGCCGCCTGCTACCGCCTCCAGTTCATCCTCGGAAAGCTCGCCCTTCGGAGCGGCAAAATCCGCCTCCGTGAGTGTCATGCCATACTGCGCCGCCAGCGCGATGATAGCCGAAACAGCAGGCTTCTCGCCCAACGCCCGGAGCTTCTCCTTAAGCTCCGGATTCTCCTCGATTACTTCCAGAAATTTCTTCATGATCTCTTCCTCCTTTTTTTTATTTGAAACGCGTTTGCGCCGTTTCCTTCTTTGTTTTCCTGAGTATTGATACGCTGTGATGCAGATTTTGTTAGATATTTCTCCGGGGAATGCGCACGCTTCAGTCCCGTATCTTGTCACGCTTCGCGAGACACCAAAGCGCGCGTCAGCCCGCCGCGGCGCGTATGCGCGCTCCCCAGCCCTCCCGGAAAAACAGGCAGGCCGACGGGTCGGCCGCCATCAGCTCGTGTCCGTCCGTCCCCAGTGCGCATGCCCGGCAACCTCCGCCGCACAGCTTCGCGTACCCGCATCCCCTGCATTTCTTCGTCCTCGCGAAGAACTCCTCCACCCGCGTGTCGATCACAGACAGATAGGAGCTCTCCGACAGACCCTTCCGCAGCCCGATCTCCCGGATCAGCGGAAAATCGTCCTGTACCGCGCAGGCGGACAGCGGCATGCACGGGAGCAGCCGTCCCTCCGGCGAGATATACAGCGACTGCCGCGCATGGCCGCACAGCGGGCGCCGCAGGCAGGCATCCGAGCCGTCGTATTTCTCCATCGGGACCGTATAGGCGCGGGAGCCTTTCCCGCAGCTGAACACCCCGCCCAGATTGATGCGCAGCGGCGAACCGTCCGCGAAGAACGCAGGAATATACTGCTCGTAAACCGCGTACTCCTCTTCTTTGGAAAGGGCGTAGTCTCTGCCGTATCTCCTCCAAAGCTCCGTATCCATCACGCCGGAGACCTTCAGATGCGCACAGCCGTGGGACGCTAGCGTGTTCACGCTTTTGCCGAGTACGGCGGCGTTTCCCCGGTGCAGCGCCATCTCTGCCCCTAGCGGAAAGCCCCTCTTCTTGCACAGGTCGAACGCGGCGAGCACGCGCTCTCCCGCGCCCGGGATTCCCCGCATCCAGTCGTGCCAGTCCTCGTCGCCGTCGTAGCTCATGTTGAACTCCGGCCTCATGCCGCGCGCTTCCAGACCGTCCAGCAGCGCCTCATTTACCAGCGCGCCGTTGGTGTAGATCACCTTGACGTCAATCTTCCTCTGTACAAACGCGTCCACGATGTCCCACCAGTCGCTGCGGATCAGCGGTTCCCCGCCTGAAAGCGCCACCGCGAGTATGCCGCAGTCGTCCATCTGGCTGATGATCTCCATCGTCTCCTCATGGGACAGCTCGCCGAACTTTCCCTCGCAGGCAGACAGGTAGCAGTGCCTGCAGCGGTAATTGCACCTGCCGGTGACCGACCAGTACGCCTCGTAAATGAAGCGGTTGGGGTACCGGCGGTAGAGCTGGTCTTCCTCGGGGCCGTCGCCGTAGGCGCACTGCTCCACAACGCCCCTCTCCCGCAGCTCTTCGATCAGCTCTCTTGTCCGTTCCGGGATCAGCGCCAGCGAGCAGTCGATGCGCGCGTTGCACAGCTCCAGCGCGCGGAATTCCTCTTCCCTTATGAAACGCACTTTGTTCTCCGGCCTGCGCACTATGGCCCACGGAAGCTTCTCCCACCCCCGCAGGGCCACGCCGCGGCACAGTCTGAAATAGCTGCCCATACGCTGTTCCCTGCCCTGCCAATCTATTTCCCTGATCTTTGCTTTCCTGATTATTGATACGCTGTGACGCGGATTTTGTTAGATAGTTGAATTGTACCACACTTTTCGCTGCCTTTCGTGACCGCCGGACTGACGTTTATGCAATCAAAGCTGACGTTTATGAAATCGAAGCTGTGCAATTTGGTAATCTATGGTAGTATAAAGAGGCAAAATCTGTCTGCGCTGAATTTGGGGAAACACGCAGGAACAAGGATAGCTGTCCCTAACAAAATCCTCTGTTCACCGTATCAAGAGATGCAGAAATGTTTCAGATCATTATTAAAGGAGGGATTCGAAATGGAATGGACAAAACAAAAACTGGCGGAGGTGTGCGTCGAACTGCAGAAAAAGGCGATGGTGGACGAAGCCTTCCGCAAGGAGCTTCTGGCTGACCCGGCAAAGGCGATCGAAATGCTTACCGGGGAAAAGCCCCCGGAGGACTTCCGCCTCAAGGTGGTCGAGAACGACCCTGCCTACACGGCGACCATGGTCCTGCCCGATTTCGCTGGGAAAGAACTGACGGAGGAAGAATCCGACGCGGTCAGCGGAGGGATATATCCCAAGCCTTATGCCCCGGGCACCAGACACACCGGATACTTTTCCTGTATGACCGGCTCAAGTACAGTTAGTTTAGATCAAGGTCTTCCGAAACCCAAAAATCCCCATTTAAACAGACCGGTTTCGGAAACAAAATAGGCGAGTCAAACAGGCAAAAAGGAAACAGGGCATATTGGCAATCTGCTTTATCCGTTGCCAAAATGCCCTGCTTTGTATTTTTTTCGTTCAAGATTAACGAATCAGTCTTGCGTTTTAGGGAACATTCTTTTATAATAAATCCATGTATGTTCCCTAAGGAGGTGTCGCTATGGATGACACTTTTTTCGAAATCCAAAAACTGCTGCATCAAAAAGCGGATCTGCAAGCACGGTTGAATCTTTTGCCATACGACGGCACTCCGGAAATCAAAGAGCAAAGCGCCGGCAAATATCTGTATATAAGAAAAAGAATCGGAAGCAGAGTTACCTCCACCTATGTCGGCCTTTATTCGGACGAATTATATCAGCTCCTGCTTAAAAATGCCCGGGAAGCAAAGGATTTGCGCAAGGGCATACGCAAGCTGGAAAATGCACTTGCAGGACTCGGCTATGAGGACAAAGAGCTTCCTGTCAGGGTTGTGCGCAACCTCGATTTTGCCCGCGCCAATATGAAAGCCAACATCTATGATCAGGCTGTTCTTGAAGGGGTCGCGACATCTTTTCCTCAAACGGAAGATATTATCGACAACGGAATCGTATCCGGAATGACGGCATCAGATATCCAGAAAATATTAAATCTGAAACATGCATGGGAATTTATATTAGACAGGGATGTGATTCAGGCTAAGTCAGATTACTATATGCTCTGTCATATCGCCAAGCTGGTCAATGAAGGATTTTTCAGCGACGGCGGCCGAATCCGCGGTGTTCCGGTTTCGATAGGCGGCAGCTCCTACCTTCCTCCGATTCCGCTTGAGTCGGTCGTAAAGGAACAGCTGCAGGAGATCCTTGATTCCGGGAAAAATGAGATCGATGTCGCCATCGAGCTGTGTATGTACTGCATGAAAACGCAGATTTTTCTTGATGGAAACAAGCGTGCGTCCGTCATATATGCAAATCATTATCTGATCGCCCATGGTCAGGGATTTCTGGTTATTCCCGAAATCCATGTTTCTGAATTTAAGAAACTGCTGATCCGTTTTTATGAGGGCGAAAGCATTTCCACGATCAGTCGCTTTCTGAAAGAAAATTGCTGGAAAAATTATGAATGACGGTTAGAACATGTTGACATGGATGCTGGTCCGGGTGTGCCCGGACCAGCGCATGCTCATTTCGGCAGTCAAAACTTGCTCTAAGAAACGAAATAACTTGAAACGGATCACGGATCAGTCGAGCGCGTACCCGGTCAGCTTCGCGATGTCCTCCTTGCTCCAGAATTCGTTCTCCCAGTAGAAATACTCGTCCTTCCTCTTCTTGAAGATCCGGAACGGGACGTCCGTGTTGTCGTAAATATGGCAGATGTCGCATACCTTCAGAAGCTCCGGAACCTGGCCGAGCGAACGAGCGTACCTCGCCTTGATCTTCTCGACAGGGACGTCGTGCCCGCCGGACGCGAAACGGCGCATCACGCGGTGAATGTTGATATTGACGTCCGAGGTCAGGACAAAGATACAGCGGATGAAATATCCCTGCTCCTTCGCCCTGCGTAGCAGGTCAAGATTCCGGGCGGTGGACAGCACCGTTTCAAAGGTAAAACTCTTGTGGACGTCCAGAACATACTCCCGCATATCCTCTGCCAGCTCAGCCGCCTCCAGATCCGTGCTCTGCGTCGCCCGCTTGATGTCGTCCGCGTTTATGTAGGGATTGATGATCTTCGCTGTTCTCGTCACCGTGCTTTTTCCGCTGCCGTTCGGGCCCGCAAAGACGATGATCTCAGGCTTCATCTCCATACACTCGCCTCCCGTCCGGATATTCGATGTAGGACGCCTTCCTCTCCCGGTCGTAGCCCGTGACAGGAAGTCCCTTGCTCTGGTTCGCCTCATTCTCCTGACGGATCGTCTCCCGGAAGCGGCGAACAAATTCGTCATCGCCGACGCCGCAGGTGGAATCCAGCTCGTTCGGTTTCGGCGGCTCATTCTCCTGATCCTTCAGCGCCGCGAAAAACCCCTTCATGATCTTTTCCCTGGCCTCCCGGCCCTGATCTGCTTCATTCTGTTTGTCCATATTTAATCTCCTTTCCAACAGACGAAGGCGCTTTCCAAACGGCCGCGCCTTTGCCTGCGCTGTGTCAATCCGTCTTGTTTTTTGCTTTCATGATTATTGATACGACGCGTCACGGATTCCGTTAAATATTTTACTGATTTTTCATCTACACTTTATCGCTTCCCACCCTTCACGTCAAGACAAATCGCTTTACTTCCTGCGCCTAAAACAGCTTCTGATTCTTTCTATGATCAAACCTGACGTTTGTGAAATCGAAGAAATATAAAAATTCCGCAGATACGTACTCTCACGCATCTGCGGAATTCATTCCCCCTTGTCGACCGCTACAGCGTTTTCCATTTGTCCGTCAGCCAGCAGTCGTCAAAATCCGGCCACAGGCAATAGTATAGCGTCCCATCTACCTCAGTGCAAAGGTACGATTCTCTAATATCCGGCTCAACAGTCGGGCATAGGTACTTCGCAAAACGCAGACTCTTGCACTTTTTGACATGATACACTTTTCTGATTTTCAACCTGTGCATGAAGTCTGGTACCAGAAACTGTTCTGTTTTCATGTAATACATTTCACCGTTGTTTTCCTTTGGTTCTTTGCAATCGCCAAAGGTCACGTCCAGGTTGTACCACTTTCCAGTGATGTAGACCTGATTCCACCCATGATCGTCTTCATTCTCATCCTCACACCAACCTATGGAATTTACGATCTTGCATCCGTTCAGCAGCCATTCCGTGACCTGCGTATAGTTTGCGCAGACGCCTTCCCCCAGATAAAGCGTGTATATGGCGTTTGCCATGCAGTATATATCTCCCTCTTTAAAGCGCTTGCCATCTGCGGACAATTCCATCCAGCTAGCTGCGTTTCTGGAAGTATATGTGATGTTTTTGGAGACATAGTTTGCAATCAACCAGCAGTTGTACTGAGGCGGAAGAGCCTTCGACACCCCGATCTCCTTATAGATATTCTTCCGGATGGCGTTCGCCTCCGACCGTGTCATGGAAAAATAGAGGTAGGATTCCAGTTTAGCCCGTCCTTTTTTGTGTTCGGATATGCAGCTCTCAGTTCGGCAATCGTCGCAGCTTTTTTCTTGGACGTCTTGTTTGTCTTCTTTACCTTCTTCGCCCGAACCGTGACTTTGCATTTCAGCGTTTTCTTTCCTGTCCGGGCTGTAATCGTCGCCGTCCCCTTCTTTTTGGCGCTCACCTTTCCCTTTTTGTTGACCATGGCAATCTTCTTGTTGCCCGAACTCCACTTTATTTTTCCTTTTGCATGCTTCACCTTCAATGTAGCGCTCTTCCCGACCTCAAGCGTAATCTTCTTTGCGCTCAGCGCAGGCGCCGCCGCACTCGCCGGCAGCGTGAATGATCCTGCGAGAAGCATGGTCAGCAGCAAAAAAAGAAATGGATAATGCGTTCCTGTCTTTTTCATGCTCTCATCCTTTCTCTCCCGTATTGTTCCAAATTAATTATACTCCCGTCCAACGATCATGTAAACAAAAAGATGCCCAGATATTTTTCGTTGAATCGGATAATCAAATAATCTCGGCTTGTATCATCCCTAACAACACTCCTGCTGCTGCCAGAACAGGGAAAGGTGACCAATCCTCCGGCCACCTTTCCTTATTAATTCCTCAGATCTTCAATCTCATACAACGCCATCTGCGGCCACACATTTCTTTTGAATATATATCATACATCCGAAACAGAGCAATATCTGAACAACGATGGAGCACGGCGTAGCCAGTCCAACGCGGAACAGGGATACCGGCCTGATCCTGCTCATAAAAAATGAGACCGGAACCCTCACGCAAAACGCGCCGATGATGCCCTGCACCATGACAAAAGCGATTTCAACGCCTTTACCGCCCGCTCCGCATACACGGATGTACGCGATTGCATGAGAAAGCGCCTCCCTCGGATTTTTCTCTCCGATCCTCTGCCCGATAAAAATGGTAGTTCCCATCGCGAAACTGCTCACAAGACCCGTCAGGGTCATCATGATCTGCGACCCGGTAGAGAAGCCGGAACGCCCGTCTCTTCACGGAAAATCCAAGAGAAGCTCCCGCGGAAAAATAAGCTGGACAAGATCACAGGTATTTCTACCTGACATCTTATCCAGCTCGTCATTTCGTGAACGACTAACCCTCCGATGTTATGTCAACAGAAGCTGTTACACGAAGAAAGGGCGTTTGGGCAGCAGATAAAACAGCTTGCCGAAATTCCCGAAATTCCTTACTTCTTTTATTCTAATTGCAAAAATTCTGCAGGAGTCATAATAGCCGGTTTTTCTACACCAGATTCAAGAAAATCTTTATCTCCGGTTAACAGAATGTCTGCTTTGGCGGCAATCGCAGCGCGCAGTATGGGTCTGTCCTTTGCATCCCTAATCTGCACTTCTATAGTAAATTCATTTTCCGGAACAGGAACTAACTCTAAAGTCAGAAGTGCAACCGATAAAAACTTGTCCAGAGAGCTCAAGCGAAGAGGAAATTTCTTGTTGAATATCCGCCTTATCTCATCTACATTCTGTTCGCATATCATGCCATGATTCGGATATGAAGCGGCCTTCTGGTATGCCTGCCACGGGATACCGTCTGCTCGCAATGCTGCAGATATGAGTACATTGGTATCAATTAATACTCTCATCCATTATCGTCCTCGCTTCTCAACTCCTTGACAAATGCAATGATATCGTCGTCATTAGTAAGCCCGGAACGTTCCGCTTCTCCGACCATCTCACTCTGTAGAACCTGCATGGCATATATGGCGGAATTTACGATACGTACATTGCTGCCTTCAACAATAAAAGTAATCCGATCCCCGCATGTTATCCCCAATGCTTCCCTGACATCCTTCGGAATGGTGACCTGTCCCTTAGCCATTACCTTTGCGTTATCAATAAAAGCGTTTGCAGCCATAATGAACACTCCTTTGCTATTTGTTAGGTCAAAAGTAGGGATTTCCCTACTTTTATTATATGCAATATTGCTTAGGGAATCAACTGGAAAATCTTTAAAATGTTTCCGCCGCATCCTGCACTTTACCCGCTTTTATGTCGTCATAGACTGGCAATATCCCATAATCCCCCGCCCGAATGACGGATCCGATCCGAAATTCCACCGGTCTTTGAAACAACGGTCCATCCCAGACAAAGCTCCGTATCTATCACGCCGGATACTACTTGTTGTCTATGCATTTTTCCTTTTTATACATGTCCGCGATATAGGATGGGCCATAACCCCACAATTTCGATGATTCATCATACAATAAAGCGCCCGTCCTGGACATTACAAAGTCCTTTAGGATCACGGCCGGAACAAGTTCAGAATCCCTGCCCAGTTCTTCTACTACCAGTGTAACCAATGCGTCGATCGCAAATTTTTTCTGTTCTTCTGTTACATCCCTCAGCTTTTCCATACTCGTTCACTTCCCTCAGACGACAGGCATTGCAGCATTCACATCCGCCCCCTTATTCTGAAGCAGTGTTTTGACCTCATCGAACACCGCCCGATCACCCTCCATATGAAACATGCCATAGCAGTCCTCTATAAATTCGAAAATATGGTAACGATCAAAAAGCGCCGCCACCTTCGGAACAGACATATTCCATTCCTCTGAAGCAAGGCGGAGCAGGCGAACCTGCATAAACACAATTTCAGATCTTTCGCTCATATCCGCATTCTCCCTTTCCCTGCCTCCATCTCTCCATGCCTCTATCTTTCTCCGGCCCTTTGTTCTTCTTTTTCACCTACACTTTATCGCTTCCCACCCTTCACGTCAAGACAAATCGCTTTACTTCCTGCGCCTAAAACGGCTTCTGATTCTTTCTATGATCAAACCTGACGTTTGTGAAATCGAAGAAACATAAAAATTCCGCAGATACGTGTTCTCACGCATCTGCGGAATTCAAAGGGGAGGATAAGTATTTATCTTATCTTTCGTGTGTTATCATCGGAGGGGGATCCAATGATAAGAGCATACGCTGATCTCGCGAGATCTTTCCGTTCGCCTCTCTCGAGGCTTCTCTCTTGAGATCAGTTATAGTATGACCGCTTTTTCGGGGAATATACAGCCAACTGCATTTTTTTGAAAAAATACCCGGAAGTTCGCACTCCCGGGATTTCGATATATAAATTCATATGCTTCTGCCGCGTTTTTCAATACGCCTTTCCCGCCAATATCTCCTTGTAATCCTTGAGATTCTTCTGCAGAAGCTCCGGCGTGTTCAGATGGTACGGGCACTTCGACATGCACTGTTCGCAATGCAGGCACTCCTCTATCTTCATCATCTTGGCCTGTCCCTCCGGCGTAAGCCAGTTCGCGGACGGCGAGCGCCGCAGAAGCAGCGACATGCGCGCGCAGTTGTTGATCTCGATACCGGCCGGGCAAGGCATGCAGTAACCGCAGCCGCGGCAGAAGTCGCCCATCAGTTCCGTGCGGTCCTTTTCGATCAGCGCGCGGATCTCGTCCGTCATCTTCGGCGGGTTGTCGATGTAGGAGAGGAATTCCTCAAGCTCATTCATTCTCTGCACGCCCCAGATCGGGAGCACGTTGTCAAACTGCGCCTCGAACGCATAGGCCGCGGCCGAGTTCGTGATCAGACCGCCCGAGAGCGCCTTCATCGCGATGAAGCCCATGTCCGCCTCTTTGCACTTTTTCACCAATGCGATGTCCTCGTCGGACGCCAGATAACAGAACGGGAACTGCAGCGTGTCGTACAGTCCGCTTTCGATCGCCTCATTCGCCACCGCAAGCCGGTGATTCGTGATGCCGATATGCCGGATCTTGCCCTGCTTCTTCGCCTCCAGCATGCAGTCGTACAGTCCGCTCTCATCGCCTGGCTTCGGGCAGAACGCCGGATTGTGGAACTGATAAATGTCCACGTAATCGGTCTTCAGATTGGAAAGCGTCGTCTCAAGGTCTTTCCAGAAGCCCTCCGGATCGGTCGAACCCGTCTTCGTGGATATGTACACTTTGTCGCGCACATCCGAAAGCGCCAGCCCCAGCTTATGTTCGCTGTCCGAGTACCAACGCGCCGTGTCAAAGAAATTGATGCCGCGCTCGTACGCCGTGCGCAGGATCTTCACCGCGTCCTCGTCGCTGACGCGCTGGATCGGCAGCGCGCCGAATCCGTTCTTGTTCACCACGATCTCTGTCTTTCCGAGTCTCACTGTCTCCATCTTATCACTCCTCGTATAATTAAATATTCTTTGTTAAACACAATTTTTTGTATGTAATTCTGTAACATATGTCGCACATAGTTTTTCCAACTCAATTCAGAATCCGGTACCGGTATCATATGACTGATTCGCAAGGTTCCCTTTAATTCCTTTTTACCATAAGCAAGTTTTCCCTTAATGAGATCAAGGGGAGCAGTTTTAGCTCCCCTCGAGTTTAAAATCTCCCACTATCTGGCAGGGACTCTCCCGAATTTAAAATCTTCCACTTATTTGGCAGGAACTCTCCCGAAGATAGTAATCTATCTGTATGTACAGTATATGCTATTAATTCAAAAAAATCAACTATTTTTTCATCCCCGTCCGTCTCTCACCCCACGGACTCCTGCCCAAGCGTCCCGGACGACAGTTCCTCTATATACTGCTTCATGTACAGGCGGTAATACGCCCCTCGCTTCTCCATCAGCTCGCGGTGCGTGCCGCGCTCAATGATCTTCCCGTCGGCCACCATCAGGATAACGTCGGCCTGACGGATCGTGGACAGACGGTGCGCGATCACGAACGACGTGCGGCCTTTCAGCAGCAGATTCGTCGCGTCCTGGATCTTTTTCTCCGTCACCGTGTCGATCGAGGAGGTCGCCTCGTCGAGCACAAAGATCCTCGGGTCGGCCAGGACCGCCCGCGCGAACGAGATCAGCTGCTTCTCCCCGGTCGAGAGCAGATCGCCGCCCTCGCCCACCTGACTGTCATAGCCTTCTCCCATGCGCTCCGGAATGCTTTCCGCCGACACCGCGCGCATCGCAGCCTCCATCTCCTCGAGCGTCGCGTCCGGCTTCGCGTAGCGCAGATTTTCCGCGATGCTCCCCGAGAACAGATGCGGCGTCTGGATCACATAACCGATGTTGCTGTGCAGCCAGAGTTGCGAGCGGTCCCCCGCGTCCCTCCCGTCGATCAGGATGCGCCCGCCGGTCGGCTCAAAGAAACGGCACAGCAGGTTCACCAGCGTCGACTTGCCCGCGCCTGTCTCGCCCACGATCGCCACGTTCGTCCCCTGCGGCACCTTAAGATTAAAGTGCTCGAAGATCATCTCCTCGCCGTCCGGATAATGAAAGCTCACATCCTCAAATTCGATATCTCCGTACAGGGGTTCCCAGTTCTCCTTCTTCGGATGGAACGCGTCCCCGTACTTTTCCACGACCTCCGCCCGATCCGCCACCTCGGAGGCTGTCTCCGTCAGCCTTGTGTAGCGCTCGATATTCACCTGCACCGAGACCAGATCCGACAGCGCCCGGATGATCCACTGGATCGGCTCCATCATCCCGAGCGCATAGGACATAAAGACCGAGAGTGTCCCGATCTCCATCACGCCCTTCGCGGAGATCACGCCGCCTTGCCAGAGCACGAGCGCCAGCGCGCAGGAGGCCGAGAATGAGATCATCGAGAGGAAAAGCGCCCGGAAATGCATCGTGCGCACCGAGACGGAACGCATCTCCTCCGTCGTCTCCTCGAAGTCCTTTTGCATCTTGTCCTCGATCACAAGCGTCTTGATCGTCCGCGCCCCGGTGATCCCCTCGTTGTAATTCCCGGTGATCCTGCCGTTGATCTCGCGGATCTTTCGGTTCAGCACCACCAGCTTCCTCTGGAAATAGAACGCGCCGGCCACAGTCACCGGTACCAACAGCAGCACGAAGATCGCCAGACGCCAGTTCATCAAAAACATCGTCACTATGATCCCGAGCAGATAGCTGAGATTCCAGACGCCGTCCATCAGTCCCCAGGCGATCCAGCTGCCGATGCGGTCCGTATCGCTCATCACACGCGCGTGAATATAGCCCACAGAGTTCTGATTGTAGTAGGAAAACGACAGCGTCTGCAGGTGATCGAAGCTCGTCTGCTTCATGTCACGCCCCACATACATCTCGATCTGGCAAGTCTGATAGGTGGAGATCGTGTTCGCCGCCACCTCGACGAGGATCACGCCGATATAAGCCACCAGAAACGCGCCAAGTCCCGAGAGCGTCCTCTGCGCCACGAACACGTCGAGCGCGTAGCTCTGGAAGAGCGGCACGACAATGTCCAACACGCTCCCGAAGACGCCGAGCACAAGCATGCTGGCCATGATCCCCGCGTAAGGCTTCAAAAACGGCGCCAGCTTCGTCAGGCCGAACCAGGGCAGCCGCACATACGCCTGCTGCTCACGTTCCTCGTTCATACGACATTACCTCCCTTCTGACCTTCATCTGCCGGATCTGCTGTTCGTTCCTCAGACACGGTCTGTTCTGCAATTTTTGTACTTTTTACCGCTCCCGGTCTTCCTGTCCTCTCTGCATTATCCCACATCTTCCGCGCTCTCCGGGCTCTGGATCTCGTAGATCTCGCGGTACAGTCCCTCCCGCGCGATCAGCTCACGATGTGTCCCTCGCTGCGCGATGCGCCCGTGCTCCAGCACGATGATCTGGTCCGCGTCCATCAGTGTGGAAATGCGGTGCGAGATCAGGATCACCGTCGCATGTCCCATATACTGCTTCAAAGCGTTTCGTATTTTCTCGTCCGTCTCCGTGTCCACCGCGGAGAGCGAATCGTCAAACACCATGATCGGCGTATTCTGCAAGAGCATCCGCGCGATCGCGGTCCGCTGCTTCTGCCCGCCCGAGAGCGTCACGCCGCGCTCGCCCACGATCGTCTGATAGCCCTTCGAGAATCGCCTGATGCTCTCGTCGATACACGCTACGCGCGCCGCGCGCCGGACTTCCTCCATCACATCCGTCCTATCTGTCGCTGCGTCCGAATTCTCTGCGGCCACATGATCCGCTGTGAGCGCTGCATCTGCCATACTTGCCGTATCCGCCGCAGCTGCAATATCCGTCCTGTTCGCCGTATCCGCAGCAGCCGCTGTATCTGTCCTATTCGTCTTGTTTTCCGAGGCCGCCGCCTCGCTTTTCGTGATCGCAATGTTCTCCCCGATCGTCCGCGAAAACAGATACGGCTCCTGCAGCACCATCCCGATGTGTGAGCGCAGCCACGGAAGCGAGATGTCCTTCACCGACACGCCGCTGACCGTGATATCGCCCTCCTGCAGTTCGTAAAGCCGGTTCAGCAGATGCATCAGCGTCGACTTGCCGCTGCCGGTGCCGCCGAGAATGCCGAGCGTAGTCCCACCTGGTATCGTGAGGGAGATATCCCGCAGGATCGTCTCGTTGTCCGTATAGGCAAAGCTCACGTCCCGGAAGACAATGTCGCCGCCCATATCCGGGCAAAGACATGTGTGGATCTCCTCGGTCTCAGAATTCAGAATATACAGCAATCGCTCCATCGACACCCCGGCCTTGCTCATCTCGGAGATCATCCGCCCCAGACGGCGCACCGGCCAGATCAGCCTGCGGTTGTAGGAAATGAACGCGATCAGCATCCCCGCGGTCAGACTGCCGCGCACACAGAGCACCGTGCCGACCACGACGAGGAGCAGCAGCTGCAGCGCCATCACCAGATCGCCGGCCGCCCAGAAGCCGGACAGCAAAGCGCACAGCCTCATCCAGGCGTCCGTGTAGACATGGTTCTGTTTCCGAAAGCGCTCGCGCTCATAGCTCTCCCGCCCGAAAGCGCGCACGACACGCACCCCGGTCAGGTTTTCCTGCGCGATCGTCGAGAGAACGCTCTCGTTCTCATCGCACTCCAGAAACAGGTGCCCGATCCTGTGATAGAAAAAGTAGGAATACCCGATGATGATCGGAATCGAGAGAAATACGACCCACGAGAGCGTCAGGCTCATGGTCGCCATGACAAGGACGCTGAACGCGATCAGCACCGCGATGCGGATCACCTGAACCAGCTGTTCCGACACGAACTCCCGAACCATATTGACGTCCGAGGTGCAGCGCTGAATGATATCGCCGGTCTGGTTCTCCATATGCCAGGCGTAGGGCAGCCGCTCAATGTGCGCGTAGAGCGTGTCGCGCGCCGTCTTCATCATGCGCTCCGTCGCCACGGAATTCAGGTATGTATTCAGGTACTGAAACACTGCCGTGAGCGCGGCCACAACCAGAATCGCCAGCGCCGCCAGATACAGGTGCCGGATGATGAATTCCCTCCCACCTGCCTCCTCCAGAAATCGGCGCGCAAACCCTGGCAGTGTCTCGGTCTGGTTGCTCAGACAGCCGTCCACCACGACGCGGATCACCTGCGGCGTCACCATATCGAGCGCCGCCACCATTGCTGAGGCTAAAATGCTCAGAGAGAAAAATCTCTTGCTCCCCCGCAGGAAAAGCAAGAGCATAGTGTATTTCGTGTAAATATGATTCTTCGGATTCGCAGCCTCTTTCATTGGCAGTCTCCTCCCCGTCTCTGTCCCAAAAGCCGGGAGGGGCTGTCTACAGCCCCCTAGATCTGATCGGAATCTTCGTCGTTCTCTATATCTTCCGGCTCTGTAACGGCAGATCCGGTATTTTCTGTTCCCGTCTCTGTGGCATCAGCCCCGGTATCCTCCGTTCCCGACTCCGTAACGTCAGCACCAATATCTTCCGCCCCCGGCTCCGTATCCGCTTTCTCCGGCGCGGCCCCGTCCAGTGAAAGCACCGTGCACACGGACTCGCCTTTCGCGTAGGACAGCGTGATCTCGTCGCCCTCCTCGTAGCGGATGATATCCAGGAAATCCGTGACCGGCAGGTCGAACACCTCGTCACGTCCCTCAAGCATCACATAGAAATGTGTGTTCCCGTCGACGACCGCCTGCGCGATGCGCCGGATCTTCCCAGTCGCCGTCTGCATGTCGCTTCCTGCCACCGCGCCCTTGTTCTTCAGGCCCAGCATCTTCACGTAGGTCTGTTCACACTCCGGCACCGTATCCCCGATCGCCACATTCTGATAGCGCTGGATGTTCACCATCGCGTACTTCTTCACGAGGCCCGCGTTGTCCTTCAGCGCGATGAAATAGGTCGGCTCGCCCGAGATGTTCAAGAGCAGCGGGAAGGTCGCGCGGTAGCCGAGGTTCTGCACCTGACCCTCGGCGGAACCCATCGCGGAATACTCCTCCGCTCCGGCCACCTCGTAGTACTTTGTCTCCATCGTGCGCTGGTTCATGAGCACGAAGCCGACGTTCGAGCGGTCACCGCTGACGGAGGTCACGCCCGTGTACACCCACACGTCGTCGTCCTGCGCGAGGTAGTTGTAGCCGTCTGTCGTCACCAGACAACCCTTCTGCCCGAGCACGCTGTTGATGAAGCCGTTGATCAGCGTCCCGTGGTAATCGTAGAGCTGGATCAGCAGATCCGCCGGATACACGCGATCCACCCAGGACGGACAGTCCTCCACGTCCATCGACTCGCACTCGCCCGTCACCGCATTGCAGAGCACGACCTTGCCGATCGTCTGCCCGCCAAACAGGCCGATCGAGAACTTCTTCACCGGACAGATCCAATAGGGCGTGCCCTCCTCGTCGATCTCGAAACTGAGCTGGTCGAAAATATAGGTCGGATAATGGAAGCGCAGATGCCGGTAGATGTTGCGGTTGAAATACTCGGACTCCGAGTACTTGATCCCCTCGGGGATCTTCACGAGCTCCGTGTTCTGCGTCGCCATGTCGATGCTGATATAGGCAGGGATGCCGTTCTTGCGGTTCGTGAACCACTTGATCGGGCTCGCGTACACCAGCGGCGTCACGCGCACCGGCCGCCCCTGATAGTTGATCTGCGAATACAGCGTGCTCACCTCAAACTGCGACACCATGTCCACCATGCTGCCCATCTTGCGGTTTCCCAGGATCTCCGCCGAATCCTTGTCGAGCAGCGGGATCTGGTTGAAATTCACCTGCTTGATGTCCTCCGCAAAATCGCCGGTCTCCGGCACAAGCAGATCGCGGTACTTGCCCGCGTTCACGATCGGCGAGGACAGGATCGAGCCCGCCAGATAGACAACGAGCACCAGAAGAAACAGTCCGAAAAAGAACTTCGGCGCGCGTCTCGCACGGATCTCCGTCCTCAGATTCCGAATATCGCCGGGCGCCTGTACCCGTATCTTTTTTCCGATGCTGAACACAAACGCCAACAGAAGGATCGCCAACAGCATCATCCAAAGTCCGCTCGAATGGATGTTGAGCGCCGGCAGCGTCACATAGTAGTAAACGCCAAGCACCACAAGAATCACCAGCGCCAGTAAAAGCTTGATCTTTCCACGTCTCATCTGAAAACCTCCCGTATCACATTTTCCTCCAAAGATTAATCTGCTGTAAAGTATTCCCATAAGCTTTCTGTTTTAAATAGAAACCTTGTCAGATATTTTACACTCAATCTCAGATAAAATCAACGAATTCTCCAAGTTTTTCCGGCCCTTTCATAAAGACGATTTGTTTCATGTCCGAAAACAGGCAAAGAAGCTTCCATAATTCTTGTCCGAACGTTTATTTTGTGGTAGGATATTCCCGGAAATGATTTTTGACAGAATATGCTCTTTGTCCGAATCCGACGACAGGAACAATCTCTTACTGATAAAGTATGAAAGATGTGAAAGGAGTGTTTTCCATGCAGAAACTAAGGCGCATCCTCGCGCTGCTCGGCGTGATCATACTGGTCGGCATGTACGTCGTCACACTTGTCTTCGCGCTCAGCTCCAGTCCGAACGCGAACAATATGCTGATGGCCTCGATCGTGTGTACCGTGATCATTCCCTGCCTGCTCTACGGCATGATCCTCATCACACGCGTGCTGGACAACCGCAAGCTCTCTGACAAAGACAAAACGACCGAAAGCAATACGCCTTCCGCCAAAGACAAAAAGAAAAACGACAAGGGCTGAGCAGCCTTTTCTCATAAACTGAAATCGGAAAGAATTGAAAAAAGAAAGGATGTTGAGAAATGATCCGCAACATCATCTTCGACATCGGCGGCGTGCTGGTGGATTACGACTGGAAAACTTATCTTGAGAGCTTTCACTTTCCGCCGGAAAAGACGGACGCGATCGCAAAAGCGACCTTCTTAAGCGCGGCGTGGTCTGAGCTCGACCGCGAAGCGCTCTCCATCGATGAGATCACAGCCATGATGACCGCCGCCGCGCCTCAGTACGCCACAGACATCCTGACCGTGTTCCACGGTCTGCGCCATACCATCCGCAGACGCGGTTACGCCTGCGATCTGATCCGCAGTCTCCAGGGCCGCGGCTTCAGAGTCTACTATCTCTCAAATTATTCGAGCCACACGCGCAACCAGACGCGCGAGGCTCTCGATTTCCTGCCGCTCATGGACGGAGGCCTCTTCTCCTACGAGGTGAAGCAGGTCAAGCCGGAGCCCGAGATCTTCGCCTCCCTGCTCGCGCGCTATCCTGACATCCGCCCGGAAGAATCCGTATTCTTCGACGATTCCGCCGTCAATGTCGAGGCGGCGCGGCGGCTTGGCTTCCACGGGATCGTGTTCCGGGATAGGGCGCAGGCGATGGCGGACTTGGACAGGTATCTGTAATATACCACCAGCGAACTTGCAGTTTTTGAAAATCAATCTTTTTTTGCGGCAGATTTTTTGTTTTGTCTAAAATCTGCCGCAATTTTCTTGACGTTCTGCATTTCTTCGGGTAAAATAGGGAAAGAATAGAAATAGACTTTGAAAAAACAGGTGATGCACAGTGGAATATATCAACCGCCATATGGAAAACCGCATTCTGGAACTAAGCAAGTCATACCCCGCAATCCTGCTGACCGGTCCCCGGCAGGCAGGCAAAACGACTATGCTGAGAAAGCTGGCTCAGGAAGAAAATATCGGGCGTCAATACGTGACACTGGACGATCTTGCAGACCGCGACATGGCGAAGAACGACCCTGCTCTCTTTTTACAGCTCCACAAGCCGCCGGTGCTCATTGACGAAGTGCAATACGCCCCGGAGTTATTCACTTATGTCAAGCTTCACATTGACAAGTATCACAATCCGGGTGATTTCTGGATGACAGGCTCGCAGATCTTCCGCCTCATGCGGGGCGTGCAGGAATCTCTGGCCGGGCGCGTGGCGTTACTGCACATGTCGCCGCTGTCCCAGCGGGAGATCACCGGCGCTCCCTGCGTACCGTTTACGACAGATCTGGAGAGTCTGCTTGCCGGACAGGACCAACTTCGGCCTGTCGCCGCGCCGGAGCTCTTCCATCGCCTGTGGCAGGGCTCCATGCCGGGACTTGTCAGCGGACAGACGCCTGACCGAAATGTCTTCTATTCGTCATACCTCTCCACTTATATGGAGCGGGACGTCCGTGAACTTTCTGGCAATGTGGACGCGTTGAAATTCAACCGCTTTGTCACTGCGGCCGCGGCCCGCTGCTCCCAGCTGCTGAACTATCAAGCGCTGGCCGAAGATGCGGACATCGACATCCCGACTTCAAAAATGTGGATCAATGTTCTGGAGACACTGGGGATCATCTTCCTGCTGCATCCCTACTCTAATAATGTCCTGAAACGCACTACTAAGACACCAAAACTGTATTTCTACGATACCGGCCTGGTCTGTTACCTTACGCGCTGGTCTTCCCCTGAGGTGGCCGAAAGCGGCGCCATGAACGGCGCGCTTCTGGAGAATTTCACCATATCGGAAATTGTGAAGAGTTACCAGAACGCAGGATTGGAACCGTACCTGTACTTCTACCGGGATCGGGACGCCAAGGAAATCGATGCCATCCTGGAGGCCGACGGCAAACTCTGTCCGTTAGAGATCAAAAAAACTGCCATGCCCGATAAACGCCTGACCCGCGTCTTCGGGGTGATCGATAGATCTCCCCTCCGGCTCGGTACCGGCGCCATCCTCTGCATGGCAGATAAACTCAGCGCTTTTGACCGCGATCATCTGATCATTCCAATCTGGATGATCTAAAGCTTAACGATAAATGATATCCTCTCTCCCGGGGCCGTTCGAGACCATCGTGATCGGGAAGCCGATCTGCTCCTCCACAAACTCGATATACTTCCGGCAGTTCTCCGGGAGCTCCTCGTATTTGCGGATGCCGCGGATGCTGCACTTCCAGCCCGGCAGGGTCTTGAGCACCGGCTTCGCCTTCTCCAGAAGCGCCGTCGTCGGGAACTCCGTCGTCACCTCGCCGTCGATCTCATAGCCCACGCACACCGGGATCTCGTCGAGATAGCCAAGCACGTCGAGCACTGTGAACGCCACGTCCGTGGTGCCCTGCAGGCGGCAGCCGTACTTGGACGCCACGCAGTCGAACCAACCCACTCTTCTCGGGCGGCCCGTCGTCGCTCCGAACTCACCGCCGTCGCCGCCGCGCATGCGCAGCTCGTCGGCCGCGTCGCCGAACAGCTCACTGACAAAAGCGCCCGCACCCACCGCGCTCGAATACGCCTTGCAGACCGTGATCACCTTTTTGATCTCGTACGGCGGAATCCCGGCGCCCACCGCCCCGTATCCGGCAAGCGTCGAGGAGGACGTCACCATCGGGTAGATGCCGTGATCCGGATCCTTCAGGGAGCCGAGCTGACCCTCCAGCAGAATGTTCTTTCCTTCTTTCACCGCCTGATACAGAAACGCGGAGGTGTCGCATACGAACGGCGCGATCATCTCGCGGTAGCCATGCAGCTCCTCAAGCAGCGCCTCCGGGGTCAGAACCGGTTTGTGATACAGATGCTCCAGCATCGGATTCTTGAGCTCGCAGATGCGCTTCGTTTTGTCCTTCAGCGTATCCTCGTCGAAGAGCTCGTTCACCTGAAAGCCGATCTTCGCGAATTTATCCGAGTAGAACGGCGCGATGCCGGACTTCGTCGAGCCGAAGGACTTGCCGCCGAGCCGCTCCTCCTCATACTGGTCAAAGAGAATGTGATAGGACATCACGATCTGCGCGCGGTCCGACACGAGGATCTTCGGCGTCGGGACGCCGCGGTCCACAATACTCTTCACCTCGCCGCACAGCGTCGGGATGTTGAGCGCCACGCCGTTGCCGATCACGCTTGTCGTATGGCCATAAAATACGCCTGACGGGAGCGTGTGCAGAGCAAATTTCCCGTAATTGTTCACGATCGTGTGGCCCGCGTTCGCGCCGCCCTGAAAGCGCACGATGATGTCCGCCTTCTCCGCCAGCATGTCCGTGATCTTGCCCTTTCCTTCGTCGCCCCAGTTCGCTCCTACTACCGCCTGTACCATATACGATTCCTCCTGGTATCTTTTTTATACATTAATCTCTGCCTTCACCCCGAGCAGCTCCTCGTTCTGCGCAAGCACAGGCTTCACCACTGTCTCCACAAAGCGCTCCACCTGCTCCTTCGAGCGGCCGACGTAGCGCGACGGCTCCATCGACTTCTTCAAGTCATCGAGGGACATGCCGAACGATGGATCCGCCGCGATCAGCTCCAAAAGATTGTTCTCTCTGCCCTCTTCCTTCACATTGCGGCCCGCCTCCATCGAGAGCGTGCGGATCTTCTCGTGCAGCTCCTGACGGTCTCCGCCCGCCTTCACCGCGTCCATCATGATGTTCTCCGTCGCCATGAACGGAAGCTCCGCCATCAGCTGTCGCTCGATCACCTTCGGGTAGACCTTCAGCCCGTCCGTCACGTTCAGGCAGAGATCAAGGATCCCGTCCACCGCGAGAAAGCCTTCCGGCACGGAAAGCCGCTTGTTCGCGGAATCGTCGAGCGTGCGCTCGAACCACTGGCAGGACGAAGTGATCGCCGGATTCAACGCGTCACAGATCACATAGCGCGCCAGCGAGGCAATGCGCTCGCTGCGCATCGGATTGCGCTTGTACGCCATCGCGGATGAGCCGATCTGCGTCTTCTCAAACGGCTCCTCCACCTGCTTCAGGTGCTGGAGCAGCCGGATGTCGTTCGACATCTTGTGCGCGCTCGCCGCGATCCCAGCCAATACATTCAATACTCTTGTATCCGTCTTTCTCGAATACGTCTGCCCCGACACCGGGACACACGCGGAAAATCCCATCTTCTGCGCGATCTTCGGATCGAGCTGATCCACCTTCGCCTGATCGCCGTCAAAGAGCTCCAGGAAACTCGCCTGCGTGCCCGTCGTTCCCTTCGAACCGAGCAGCTTCATCGTGGACAGCACGTAATCCAGATCCTCCAGATCCATCAGGAACTCCTGCGCCCACAGCGTCGCACGCTTTCCGACCGTCGTCGGCTGCGCCGGCTGGAAATGCGTGAACGCGAGCGTCGGAAGCTCCCGGTACTTCATCGCGAAATCCGCAAGCTGCGCGATCACGTTGACCAGCTTTTTCTTCACGAGCTTCAGCGCCTCGGTCATCACTATGATGTCCGTGTTGTCCCCCACATAGCAGGACGTCGCGCCGAGATGGATGATCGGCTTCGCCTTCGGGCACTGCACGCCGTACGCGTACACATGTGACATCACGTCGTGGCGGACGATCTTCTCGCGCTCTTTCGCCACCTCGTAATTGATGTCGTCCTGAAACTTTTTCAGCTCCGCGATCTGCTCGTCGCTGATGTCGAGCCCCAGCTCCTGCTCCGTCTCCGCCAGCGCGATCCAAAGCCTCCTCCATGTCCGGAACTTCATGTCCGGCGAGAAAATGTACTGCATCTCCCTGCTCGCGTACCGCTCCGAGAGCGGACTCACGTATCGGTCATTGCGGTCTCCCATATCATCGATCCTTTCTCATTTCACAAATCAATCGTTTCGATTTTCAACTATTGCCTATTGCACAGTGCGGACGCGTCCCTCTATCGTTCGTAGTCACCCCTGATATCTTCCTTCGGCGGCTTCACCGGATACTTCCCCGTGAAGCATCCCCGACAGATCGGCATCCCCTCCGTCAGCTCCTGCAGGCGTTCCAGCCGCAGATAAGCCAGCGAGTCCGCGCCGATGATCGCGCGGATCTCCTCAAGCGTGCGGTTGTAAGCGATCAACTGCTCGCGCGCCGGCACATCCGTCCCGAAATAACAGGGATACAGAAACGGCGGCGAGCTGACACGCATATGTACCTCCTTCGCCCCGGCCTCACGCAGCATGCGCACAATCCGGTCGCTCGTCGTCCCGCGGACGATCGAGTCGTCGATCATGATGATCCTCTTCCCGTCCACCGCCTCGCGCAGCACGTTCAGCTTCACGCGGACGCTCGATTCCCTGCTGCTCTGTTTCGGCTTGATGAAGGTGCGCCCCACATAACTGTTCTTGACAAACGCGGTCCCGTACGGGATACCGGACTCCAGCGAGTAGCCGAGCGCCGCCACGTTCCCGGACTCCGGCACGCCGACCACGAGGTCCGCGTCCACCGGCGAATCCATCGCCAGAAAACGGCCGGCCCGGATCCGCGACTGATAGACGCTGACGCCATCCATACGGCTGTCCGGCCTTCCGAAATAGATATATTCAAAAATGCATCGCGCCGTCCTGTCTCCCGCATCCTTCGGCAGGCACATGCTGCGGTCGGATACGATGCCCTCCTTTGGGCTGATCGTCACGATCTCCCCGGGCTCCACGTCCCGGATGAACTCCGCGCCGATCGTGTCCAGCGCGCAGGTCTCGGAGGCGAGGATGTAAGCGTTATCTCTCTTACCAATGCACAGCGGCCGGAATCCGAACGGATCCCTCGCGCCGATCAGCTTGCGCGGCGACATGATAACCAGAGAATACGCTCCCACGAGCTTCCGCATCGCGTTCGCGACCGCGCCCTCGACGTCCTTCGAGCGGACGCGCTCTCTTGCGATATGGTAGGCGATGACCTCCGTGTCGATCGTCGTCTGGAAGATCGCGCCGCCCATCTCCAGCTCCCTGCGAAGCTCCGGCGCGTTGACCAGATTGCCGTTGTGCGCGAGCCCGAGCGTGCCCTTGAAGTAGTTCAGTACAAGCGGCTGCGCGTTCTCGCGCGTGCTCCCGCCCGCGGTCGAATAGCGCACATGTCCGACGCCGATATCTCCTTTCAGCGCTGCCAGATGGTCCCCCGTGAACACCTCGTTCACCAGGCCCATGCCCTTGTGCGACAGCACCTTTTTCTTCGGCCCCTTCGTGTCGCTGACCGCGATCCCGCAGCTCTCCTGCCCGCGGTGCTGCAGCGCGAATAGACCATAGTAGATTGACGACGCGACGTCCTCACCTGAGAAGTCGTACATACCGAAGACGCCGCATTCCTCGCGCAGCTTGTCCTCCGGCTCTGTCATCTCATGAATCTCACAATTCATTCTCTCATCTCCTGCCCCGCGTCTCGTCCGCTTTCCTGTGCCGCCCGCCCGTCGCCCGGATCAAGCGGATCAGCTCATCTGCGGCGTCTGAGCGCGGATCCCTACGCCAGTCCCAGACGGCGGAACACCTCGTTATATGCCTCCTCGACGTTGCCGAGGTCTCTTCTGAAGCGGTCCTTGTCCAGCTTCTCATGCGTCGTCGCGTCCCACAGACGGCAGGTGTCCGGCGAAGTCTCGTCCGCCAGAATGATCTGCCCTTTGTAACGGCCGAACTCGATCTTGAAGTCGACAAGCTCGATGTTCGCCTGCAGGAAATATTTTTTCAGAACGTTGTTCACCTTGAACGCGTACTTTGTGATCGTATCGATCTCCTCGCGCGTCGCCAGATTCAGCGCGATCGCGAAATAATCGTTAATCAGCGGATCGCCGAGATCGTCGTTCTTGTAGCTGAACTCAAGCGTCGGCGCCGCAAACGGAGTGCCCTCCGGGACGCCCAGCCGCTTTGAGAAACTGCCGGCCGCGATATTTCGCACGATGACCTCGAGCGGAACGATCTCCACCTTCTTCACCGCGGTCTCGCGATCGCTTAACTCCTCGATGAAATGGGTCGGAACGCCCTCCTTCTCCAGGATCTGGAACACGTGGTTCGTCATGCGGTTGTTGATCACGCCCTTGCCTACGATCGTGCCCTTCTTCAGGCCGTTGAACGCTGTCGCGTCGTCCTTGTAATCTACGATCAGCACATCCTCGTCGTCCGTACGATATACCTTTTTCGCCTTTCCCTCGTAGAGCAATTCCTTCTTTTCCATAATCGATCTCCTCTTTCGCTTCTGAAATTTATTTGATAGATCACGCCGGTGCGCCGCACTCGGTTTCTTGCCACATGCAAGTATATATGATTGAGGCCAAGATTGCAAGATTAGATTTTCGTACTTCTGCGGTACTGATCCCGAAGCTCCGCCAGGACTTCTTTGGGCTCCCTCTCGCCCGTCCTGGCAAGCCTTTCCGCGAGCCTGGGGCTGTCGCACAGCTTCGCGTTGTACTCCTGAATGCTCTGCACGAGATCCGAATCCACGTTCAGCTTCCGGACGCGCTCCTGATAGTCCTCCTCGCCAAGAAACAGCGGGAGCACGCTGACATATTTTCGCAGCGCTTCCTTCGTCCTTGAAAGCTCATAGGATTCGCGGAGGCACTCCGAAGCCGCCTCAAACTGGAACAATCCCGCGTACGCCGCGCCGAGATTGTTCAGCACGGCCGCGTAAAACTGCGTCCCGAGCTTGCCGGGATTGCGATGCTTCAGAATCCCCCGGTACTCCCCGATCGCGCGGGCGTACATGCGCTCCCGGAAGAGATAGTCGCCGCGCAGCTTCCGTTTCATGTCGTCGGACTGCACCTCGATCTTCGCGAGCTTCTCCTGAAACTCCCGCATCTGGGCATGCGACAGGTACCCCGCCTCCCGGAAGATCGGCAGCACGAAAAACGCGGCTCCGTCCTGCTTGTCCAGCTGCTCATACAGCTGACGGTAGAGCCGGTTCAGTCCGAGCTCATCGCGGATCCAGTCGCACAGCGCCTCGTTGATAATGCTCTCGTCGATCAGGTATACGTTGTTGTAGAGGTAAAAGCACAGCTCCTCCAGCGAGTAGATCCCGGTCCGTATACTCTCGATAAAGTATGGTTTTTCCGCCTGCTTCAGCAGACACAGATCGTAGCTCATCGTCGATCACTTCTCCTTCCGGGAAGATTTTCTCCCCTGGCGCGCCGTCAAAAGCGCAGCTCCCGCTTCCAGCTCAAACCCGAGGAACGGTACAGGCCTCCGAAGCCAAGATCCTCGATCTCAATATGACAGCAGGCCGCAGACGAAAAATACACCGTCATGCGCAGCCGCGTCGCCCGGTTCGGCCTCTGCGGAAGCCCGGGAAGCCGCATCAGGTGTACGATGGTCTCCCCCTCCGCCATCGGCTGCGAGACCATGCGGATCTCGCGTTCCCCATCCGGGATGAACTCGCAGACATGATGCGCCTCATACCAGTTGATCCCGGCGCTCACCAGCGGATAGTAGGCCTCCTTGCCGCGGACACGCATCTCCATGCCGAGATTCCGCTCGATCATGTCCCTGCCGCCGAAAATGATCCCGTGGTCCTCGATCATTCCGACGCGCTCCATCACCGCGTAGCAAGCGCCCTTGGAATAGAGATTCCGCCCCTGAAACGCGTGGCGTCTGTAGCAGAGAAACTGGATCGAGCGCTCCGCCCAGCTCTTGTTGAAATAATCTCCCATCAAATAGCTCGCCGACACGTTTCTGCGCTCAAACAGCTTCTTCAGAAGCTCGAAGAACAGTCTGTCCTTTTCCTTTTTCCACTCGGGCTCACCGCGTCCGGCGCGCACGTCCTCCCCCATCGGCTGTCTCGCAATCTCGTTCACCGCCGCGATGGCCGGCCGCGTGCTGCGGTCGATGTGAAGCACATATCCGACAATCGCCTCGTCCTCGTAGGTCAGAAGGGCCACGTCCTGATACCACAGCTCCTTTTTCTGGTTGATCGTGTGATAATAAAAGGAAGAAAAGAAATCCTGCACATAGATCTGTTTGCGGTCGAGCCCGTTCGCTTCGAGCGCTTCCACGATCACAGAGCTCCAGACATCGTCAAGCCTGCGCACCGTGACCATCACATGCAGCCTGACCTCCTGCGCCGCCAGCTTCAGCTTCGCCAGACAGAGGCGAAAGTAACTCGCCAGAAGCTCCTTTGGCTCATAACTGTGCCCGCCGAGGACGACCTTCTCCCGCCGCGCGATCTTCGCATAGAGCTCCGTGACGCCGTCCCCCTGCCCGCTCTTTCCGTCCCAGAGATGCCATTTGCCCTTGTCGTCCTGCCGCATCCCCATCGGGAGCAGCACATGGTCCGGATCGGACGACGCGCCCAGCGTCATCGGCTCCTTGACCGACGGATGGTAATATGTGATCTGGGCATATTTCTCGTTCAGCTCGATCCCCAGTGCCAGTTCATTTGTCTCCTGTATCATACGTTCACCTTATTTCCAAAAAATCTGTCCATCTTGTCCGGCGTATCTCCGCTCTTCTGTTGTGTGGCTCGGCTCCGCTTTCCTGTTGTGTCGGCGCAGCTCCGCTTTCCTGTTGTGTCGGTCCGGCTCCGCTTTCCTGTTGTGTCAGCGCGGTTTCCGTGCCCGCATCACACCAGCGTGAACACTTCCTCCACCAGATACTCCTGCGTCAGGTAGGCCTCCAGCTCTTCACGCGCCTTCGCGCCATCGCCGCGGCCCGCCCGTGAAATGCGGTTCAGCGCCTCGTACTTCGAGATCCTCCCCGGCGTCTCCTCCGGCGCCCTCAGCACCCAGAGGTCCGTCTTTTTCTTCGCGCCGTCCGCTTCCTCCTCGAGATAGCATTCGATCTCTTCTCCCTCGAACAGGGTAAATTCGCGGACAAAGATCCCCTCGAAGTAATTTTTCATCGTCTCCTCGACGTAGGCCTCACGGCTGCCGCGCGCCCGGTAGCGGATCGTCACCTTGCTCTTTGGATCGCAGGCGTACTCGACAAACACCCTGCCCTCCATCTGATACGGCCGCAAAAGCTCCTCGTCAAAGCGCCGCCAGAAGGCGAAGCGCATCCCCTTTGCCCCGAACTCCTCGAGCATATCCGCCGCGAGCTTTCTCTGCTCCGGCTTCAGCTTTGGGCTTCTCGCGTAGTACTGGAGCAGCGCGAGCCGACACACCTGCTCCTGCTCGTCCAGTCTTCCCTTTCTGCTCAGGTACAGATACTCCCGCTCGATGTAGGCGAACACCGGATCCGCCACCGGGACGTCCCTGACAAAATACTCATACGCCTTGAGGTTTACATAAGCCCTGCAGATCCTCTTGCGACCCATCTTTTTCCAGTAGGACTCAAACACGGCCTCCGAGCCCTGCGTCCCGCTGCGTGTGAACAGGATCATCGTGATGATCTTCTCTTCCAGAAGCATCGTATCCAGATCGAAACGAACCGCCGCCTGCCAGACCTGCTTCATGTCGCGCACCGGCCCTTCATAATACAACAGGAGGTAGCGCAGCAGCTTGTCGTCGTATTTTCCCTGATCGAAACAGTAATGGCACAGAGATATCAGCATGGAATTCTCCTCGAACTCCAGCTCCAGCACCATGCGGCTGCAAATGCGCACGAGCTGAAGCAGCGCGATTCCCTCCGTCCCGTAGGCGTCCAGGATCGAGAACGCGTCCGCGCACTTTCCTTCCTCCGCGAGCAGTGTGATCAGCGACGCCTTGTCGACCTTCACATAGTCCAGATACGGGACGCGCTCCAGAAACTCCGGAAGGGATTCGTCTCGCAGATGATTTCCATAATAGTCCATCACCTTCCCGCGCAGTACGTCGCGGAAGGCGTCGGAAAACTCCTTCGTCTCACATGCCGTCGTGAAATAGGGAAGCATCCGCTTCTGAACCGGGCCGTCTTCCATGCCGCGGACACAGAGGTACAACAGCAGTCCGGGAAGCTCCGGAACCGCTCCCGCGCACCAGACAAGCATCTCCTCGTCCCAGAACATCCTGCGGATGCTGCCTGCCCCCGACGCCGGATAGCGGTGCCCCTGCGCATCCTCGACCATCACCGCACTGTCCGGATCATAAATGCGGACGTACGCCCTGCCGTCGATAAACGGCGCCGCCTGCTCCCGCACGAGCCGCGAGGAATGTACGACCACCTGACGGATCTCCGGCAGTTCGCAGACCACCTCATAGGTAAACAGGATTTTGGTAAGCTTCTCCGCCGCGGACCCGCTCAGAGAATTCCGGCGTAAGAACATCCGGTAGAGCACCGCAAGGTCGTCCGAGACATGCACCGCCTCCAGCTGATCCAGCGTGAATTTTTCCATCGCCGTCCGATAGCTGCGCCAAGTCTGCGGATCCCGCTCCCGGTTCTCCGCAATCCTGCGGTAGATCGCCGCCCTCCTGCGATAATCCAGCGCCGTGTCGTACGCAAAATACATGCGGATCACCTGCGGCATGGAATTCATGTCGAGGTCATCCATTGTCTCCATATAATATTCATATAATCCCGTGACGCGCAGGCCGCTCTCGACGCCCTTCGCATACCACGGGAAGAAACAGCTCTCCCTCTTGTCCCCTTTCATCAGCAGACGGCAGACTGCCTTCACAAGATCCTGCGAGGGATACAGCCGGTATCCGCTCGTCAGCACCTCGTACAGTCCCTGGTCGAACTCGGGGTAATGCGCCGCCAGATTCGCTGCCTGCCGCACGATCTCGGCCGTCAGACACTCCTCCTGCCTCGCGAAGCGCAGAAGCTGCAGCTCATACGGCCCCAGCCTGTGCATCAGGAACGGGTCCTTTTTCAGGATCTGATACGCCTCGAGATACATGATCCGGCTGCGGCAGCCCGCCCGGAACTGCTCCCCGATCGCTTCATATCTGGCTTTGTCATCGTTCAGATATTTCTCCTGCAGATAGAGCAGGATCCAGAGCAGCTTCCAGTTCGTCCTGTCCCGCGAGAACAGGCGGACGATCTCGTCCTCCACGCGGTCCACATAGGCCGCCTCCTGATAGAAGAAGGTCGTCAGGTACAGGTAAAAGCCGTAACGCTCCGGGGAATCCATGCGGCGCTTCTGCGCGTCCAGACTCTCCAGGAGCTTGAGCGCGCGCTGTTTTTTCCCGTCCGCGAAATAGAGCTGCACCAGAAACAGATCCGCATAGATGTCCTCTCCGCCGGAGCGTTTGTAGCTGTTGATCACACTGATCGAGCGCTCAGCCCACGTCGTGAGATCCGTCTTCTTCAGCCGGAATCTCACGTACAGGGACTCCAGCTCCTTTCTCATGATCTTGCGGATATGATAACCGCGGTTCGCACCGGTATGTCCTGCCCTGCGCGCCGCCACCCGGATCTCGCTCGTCCGGCAGCCGGACTTCAACAGGATCCTCGCGTAATTGTTCCCGGCATGCATCAGATTTGTGTCCAGCACCAGCTTCAGGTCGTAGGTGCTGCCCGCGAACTCATCCGTCGTGATCGTCTTCTTCTCCGGGCGCAGAAACAGAGCGTCCGAAAGGATCTCGATCTGCCGGTACCCCCAGGTATTCTTCCTGAGGCGGACCGTCTGGCTCGTCGGCGCGGACAGCTCGTCCCATTCAAAGGAATCCCGCTCCGCCGTGACTTCCAGCGGCGCCTTGCAGCCGGTCCCGACCAGAAACTCCTCGAGCTGCGCCGGCACGTCCCCCTGCGCGCGCAGGCTCTCATAGAGCGCGGAAAAATAAGGCTCCTCCTTCACAAGGGCCTCCCTGAATCCCGCGGAGGAGAATCTGCCGCAAGCTTTCGGGTAATCCTCCTGCGCGAGGGCGGCGAGCTCCCTCACATTCCCGGCCGGAGCCTTCTCCGCCTTCGGAACCTCCGAGCCGACCGTGACTTCATACGGCAGAACATACTCCCCGAGATCGCTGCACAGCGTGATCGTCCCCTGCTCCGTCACGCCGTCCGCGAAGCCGCTGCAGTCGAGCTGGAAGCGGATGTCGTTCTCGATCCCCTGAAACTCTACCGGCTCGCAGAGCATGCGCGCACTGGACGTATAGAGGAAGCCCTTCACCTTGCGATGGTCCTCGGCGGAGACACGAAAGCTTCCCTGCGCGGCCGCCCCGACTTCCGCGTGGATCGCGAGCTTCTCCGGCTCGATCAGCAGCTTCGGCGGCTCATATTCAAATATTCCGTTCAGCAGTTGTTCGATTCGTCTCTTCAATTCTTTTCTCCCGTCCTGTAAATACCAGCTAAAGTATATCACTTCCCTGCGGTTCTCCGCAAGCATTCTGCCGATATTTATGAAACCTTAAGTTTGTCAAGGTCTAAAACTTTTTAAAATTTCCCCCGCGGACGAATAGCCGGGTTGCAAAATGTGAATCATTTTACCAGAAGATATGATTGGAGGATGATCACATGGCACTGAACAAGGTAGAGATATGCGGCGTCAATACTGCGAAGCTTCCGACCCTGACCGGGGAGGAAAAAGAGTTTCTGTTCGAGCGCATCAAAGCCGGCGACGAGAACGCGCGGGAGCTGTACATCAAGGGAAACCTGCGTCTGGTCCTGAGTGTGATCAAGCGCTTCTCAAGCAGCAGCGAAAATGTGGACGACCTCTTCCAGATCGGCTGTATCGGTCTGATGAAGGCCATCGACAATTTCAACACCGAGCTCGACGTGAAGTTCAGCACCTACGCGGTCCCGATGATCATAGGCGAGATCCGCCGCTATCTGCGGGACAACAACGCGATACGCGTCAGCCGTTCGCTGCGGGATACGGCGTACAAGGCCATCTACGCGAAGGAGAACTATACGAAAAAACATCTGAAAGAGCCGACGATCAACGAGATCGCGGAGGAGATCGGGATCCCGAAGGAGGAGATCGTCTACGCGATGGACGCGATCCAGAGTCCGGTCAGCCTCTACGACCCGGTGTACACGGAGGGCGGGGATGCGCTTTACGTCATGGATCAGATCAGCGACAAGAAGAATAAGGAAGAGAACTGGGTCGAGGTGATCTCGCTCAAAGAGGCGATGAAACGTCTGGACGAGCGGGAGAAACATATCATTGAGCTCCGCTTCTACGAGGGAAAGACGCAGATGGAGGTCGCCTCGGAGATCGGGATCTCCCAGGCGCAGGTGAGCAGGCTCGAGAAGAACGCGCTCAAAAACATGCGAAATTATCTGCGGGCGTGAAAGGTTTCACGCGTCTATCAACTATTTCATAAATTTGTAATCGCGCCATTGTACGCGGACATGAAAAATTCCGCTCCATCCTCCCCGGGTGCCGTTCATCCGCACTTCTTGCGTACTTCGTCCTCGTTGACCTCCACCAGAATGATGTCGGCGCCGATCTGAATGATGCACCTCCAGGGGATGACGTACTCGTACTCACGGCCGAGGAACCAGCAGAATTTCCCCGGGCCCGGGATGATCAGCGCAAGGACACAGCCGGTCTTGCAGTCGAGATCGAGGTCGCTGACGCAGCCGAGCGAGCGGCAGGTACAGATATTGATCACTTCTTTTTGTTTCAGGTCATAAAATCGCATGGACACTCTCCCCACGCCAGACGGCTTCTGTTCACTCTATTATATGGGTGATGGCGGCCGCGCGGCACAACTCATATGGAATCAAGATTTTGAGATCACGTGATTCCGGGCATGGCATTGCTCAGTTTCAGACGTTTCAGACAAAACCATACACGATTCCGGCAAAAACAATGCACGGCTCCAGCAAAAACAATGTACGATTCGCGATTGACAGCGTTTCCGGCATCCTTTATACTTATATTATATAAGATCAATGTGCCGAAACGTGTGGACTGGCTGCGCGTCCATACGTCCGGCGGCTGAATTTCGGTCAGGGGAAACGGGGAGGATAATACGATGAAATGCCCATTTTGTAACCAGGAGAACACGCGTGTCGTAGATTCAAGACCGGCGGATGAAAACAGCTCCATCCGCAGAAGGCGCATGTGCGACGCATGCGGAAAGCGTTTTACAACTTATGAGAAAGTGGACACGATCCCTCTCGTCGTGATCAAGAAGGATCAGAACAGAGAACAGTACGACCGCAGAAAGATCGAGGACGGCGTGATGCGGGCCTGCTACAAGCGCCCGATCCCGATTCAGAAGATCAAGGAGATGATCGACGCCATTGAGATGGAGATCTTCAATCTCGAGGAAAAAGAGATCGCGAGTAAGGAGATCGGCGAGATCGTGATGGACAAGCTGAAAGATCTCGACGCCGTCGCGTACGTGCGCTTCGCTTCTGTGTACCGCGAATTCAAGGACGTCAACACCTTCATGAATGAGCTGAAGAAGATACTGGAATAAAGGCTGTGGACTACAATTTCAGTGATTTGCAAATCCCGTGACAATCCAAAGCTTTACACGCCATGGACCGCCGCGGGATATTTTGTTTTCCCATCTTGCAGTAATTCAAACTACATAGTACCCATCATCTCATCCAGGATCTTCCTCTCGTCGTACTCCGGCGCATACTTTCGTGCAGTCTCAACGATCCGGCTGATCTTCTCCTCCGACTCCTCCAACGCCTCGGCAATCTGCGCTACAGTGCAAGACTTCTTCATCTTTTTCAGTACAAGTTGAATTAAATTCAGTTCTATCCCTCGCTCTATCCCTCGCTCTTCCACTAAATCCGACAAATTGCACATCTTCCCTGTCGCCTCCTTTAGTTCATGGGTCATCGGAATCCCATATGTATGCTTGAGAATCTCTGCCTTCTCATTCGGAGCTATCCTACTACTCAGGGTCGCGATCAGCACGACATGACGGAAATATCCGCCACCTGCGGGGTTCCCTCGATGCAGCTTCGGATCTCATCTATGCTGCATCCCATGTACTCTTCCGCGGAGTATTTCAAAATCCATGACAGGATCGTCTTGTCGCTGAGAATCGTCTTCACGTTCTCGTCATACTTCGCCTTATCATTTGCAGAATCGAGAGATCTCTTGAGATAAGTATCTGTCATACCCTTACTCCTTTGTTTGATTCTGCTAGAACCAGTATAACAGAAAAGATATAAAAAGACAATAGAAATCTATGAGATATTCAGTTTTTCGTGCAGTGCTTCAAAAAACTCTGGAATGCTAAAATCTTAAATGTCAGTGGCAGTATATCTTCAAGCAGAAAACCACAAGACAGCCATGAAGGCTTCCTTCACCGGCTTTAAGTGGATCGTCTGTCGCATCTGATTTCCATTCAAAGCACCTCCTGAGATTTGGGCATAAAAAATACCACACCGATTTTTACACTGGTGTGGTCAATTCATAAATTCCTATTATAAGGACTTGAGAAATCCCTGTATCTTATCAAACGCTGCTTTGGGCTGTATGCCAAGCCAATTTGCTCGCCCCGCCCGTTCCATGTGTTCTTTATATAATCTGTTTGAAAAAGTCCGGCTGAGTCTCTGTCTTATTTTCTCCATGGAATCCTCCCTCATACCAGGATCATCGAGTATGTAGGTATGAATACACTGCATCAATCTTGTTTTATCCACATACTCCGACAGATAGCACATATCAAAAACATCCTTGTAGCGAGTAGATAAAGGTCCAAATCGAAGTAGGGAGCGCAGTTTTTCAACAAAAATCTGCTCCTTGGAATTGATTAAAAGGCTTGCTCCGACATCGTCCAGACACACGTCAAAACAATATTCATCCTGTCCGATCTGGATATTCTTATGAACTCCAAGGTCAATCTTGCTTGCAAAAGAATGCCCTGTATCATCTCGGATAATAACGTACACCCTTTTCCCATTGTATTCCTGCTGTGAAAGTTCTTCGATTTCCCCCGAAATCCCAATAGTTATGCCTTCGAGACAGTTAAGCCGTTGGACAAACTTTCGAATGGATTCATCCTCTAATGAATACCTGATAAAATCCAGATCCATATCCTGCGTCGCTCGCCTTACATTCCCTGTGATATTTCTCATGACGACTCCGCCCTTAATAGTCACATTCCTGCTGAAATCCGATTCTGCAATTGCTTTCAGTACAATGTCCTGGCAGACTTTCGCCTCTGCATTTATAGCAGAATATCCCTCGTTTCTCACAGCAGCCGCCAGTTTTTCAAGATTTGCCATTATAATACCTCCATTTGCAGTGTCTCAAGTATTTTATTACTCTTTGGAGCAGCCAACGCAAAGTCCTGGATACTTTCGATGTTCAGCCTGGGAAGAATCTTCCTGTAATTCAATATAATTTCTTTATAATAGTCAAAAGGCAGCTTTTTCTTATACCGTATAAGTTCAATAAGCATCCTTTCAAGACAGTAAATAGGTATCCGGTATCCCTTATAGTCTGTGGTGTCGATACCATCCCTGAAAAAGTCTGTTGGATAAAAATACTGCTTGACCCGTTTATCCGGAATTTTTGCAGCATTTCGGTCCGTTGCAAGATCGTATTTGTCAGGGATCACATCTGTGAGGCCATAAATATAAAAGGCATTGCGCATTGTAACAACCGCATTTGGGTACTTATAAGTCAGAATTGCAAGTTCCGGGACATCTGGCTTCTCCGAAAAAATACCTTTCTCTATTTGGAATAACTCCCCATCCCTAACGCGCTGTTGAATTTTATAATCTGATCCGTAAAGCGTCAGACATTCTGACCGTCTCTTCATATGGATCACTCCTTCCATTTAGATAGGCCTCCGCATTTTTTGCTTTTTGCGGAGGCCTATCTAAATAATACGCTGATCCCATCCTAAAGTCAAGCGGTATTTTTTGGAAATCATCCGCAATTTTATCGTTTTTGCGGATATTTTTTATAATTTTGTTTTCCGATTTTAATAAACTTCCGCATTTTTAATCTTTTTTGCGGATGTTTGTTAAAATGGCTCTGATTCACCAGTTCTCTCCACTGGATCTTGTCCTGGCGCTCATTGGTGCTATGTCAAGAAAAAGTACAAGTTTAGAATGACCTTTTCTGTATCTTTAAATTATTACCAACTTCATTCC
>CANQDA010000038.1 GCA_947591155.1 uncultured Lachnospiraceae bacterium
TTTCCATTTTTTGAAATAAAAAGGGAGCCATTGCTCCATAGATGAATTACTCATCTATTTTGCAACAGCCCCTTTCTATTCCCTTTTTACGCGGCAGGGCTTAAGGCCGCAGGCTGATTACCGATTATCTGTGTCATAGCTATCCCTCCCTTCTGTCACTATGTTTTTATCAGTAACGTTTCTAATATATCATATTGTATTAGTATTATTCATAAATTATTTATTAAAAATATTATGAAATTAATTTGGATTTTATTGACGAAGCAGCCCCGTATGTTATAATTAAAATAAAGATACAGATATGAAAACTAAACGGTCTGGCAAATCAAAATGGCGGTTGTTGCCTGAAAGAATCCGCAAAATCAAATTTTGAGAAAGGGAAAGAGTTATGAATATTCTTGTTATCAACGGAAGTCCGAAAGGGAGCTACAGCATCACGCTGCAGACGGTACTGTATCTGGAAAAACAGTTTCCGCAGCACAAATTCACCGTCCTGCACGCTGGGCAGCGCATCCGCGCTTACGTGAGGGATTTCTCCGCCGCGGCACAGGAGCTTGAGGCAGCGGATCTGATCCTGTTTTCCTATCCGGTCTACACATTCATCGCGCCGAGCCAGCTCCAGCATTTTATCGCGCTGATAAAGGAGTCGGGCGCAGACCTGTCCGGAAAATTCGTGACGCAGATCACGACCTCCAAGCATTTCTACGACGTCACAGCGCACCGCTACATTCAGGACAACTGTCAGGATCTGGGAATGAAATTCATCCGCGGGCTGTCCGCCGACATGGACGATCTGTTGACGGAAAAAGGGCGGCGCGACGCGCGGAAATTCTTCGACTATGTGCTCTGGTGCATGAAACACGACAGCTACGAACCGCTGCCGAAACCGGGCGAACCAACCGCGCATATGCCAGTGCAGGTACCTGGCGGCAATGCTGCGGCCTCTGCTCCGGCATCTGCCAGCTCGTCAACAATATATTCCGAAGCTTCTGATGCAAAGACCGAAAGCCCGTTTTCAACCGATCCGGCAGCTACAAAGAAAGCGGCAAAAACAAACGCCGCCCAACATACGAAACACAGCATACGCGGCAAGGACGTCGTCATCGTCACGGACTGCCGCCCGGAAGACACATAGCTGCAGAATATGATCGCGCGCTTTCAGGCCGTGCTGCCGCTTACCAGCCGCGTCGTCAACATCCGCGAGTATCCGTTTTCCGGCGGCTGCCTCGGCTGCTTCAACTGCGCGATCTCCGGAAAGTGCATCTACAAGGACAATTTCGATGAGTTCCTGCGCCGCGACATCCAGGGCGGGGCCGCGATCATCTACGCCTTCTCGATTCAAGACCACTCGATGGGTTGGATGTTCAAGCAATACGACGACCGCCAGTTCTGCAACGGCCACCGCACCGTCACGATGGGCATGCCGATGGGTTATCTGATCAGCGGCGACTACAGCAAAGAATTCAACCTGCAGATGATAGTCGAGGGCCGCGCCGAGGTCGGCGGCAACTTCCTCGCGGGCGTGGCCACGGACGAGACCGACCCGGATCGCGCGATCAACCGCCTTGCGAAGACGCTCGTCTACGCGCTGCACCGTCGCTACAGCCAGCCGCAAAATTTCTACGGCGTGGGCGGCATGAAGATCTTCCGCGACCTGATCTACCTGATGCAGGGCATGATGAAGGCGGACCATGCCTTCTACAAAGCGCACGGGCAATACGATTTCCCGCAGAAAAAGAAAGGCACTCTGCTGAAGATGTACCTTGTCGGTGCGCTGCTCTCCTCGCCTCAGATCAAATCGAAAATGGGAAACAAGATGAACGAAGGCATGATCGCCCCGTATAAGAAAGCGATTGAGAAGTAAGACGTCAGATCAAAATCCGTTTTGCTCCCCCCGTCTGTTATGGCAGAATAAAAAATGCACCCCTTATGCCTGCAAAAACCAAGGACATAAGGGGTGTAATCATTATAACAAATCGATTGTGCTATCCTGCACAATGTTTTCCCGCAAGTATTTCTCACAGCCTCAACAGCAAATGTTTCTGTCTGATCTCAGCAGAAACGATTCGCCTGCTCGTCGTACTCGTAATTCACCGCGCGCAGCTTTTCCTCCAGCTCCTCGCGCGGTACGCCAGCGCTCGCGCAGAAGTCGTCGAGCGTACCATAGTTGTCGCGCAGCTGCGTATTCACATAGCTCAGAAGCATGATCGGATCCTGTGGTAAATTCATCGACTTTCTCCTTTTCATTAATTGCTTTGATGAAATGTTCTCAAAACATTGTCTGTTTGAGGACACTCCCTTGTCTTATACTCAGGCCTGCGCCTTCTCCACTTCCGCTGTCAGTTTCCCATCCTTGACACGGAACACGATCGTATCCTCCATGCCGACCTGGCCGGAAAGGATCAACCGTGCCGCCAGCGTCTCCACGTTCTTCTGCAGATAACGCTTCAGCGGGCGAGCGCCGTAGACCGGATCATAACCGCCCTCAATAATGTAGTCTTTCGCGTCGTCGTCCAGACGGAGGCTTATTTCCTGAGCCTCAAGGCGCCTGTTCAGGTCGGCCACCATCAGATCGATGATGTTGCCGATGTTGTCCTTAGTCAACGGCTTGAACATGATGATCTCATCGAGACGGTTCAGGAACTCCGGCCGGAAGCTCGCGCGGAGCTGCTCCATGACCATGTCCTGCGCCTCCTGGCGGATGCTGCCGTCCGGCTCGATGCCCTCAAGCAAAAACTGCGAGCCGATGTTCGACGTCATGATCAGGATCGTATTCTTGAAGTCCACGGTCCGCCCCTGCGAATCGGTGATGCGGCCGTCGTCAAGCACCTGCAGCAGCACGTTGAACACGTCCGGATGCGCCTTCTCCACCTCGTCGAAGAGCACGACGGAATACGGCTTGCGGCGCACCGCCTCGGTGAGCTGACCGCCCTCCTCGTACCCGACATATCCGGGAGGCGCCCCGATCAGGCGGGACACGGAGTGTTTCTCCATGTACTCGCTCATGTCGATACGCACCATATTCTGCTCGTCGTCGAACAGGTTCTCCGCGAGCGCCTTCGCGAGCTCGGTCTTACCGACGCCGGTCGGCCCGAGGAAGAGGAACGATCCGATCGGCTTGGTCGGATCCTTGATCCCGGCCTTCGAGCGCAGGATCGCCTCCGTCACCTTCTCCACGCCGTCGTCCTGCCCGATCACACGCTTGTGCAGCTGCTCGTCGAGCGCAAGAATCTTCGCGCGCTCGCCCTGCGTCAGCTTCGACACCGGGATACCGGTCCAGCGGGAGATGATCTTCGAGATTTCCTCTTCGGTGACGCTCTCGTGCACGAGCGACAGTTCGCGGCTGTTGACTTTCTCTTCTTCAATTGCCAACTGCTGCTGAAGCTTCGGCAGCTCGCCGTACTGCAGCTCTGCCGCGCGGTTCAGGTCATACTCGCGCTGCGCCAGCTCGATTTCCTTATTCATCGCTTCGATCTGTTCACGAAGCACGGACAAATTCTCGACCGCCTTCTTCTCATTATCCCACTGCGCTTTCTGCGAATTGAACTCGTCGCGCAGTTCCGCCAGCTCCTTCTGCAAGGCTTCCAACCGCTCGTGGCTCGGCTTATCAGTCTCTTTCTTAAGCGCCGCCTCCTCGATCTCCATCTGCATGATCCTGCGCTGCAGCTCGTCGAGCTCCGCCGGTTGGGAATCCAGCTCCGTCTTGATCAGCGCGCACGCTTCGTCCACGAGGTCAATCGCCTTGTCCGGAAGAAAACGGTCGGAAATATAGCGGTGCGACAGCGTAGCCGCCGCCACCAACGCGCTGTCCGTGATCTTCACGCCATGGAACACCTCATAGCGCTCTTTCAGGCCGCGAAGGATTGAGATTGTGTCCTCCACGGTCGGCTCATCCACCATTACCGGCTGGAATCTCCTCTCCAGCGCCGGATCCTTCTCAATGTACTTGCGATACTCGTCCAGCGTCGTCGCACCGATACAGTGCAGCTCGCCGCGCGCCAGCATCGGCTTGAGCATGTTTCCGGCGTCCATCGCGCCCTCGGTCTTGCCCGCGCCGACGATCAGGTGCAGTTCGTCGATAAAGAGAATGATCTCGCCCTCGCTCTTTCGCACCTCCTCGAGTACCGCTTTCAGACGTTCCTCAAACTCGCCGCGGTACTTCGCGCCTGCCACAAGCGCGCCCATGTCGAGCGCGAAGATTTTCTTATTCTTCAGTCCCTCCGGCACGTCACCCTTGACGATCCTCTGCGCCAGCCCTTCGACCGCCGCCGTCTTGCCGACGCCCGGCTCGCCGATCAGAACAGGATTATTCTTCGTCTTCCTTGAGAGGATACGGACGACATTGCGGATCTCCGCGTCCCGCCCGATCACCGGGTCAAGCTCCTGCTTGCGCGCCCGTTCAACGAGATCCTGCCCGTACTTATTCAGCGTGTCGTAGGTCGCCTCCGGGTTGTCCGAGGTCACGCGCTGATTGCCGCGCACGGTGGATAGCGCCTGAAGAAAACGCTCCTTTGTGATGCCAAACTCTTTCCAGATCGCCTTCATCGACGGACTCGGATTGTTTAAAAGCGCGAGGAATAAATGCTCCACGGACACATACTCGTCGCCCATGCGCTTTGCCTCGTCCTCCGCGCTGATCAGCGCCTTGTTCAGATACTGCCCCACATACGGATTCCCGCCGGATACCTTTACCCGCGTGTTGATCGCCTGCTCGACTCTATTCTCAAAATATTCACGCTGGATCTCCATCTTCTCGATCAGCTTGCCGATCAGACTGTCCTCCTGCGTCAGCAGCGCGTACAGCAGATGCTCCTGCTCGATCTCCTGATTGCCCGCCTCTATCGCGACCTTCTCCAGATCATTGACCGCCTCTATCGATTTCTGCGTAAATTTACTGAAATTCATAAAGCCACCTCCTCGTTTCCCCATGTTCCAATCGCACTATAACACATATTGTTAGCACTGTCAAGAGGTGAGTGCTAATTTATTTGTGAAAAATTTGTGAAGTCCCGAATTTACGGGCTTCACAGCGTTTGCAGTTTTTCAATTTCCCCATTTTTTAGGTTTACTACACCAATTTTACACCAATTGCGCGTAAGCTACGGGCCATGCAGAGCAAGACCGAACGCCCGATGGGAGCCTGCTCACATAAGAGCGGCTTCGGGGATTCTTTGCCAGTATTATCTTAGCACTTCCCATCTTGCGTTACGTTTTGATCCGATCCGTTGAATATATCCTTTTTCTTTCAATGAATCCAACGCTCGTTGCACAGTTCTGACTGTTTTCGATATTTTGTCGGCGATCTCATTTCTCGATGAATCGATCAACCTTGAATATAAGCTTGTAAATGATGTCAGAAACAGCCTCCGGCGCAGATTTATTGACTTCATGTCCCGCGTTCGGAATGACGTGCAGCTCTGAATACGGCAATAAAGCTTTCAGTTGTCTGGATGCTTTCAGGTTTGCATTGTCTTTTTCGCCACAGACAATGCTTACCGGGCAAACTACTTCGCCCAGCTTATGGCTGAAATCCAACGAGCGCATGGAATGTGATAACTGAATCGTATCACGCTTTGACAGACCCATGCTGTCAAAGGATTTGCTTGGCATAAGGCGGAATATGAGATTTTGAAAATCGATCAGCAAAGTTGGAACTTTATATTGTGCACCGATCAAAACGAGGGCGGTTACTTTATCCGGATGCCGGATCGTATAGTCGAACGCCAGAATTGCACCGAAAGAAAGCCCGCAGAGCACAAACGGCTCCATCGTATCTTCGTAGCTTTTTTCAAATCCTGCTAAAATATTCGGATACGTAATATCTCCTTTTGTCAGTGAAAAAAGCTCCGGGCAATCCACATCAGGCAGCAAAGTGGGGTCAATAACCGCCTGCCAATCTCGCGCTGTCTGCCCTAATCCGTGAAGGAAAACAACTTTCAAACCTTTACTCCCCTCAGAAAATATATTTTTCCCGCAATAACCTTTGAGATTAGTGTTATTGTATCCCAAAACAGATATAGAAACAACTAATATTTCTACGTAATATATTGTGAAAAAAGCTCTGCAGTTACCGATTTTATGTTGATTTGTGTCTGGAAAACAGATAGAATAGATTGTATGTGTTAAGGAGGCCGAACATGATAGTGGAAAGTGTATTTTTAATAATGGGGCTGGTTTTATTACTGGTGGGTGTCATTTTTGTTATTTGTTGGAGACATCTTGCCCGATATTCAGGAGAAACAACGGGAGTGATCATAGATATTACAAGCTCAGGAGCCTGGTATAATGACCGGGCGGAAAAAGAGGCCGCAATTTCCCAGGGAGATTGCAAGCTTCAGGTTCAAATGCATACGAATACCGGACGTTACGGCAATCATAGTAAAATGTATGCGCCTGTCTTTCAATATGCTGTGGATGGAAAGACATATTCCAGAGCCAGCGGGTTGTCCTACAACAAAGGACTTGCTCAAAAAAAGCTGGGGAAAACTGTGCCGGTATATTACAATGTGAACAAACCCCAAAAGGCCTCCCTGTCAAATGGGAAAGGGTATAGGATGCTTGGGTTGGGCTTGTCCATAGGAGGTATCCTATTCTGTATAATTGGTTTTGCGTTAATCATAGCTGATCACATATATCTGATCTAGTCAGTCGTTTTCTCATTTTTTAATTAAAATGGTCATGATACCTAAAGCAAGACGATAAATGAGTAGATGAAAGACAAGTCAACAATGCCGCAGAAGTCCCGGAAACCCGGCTCTGCGGCATTTGACAGCTCTCTTTCAAACTACCTTCCGTACATACGGCGTCTTTTAAATGTCTCCGCCATTCTCCGACATCAGAAACGGATGACCTCCGGCTCATGCGTAAAGGCGCTGATGGTCGCCGTGGCGTTCCTGAAATAAAACACCTGCGTGTTGCCGTCGTCCGCGGCGTACATGTTCTGCAGCGACGGATAAGCGTCGAGCATAGACTGCCTTGCCACCACGCGATCGTCCTCGATCAGCTCTCCCGCGACGCGGATCCACTCGCCGTTCTTGAACGCGCAGATCTCCGCCTTCGGATTCGCCATCAACTGTTTCGACACATCTTTTACCTTTCCGGTCTGAATGTAGAGCCTGCCCTCAAAGATATGCGCCGTACCGAACGGGCGCACTCTCGGCTGATCTCCATCCACCGTCGCCAAATAATATACCTCCGCATCCTTCAAAAAATTAACCACTCGTTCCATATGCGATCCCTCCTTGAAAGTTATTATTTCTGAACCAAGCTGGTTCAGTTTTATACTTTTCCATCTAGTTATTCGCCAACATCCGTTTTACTTCTCGGTCGAAATCTGAAGTAATCTCTTGCGTCTTATTAAACACATCATATTCAGCCTCTGCTTTAGCCTTGGCCTCTTTTCCGCTGATCTGACCCCTGTCAGGAAGAATATCATAGCGGCGAAAAGCGAGAAACTCATTGATACTGGCGGCAAATTCCTCCATAGTAAAAATATTCTCCCGTTCGATTAAATCTTCGATATAGTCAAAGTATCCTGTTACCGTCCGCTCTAATTGACGGATCTGCTTTTCATTCAAGTAATTTTTTGCAATCGAAACATCAGATTTCAAGATGCGTCCCTCCGGAGCATATTTCCAAGTCGTAAGTCCCATATTTTCCTTATTGTGATCGGCATGGGTATAAACAATCTCCGCAGCAGTCTGCCCCGTTATAGCATAATGAAATTTATTCTGTACCATAGCATAAAACGCGTGGGTGATTTCCGCATCTTTGTCATAATCAATGCTACACTCCGCAAAGATGTCTGTGACCTGCTGCCAAATACGGCGTTCACTGGCCCGGATAGAACGAACCCGTTCCAGCAATTCGCGAAAATAGTCCTTACCAAAAGCGGTCTTGCCCTGTTTCAGTCGCTCGTCATCCAGGGCAAATCCTTTTGTCATATACTCCTTTAAGACGCCCGTAGCCCAAATGCGGAAATGCGTTGCTCTGCGAGAATTGACCCGATAACCAACAGAAATAATAGCATCCAAGTTGTAAAAATTGGTTTCTCTTGTTTGGGTTTTACCCCCCATTGCTCCGTGCTGAGTGGTTGTTGCAATTTTTGCAACAACCACTTTTTCTTCCAATTCGCCCTCAGAAAATATATTTTTCAGATGTCTGCTGATAGAGGACTTATCAACTGAAAATAATTCGGCCATTGCATTTTGCGTCAGCCAAATCGTTTCATCTTTAATTACTGCGTTGACCGTAACATCTTCATCGGCTACCCGGTACATTAAAAACTCAAATTCCTGATTCATGTACTCACCTCAATCTCTGTTTACTTTAACCTCCGCAATAACCTTCGAAATTAATGTTATTGTATTCCAAAACAGATATCAAAACAACTATTATTTCTATGCAATGCATTGTGAAAAAGCTCTGCAATTACCGCAAGGGCGGAAATAAAGGCTTTGAAACAGTCTCGTGACAGAAAAGCAACAATGCCGCAGAAGTCCAAAAGCAGGGCCCTGCGGCATTTGCTGACACAAGTTAAAACCATTGCAACTGATAAATCCTTATCCCTCTATAATGACCTCCCGGTGATAGATGCAACAGCTGTCGAGCACATCCTTTAGCGTCTGTCCCTCCTCGTTCGTCTCATGCTCGTCAAAATAGCTCCCCTTGATCTGCCGGCCCTCAAAATCCTCCCAGGTGATCCAGTAGATATCGACCCTGGAAACGTCGTGATCGTCGATCGCCAGCATATTGACGCTGCCGCCGGTGCGGCCGGTCGACATGCGCTTACCGTCCGCGTCCAGTACCAGCAGCATCGTGTCTGCGTCAGTGGCAATATTGTAATCCACCAGAAGTTCAAACGGCGTCCTTGTGACCGAAGAGACTGCAAATTCCTCTTCGCTGTCCCCGTCCACCTGCACGGTGACGGTCCGGTCATGATCAACCGTTATGTTCAGGTCAAAAGGAAACGGCCCGTCATACCAGTAATTCTCATATTGGTTAGGATAATCGTGGTAGTCCGGCACCATGTTATCCAGCTTCTTCTGCCATGCGATCCATTCCTCATCCGACATCTGCTCAATGGTCTTTGTGTCGGGCGCCTCCACTCCGGCCACCTCGTAGATGGAGACAGGATCCTTCCGATAACCGATGATCTGATCGATGGAAAACGATACGTCAAACTGCTCCGGCAGTTCCTTCTTCTGAATCAGCTCCTGATACTCGTCAAGCGTCTGCGCGTCTATCTCTCCTCCCTGCTCCTCCATCATCCGATTATACTCGGTGTAATCCGTGAGCGAATCGGCAAGCTCCAGGCGGTACATGCCGAGGTAGGTACAGTCGTCGATCAGCTTTCCGCTCAGCTCCCCGCTGCCCAGCATCACCGGCGTATCGCAATAGCTGAACTTCGCCTGTCCTTCCAGAGCCAGGATCGGGGAACCGCTATCCTGCCATTCAAGAAGATCCGTCATCGGCTCCTCCGTCTTCAGCTGCATCGTCACATACAACGCCACCTCGTTGCAGTACACCTCCGACAGCGTCACGGTCATGCCGCCCACGGTCTGTGTGTACGCAGCATTCTGCGTTCCGTTCTCCTTTGTCGAAGCTCCCGCGTTTTCCTGCTCTGCCGATCCGGCGTCGCTCTGATCCGCCGTCTCCACGGCCGTCGATTCCTCTTCGATCCTGGCCGTCGATACGCCATCCGTCTCGCTTTCCTCCACAAGCGCCGTACCAACCCCGCTGTAATCGCCCGGGTAATTAACGTCGTCGCCGATCTGCTCAAACAGATGACCGATCAGCGGAAGCTGCGACGCCAACGCCGGGTTGCTCACGCAGAAAATACCAACCGCCAACATCGCCGCGGCGGTCCCGGCCGCGCCGTACCACAGCCTGTGCCCGCACGCTTTCTTTTGCTTCTGTGAGCAGATCTGCCGGTAAGTCTGCTCCAGCCGTTCCTCGACCGTCTCGGAAGGCTGCATCTCTCTTCCCAGTACCTTGTACATATCCTGTTCCGTATAACGTCTCATATAAATTCCTCCTGCACTTATAAACTATTGACAAGTATGCTCCGCAGAGTGCCGCGTGTGCGGTGCAGCTTGCTCTTGACAGTATTCTCCCTGATCCCCAGGATCTCCGCGATCTCGCGCGTGGTAAACTGCTCCCCGTAGTACAGCAGCAGGATCATCTGGCAGTCCTCCGGGAACGACGAGATCATCTCGCGAAACTCCACATCGGAGAACTCCTGCTCGAGATAGCGCGCCTCCGGAAAGATCTCCATCACATCGCATTTTTTGCGCTCCCGAAGCATCCGGTTACACGAATTGATCAGGATCTTTATCAGCCAGGTCCTGAAATACTCCGCGTGTTTCAGCTCCGGTATATGCTCCCATGCGGAGAGCACGGTGTCCGAGATCGCATCCGCGATATCGTCCTCGCTGCTGAAAAATCCCTTCGCGACCCGATACAGGCTGCTTTTGTTGGATTCGATCAGCGACACAAAGGCGTCCGCGTCTCCTTTCCGGGCCTTTTTTACCAAAATCTGCATTCCACTCCTCCTCCGGATGCCGTCCCCCTCATCCGAACATCCCTCTTGTTCTCGGCCGGTCGTATTACAATTACATCTATTAGATGCATGAAGAGCCGGTTTTGGTGCAGGAAATATTTTTTACTTGTAAATTTTTTCTGAACCAGACGATCATAACAAAACAAAAACAGACGGTGATGATCCGTCTGTCGTCCTATTCGCATGTATGAAATTTCCCTGTCTGCTTATCAGGTCATGAATTCTGTTTGGTATTTCTCAGTGCGCTGTCCACAAGCTTGATCAGCTCCAGTGCGCTCCTGAACTGCTGCGTGACGTTTTTCTCTGTCCACAGGATCGAACCCTGCCATGTCGCATTCTCGCAACGATCGATCTGAATCACAAATCTTCCGGCGATTTTTTTCTTTTCCATAGCGTTCTCCTGTCCTTGCTTCCTTCTGTGTCCCGTACTCCATATCCTGTCGTTTCCGATCTGAATTACATTGCGAAGTTTACGGAACTCATGTTGCTGCCTTCTTCGGTCTCAGCCGTTACGTTGTTCGCGCCGTTCTCGTCGATGTGGTAGATGCCCTGCGTCTCTTCGCTGTTGATCTGCACCGTCTTGAACTCTACCTGTACGTATACGCTGTCGTCTGCAAGCTCCACTTCGTTTCCGTCTGCCGTGAAGGTCACATCGTAGAAGCTGTACTGCGCGTCCTCGCCTGCTCCCGTAGCCGCCTTCGCCGCTTCGTACTCCTCGCTGCCTTCCTCGAGCTTTCTTACCTGCATCTCGATGTTCTCCGGAAGCTCTACAGCTGCCTGTGCTGCGATGATCACTTCGTCGTTCTCGTATGTGAAGCTCTGCGCCTCAGCTGCCTCAGTCTCAGTCTCGGTCTCGGTAATCTGCTGCTCGGCCTCCGCCGCAACCTCTGCCGGAACCTCCGCCGTCGCGATCGTCTCGAATCCGAGCACTTCGATCTCAACTGCCGGTGCCGCTGTCTCTTCTGCGATCTCTTCTACTGCTTCATAGGACTCCTCAACGATGAAGTCTTCTTCCGCCATTGCCGGTGCGCTTACCATGAATGCTGCGATCGTTGCTGCCAGGATCATCTTCTTCATCATTGCTTTGTCCTCCTTTTTCTTTCTATCTATGTTCTCGAAACCGTTTTCCTTTTTGTTGATTCGAGTATAACATGGGAACTCTTTCGCAAATTATTTCGTCAATAACTTTTTCTGCTCTTTTTCAAAAAATATGAAAGAATTTTTCAGGGGGCAAAAAAGAGGACGACACGCCGTGCCGTCCCCAGACTTTGTTTTGCTTTACTTCTTTATTGTACGTCTTTACTTCTCAATTCTTCTGCGCCGGCGCAGCACTGCGACCATCGTCGCCAGAACAGCTGCCGCCAACATCAGCAGAACATATCTCGCGATCGGAGTATTGTCTCCTGTCTTCACAGACCTGGCCGTCGATTTTACCGCTTCGCTTTCACTTTCGCTCTCGAACTCAGACTCTGTCTCCTCCTGCTCCTGGTTCGTGATCGTCACATTGGCAGACATATTGCTTTCATCCAGCGTGACTTCACCGTTATCGACCGTCACCGTGTAACCGAAGCTCTTTCCGACCGGTGTACCATCACTCGTAACTTCGGTCACATACAGAGTCGTCTTCTTGCCCGGCTCACACACTACAGAAACAGATTCGCTCGCAGACGAGCTTCCGTTAAGCTCCAGCGCCACAACGTTCCTCGTCACTTTGTCGGAAAGTGTTGTATGCGCCTCGTCCGCAAATATACCTGCATAGAACGTCTCATCGCTCTCCAGTGCTTCTCCGTCTACCCCAAGCAGCTTCTTTGTGATATTCAGTACACCCTCACGGTAGAATCCGGGCGGAATCTCCCTGAACGTATTCTCAAACACGATCGTCCCGGAACCATCGGAATTCTCCACGACAATACTCTTGCCTTTGTTAAAGTTCGCGGTAAACAGCGTACCGTCCTTCACCTTTCCGTTCAGGATCACTTCGCCATCCGAATTCACTTCACCTACATAATAGATCCTGCCGATATCGATATTCTCAAACGTCACCGTCGCGGACGACGCCCTCTTAAATTCCAGAGCCTTGATCTCCGTCACACGTTTCTTGCACGCTTCGTCGCTGAACAGCGCCACATAGAATGTCTCGTCAACCGCAAAGACCTTCTCCCCGAGAACAGTCAGTTCCTTCGTCACGCTGATCTTGCCGTTTCTCGGCTCCTCCGGGGTCGGATTCGGGATGATCTGCGTGAGCACCTTCGGATCGTGGCCGACCTGCACGCCCGCCTGGTTCTCTACGATATGGTCATCCTTTCTCGCGTCGAGATTGACCTTTGTCGTCAGGGTCACCTTCCCGCTCTGTCCGGCCGCCACATTCCTGATCACCCAGGTCACCGTGCGCGTCGCGGAATCATAAGTGCCTCCCTGATCCGCGCTCACGAAATCCAGACCCTCGTCGAGCGGATCCGTCACCGTCACATCGGCCGCTGTATCATGGCCGTTCTTCCAGTAGATCTCGTACGTGATCTGATCACCTACATAGACCGTCTCATTCGCGCCCGGATCGATCTCTTCCTTCTCCGGTACCGGGTTCGGAATAATGTTCGTCAGCACCTTCGCATCATTGCCGACCTGCACGCCTGCGCGGTTCAGGACTTCATAATCCTTGCCCTCGCCCGCTGTCGGCGTGTCGCCGTCGCCGTACGTGTAGGTCTTATACGCGTTCTCGTTCACCGTCACGGTCAGCTTCACGCTGCCCTCTTCTCCGGCCGCCGCATTCAGCATCCACGTCACAACACCGTCCGTGCACGTTCCGCCGTTATCCGCGCTCTTGAACGTCACGCCCGGATCCAGCTTATCCGTCACGGTCACCGTCGCCGGCTCGTCATGCCCATTCTTCCAGTGGATCTCGTACATGATATCCTTGCCGACTTCCGTCATTATGCCCTTGCCCGGAGTTACTTCCGTCTTCTCCGGTACCGGGTTCGGAATGATATCTGTCATCACTGCCGGATCATGGCCTACTTTCACGCTCGCACGGTTCAGAACCTCATAGTCCTTACCCTCGCCTGCAACCGGTTTGTCACCGCCGCCATACTGCCAGGTGTCATACGCGTTCTCATTCACCGTCACGATCAGCTTCACGCTGCCCTCTTCTCCGGCCGCCGCGTTCAGCGTCCATGTCACGACGCCGTCCTTGCATGTGCCGCCGTTGTCCGCGCTCTTGAACGTCACGCCCGGATCCAGCTTATCCGTTACCGTCACCGTCGCCGGTTCCTTGTGCCCGTTCTTCCAGTGAATCTCGTACGTGATGTCCTTGCCGACTTCCGTCATTATGCCCTTGCCCGGAGTCACTTCTGTCTTCTCAGGTACCGAATTCTCTACGATATCCGTGTACGCGCTGTCGTTGCCCACCTGCACCTTCGCGCGATTCCAGACCTCATAATCCTTTGCTTTCTCATCCGCATTGACTACCGGGGCATCCGCTTCGCCGTACTTCCAATCCTTAAACACATTCTCGTTGACAGTCACATTCAGCTCGATCGTGCCCTTCTCTTCACCCTTCGCCTCGAATTCCCAGGTCACCGTATGCGTCTTCTCGTCATACTTGCCCTCCGGCTTAGAACTTTCGTACGTCACGCCCGGATCAAGCGGGTCGGTTACCGTCACCTTCGCCGCTTCCTTGTGCCCGTTCTTCCAGCCGATCTCGTACGTGATCGGGTCGCCCACATTCACCATCACGCGGTCGCCCGGCGTCTGTTCTGTCTTCTCCGGTACAGGATTCTCTACAATAGCTGTATACTGACTGTCATCATCGATCTGCACCTTCGCGCGGTTCCAGACCTCGTAATCCTTCACCTTCTCATCCGCGTTGACTACCGGGGCATCCGCTTCGCCGTACTTCCAATCCTTGAACGCATTCTCATTGACTGTCACGTTCAGCTTGATCGTGCCCTTCTCTTCGCTCTTTGCCTTGAATTCCCAAGTCACCGTATGCGTCTTCTCGTCATACGTGCCTGTCGGTTCGGAGCTTACGTATGATACGCCCGGTTCCAGCGGATCGGTCACGATTACTTCTGCTTCTTTCTTATACCCGTTCTTCCAGCCGATCTCATACGTGATCGGGTCGCCCACATTCACCATCAGGCGGTCACCCGGCGTCGGCTCCGTCTTCTCCGGCACCGGGTTCTCCACGATGTTCGTATATACCTTCGGGTCGTTGCCGACCTTCACCGCCGCGCGGTTCCAGACCTCATAATCCTTGCCGTCCACAGCCTCGAACTTGTCGTTGTCGTCTTCTAGCCTCGTTTCGTCTACATACTCCCAGCCCTCAAAGGCTTTCTCTGTCACCTTTACAGTCAGCGTCACAAATCCTTCGCTCTTCGCCGCTTTCTTTCCAAGGTTCCATGTAACCACATCACCAGATGGCGTACCACTATCGCTTGCTTTTACAAACTCCACGCCCGGATCCAGCTTATCCGTGATCACCACGTCCGCTTCCGCGTCCTGGTAATTCTTCCAGGTAATCTTATAAACAATCTCATCACCAATGCCGACCATCTTGCGGTCGCCCGGCTCCAGTTCCGTCTTCTCAGGCCCCTCGTCTACTGGATTCGGGATGATTTCTGTCTTTACTTCATCGTCATTGCCAATTTTAACGCCTGCCTGGTTCAGGATCTTTCCATCCTCGTCCGCGCCTGCGCCTTCCGTGTAATCCCAGGTAAGCTTCGCGTCTTTGTTTACTCTTACCTTCAGCTCTACATCGCCTTCGGCTCCACCAGGCTGTGCCTTAAGAACCCAGGTCACTGTGTGGGTAGCTTCATCATGGTTTCCCTCATGGTCTGCGCTTTCAAAATCCACTCCCGGATCCAGTTTATCCGTGATCGTCACATCCGCCGATTCCTCATGGCCATTCTTCCAGTGGATCTTATAGGTAATCTCCTGACCGATTCCAACTAACTCGTCCTTGCCCGGATCTGTCTCTTCTTTCTCCGGTACAGGATTCGGAATAATCTTTGTAAGTACTTTTGAATCATTCCCAACCTGAACGCCGGCACGGTTTACAACCTGATGATCTTTGCCGCCTTTATCTGTAGGTATGTCACTATCCTCATCATACTGATAATTCTTAAATGCGTCCTTATTTACTTTTACTGTCAGCGTTACTTTCCCTGAATCCCCAGCCTTCTTTTCGCCAAGATCCCATTTCACAGTATGGTTTTCATAAGAAGTCTCCTCCGGGTCTGCACTCACGAAATCCACCCCTGGATCCAACACATCAGTCACAAAAACTTCTGCCGCTTCATCGCGATAGTTCTCCCATGTGATTTCGTAGGTAATTTCCTGACCGATCTCAACCATCTTTCCCTCGCCAGGTGTTGTCTCGGTCTTTTCCGGGGTAGTTTTGTAGTTTACAAATTGCGGCGTCTCTTTAATTAATGTTTCAGCATCCTTCTCGTCCAGATAATAGTATGAGATATCTGCACTTAGCGAATCTCCTGCATTTATTTTGACGACCATTTTAATAATACGTGTGTCATATATTATATGGCTGTCCTTTTCCTTATTTTCCGGGATACGCTCCTTTATGTAATATATTTTCTCAGTACCTGTTCCTATTTCATCATCTGAAAGCAAAATTTGTTTAAAAAGGACTTCGCCTGTGTTCGTATTAGACACTGTACCGATAGGTTCAACATTTTCCCCACTAGGATCCTCACTGTAAAGGTCAAACCAAAACTGACCATTTTGCAGTGTATCATCTTTCAGAATTTTCTGAACTTTCGGTTGGATCAGAATTGCCCTTGAATGAATATCCAAAGTAAAATCCAGTCCGGTATTCGTCGGGCATTTATTAGATGCATCCATAATATCCTGCTTATCCATCGTAGCATTAAATCCTGTAACCTCAAAATCATCTATTCCCGCGACGGACGCATCAGTGCCATCTACTTTCCGACTGATAGGTTTCAAAAGAAGCTCAAGATTGAATACTACCTTGTCAACATCTGTACGCTTAATTGCCCTTGTTTCCGGAACTTTATTTACACCATCCCTCAAATGCCCTTTCCCATCGGTTTGATACGCTGATGAAAGCTCATATTGAGTGCTGTCCGGTCCCAAATCAGATTCCCAGTATTCTCCAGCAGTCAAGTGTCCCACTAAATTGCCTTCTGAATCTGTAATAATCTTTCCATCTGCATTATAAACATTACAGTAATTTACGCCGCAGACAAATACATTATAAACCGTCTCAATTTTTGTCTCTTTTCCGGTTGCATCGATTTGTGTTTCAGTAATTGTATATGTTCCGCCATCTTTTATTTCGATGTCAAAATGATTCGCATCATTTTCTGACGGTTTCACGTAAATATAAAATTTCTCATTGCCAAATTGAATATATGTTTGTTTTCCGGTTTCTGCATCTTCCTTAACTTTGCAGGTGATTGTTGCTCTGTTTCCGTCTTTTGAATGTGTAACTTCTTGAATTCCCCCATAACTAGAATCAATCGAAAATTCACTTCCACCATTAGACACACCCGTTAATGAAATAGTGTCCCCTGGATAAGCAACATACTTTCCGCCGTTGGCATCTCCATCTTTAATCATTCCAAAGTTCTTAATATACAGCCTTTCATGGGATCCGTCTTCACTGGCAATGGGATTCCATATATAATTTTCCTCACCATAACCTGTAGTTATACCAGGCAGATTCTCGTTGATTGTATCCTTATGCCGAATATTATCAATCTTTGTTTTAACATAAATCGGTTCTTTTACAGTGATATAAAATGTCTTTTCAGTGTTATCTCCATTTTTCAATAAAATACTACAATCGCCGACTCGTTCTCCGGTAAAGCTTGCAGTCAATTTCCCACTGCTAACCGCGTTCGAAGTTCCATTCACACTTCCTATGCCATCGCTTCCTCCCTCAAATTTCCATGCTCCAGACGACGGCACCGCTGCCGACAGTTGCATTGTCTCTCCCACATAAACAACATAGCGGCGATAATCGTGATTCCCATCAAAAAAACCTGTATAAATACCAGACGCGTCATCTATATTTATATTCGTATATTCATGAGTCCCTAATCTAATCTTATCAATAAATATCTCAATTGACCCCGCGATTGTCATCCATCCTCCCCGGATGACAAACGTGGAAAAGCTATCGGTAGTAAACCCCACCTCACTAACCTTTCCGTCATCGGTCGCACTAACGCTGTCCGTCACGTCCTCAACCGTGCTGTCGTCCGCCAGATGAAGTACCTGATATTCTGCGCTGCCCTCAACTATCTCCATATCGTCGGCCTTTTCGTCCGCCGGGGTCATTACAAGCGCATCATTGTAAGAAATGACTACAGACACTGTTCCGCCTTGCGGCTCGACTTCCGCTCCGTTCACTTCAAAGTGCATGTCGTAAGCAACATAATCCGCTACGGTCTCCTCTGTCTGTCCGTCCTCACCCTGCTTCTCTTCCGGAGCATCCGCGCTGTCTTCACCCATCGCATCCTCTACCAGCGCTACCTCCTCTTCACTCAGCGTCTTCTCCGTCACGACGAACTGCGCCCCCTCCGGAAGGATCGCTCCGTCCGAAAGCGTCGCTGTCACGACCATATTTCCATACTCGCAGGTAAATTCCGTCGGCAGCTCTTCCTCTACCTTCAGGAGTTCCGCGTTCTGCCACTGCAGCTTGTCATTCGCCACTGCCTCGTCGTTTACAAACCAGAGATTGCGAAGCGCCTCCGTATCGGTCACTCCGTCCTCGACCGCCGCGAAGAAGACGAATTCCTTCTTCTCGCCGGCCGCGATCTTCTGATTCTGCCAGAGCGCGACGCTGCCTTCCGCGTAGACATCCATGACGTTCTCGCTCAGCTCAATGTCCTTGAATACGTCCGCGTTTACCGCATCGTCAAATTTCCCGTATACGCCAAGCTCAGCGGTCTCGCCCTCTTCTTCCGCATAAGAAAGAGCATCTGCGAGGATCACCTTCACGGACACGCCCTCCGCGACCGCGGTCTTAGCCTTGTTCGTTACCTTTACCGTATATTTGATCATCGGCTGTACATCGTCTTCGACCGTCTTCTGAAATACTTCCTGCTTGATGGCAGTGTCCAGAACGACCTCTTCCTCTGTCTCCGATTCCTTTTCCGTTATCGCTTCTGTGGAGGCCTCTGTCACAGCCTCCGTCACAGCTTCCGTCGGGGCTTCCGTCGGAGCCTCGGTCGCGGTCTCGCCTGGAGCTTCCGTCGCCGGGGTCTGCGTCTCCCCGGTCTCTTCTCCCTCGGCCGGAGCTTCCGTCGCCGGTGTCTGTGTCTCTTCCGCCTTCGTCGCCGGTGCCTGCGTCTCCTCGGCCTTTGTCTCCGGAGCAGGAGCTTCCGTCGCCGGAGCCTCGGTCAGCTTCTCCGTCTGCGCTTCCGTCACGGTTTCTGTCTCCGCCGCGAGCGTTCCCACCCAGCTCTGCTGCATCAGCATCACGCTTGCCAGAACCAGTGCCAAAACACGTTTTGCATTGTTTCTCTTCATTTCAAAACCTCCCTGCTTGCCGCAACTTGACTTTTTCATCAAATTCCAATACAATAGTTTAAATTATTTGATGAAAATACAAATGCAAAAGAATACTATATTATATTGATTATATGTTTTTTGCACAAGCTTTTCAAACATTTCAGCTTTCGATTATGACAATTTGAACACTTTTCATTTTTGTCCAAAGAGAATGAGGCTTTCTATTGCAATATAAAGGTGAGTTATGAAGAACGATTCGGCCAGCACTACAACAAAAGAAGAGATCCTGAGGGCCAGCATGCGGCTTTTTTATGAGAAAGGATACCGTCGAACCAGTTTTCAGGATATCTGCCGGGAAGCCCACGTCTATCGGGGCACGATCTATTACTACTATAAAGAAAAAAGTGAGCTTCGCCGTGACGCTCTGGTCGAACATTTCCGACGGTGCTTTCGTTTAGCGAAAGAGTACTGTAAAGACGAGCAGGGGGCGGTCTTTTTCTCCCACTATATTCAATGGTACAAGTTTTTGCATGATCCGAACTCCCGCCGATTTATCGTGGAATATTTTGAGGACGAGCCAATTTACCAGAAGGAAAAAGGGCTCCCTCAATGCTATGCCCTGGTCTCCGCCCTGGCTTACCGCCCGTTCATCAATCCGGACGAAATTCAGTCCCTGTCATTCGCGTCCGTCTACGGCTATATCGGCGGAATGCTCCGGTTGGTTGATGCTGATCCTTCCGCATACACTGCCGAGGACCTTTTTTACGAGTGTCTGTCCGCCATCGTCAAACTCTGGGATCTGGATCCCTCCGTCATCGAAAAAATCCGGTCTGTCGTCGACCCCTGTATCCAGAGGCTTCCGAAAGACCGGATCGATCTGACGTCATTATAGCGCCGAACATCTTTGTGCATGTCAGAGTGTTCCATCCTGCGCAGACATGTTCATGTTGATCTTTTTTTCCTTTTTGTCTTTATACATCAAAGCGTCGCAGCGATGGATCGTCTCGTGGAAATCCGCGTCCTTCTCCGGATTGAAGATCGCGCAGCCGAACGCCACGCTGAACGGGAAGTCGAGCCGCGCGGCTTCTTTTTGTATCGCCGCGTCAAAGCGCTCCGCCGCGTCTTTAAGTTCCGCTCCTTTTTTCCCGAGCAGCACGAACTCGTCCCCGCCGATGCGGTAGCAGTCGCCCAGCTTCCCGAACGTCCTCTCAATGCAGCCGTAGCAGCTCTTGATCGCCTGATCGCCTTTCTCGTGCCCGAAGTTGTCGTTGATGGCTTTCATATTGTTCAGGTCAAAGACGACTGCCCACTGTCCGTTCAGGTCCGCGCTCTCCGCCAGCGCCTTCAGGGCCTCCTCGTAGGCGTTGCGGTTGAACGCGCCGGTCAGCATATCCGTTCTGGCAAGCTTCTCAAAGTACGCCAGCTTCTCCTCCTCCAGCGCGATATTGTAGTACTCCTGCACCTGCTGCCAGATCAGCATCAGAATGAAGATCATCGTGCCGAGCGCCATAAAGATGGAAACCTCTTTTAAAATACTGATATAATAGGAAACCATCTCCATGATCCCGGACGCCACCAGAATGCACAGCGGAAGCTTCATCTGGGAAAGTCCTCCGTTTTTTCCGCCCCGTATGCCGTACTCGCTCTCTATGACAGCCTCTCCGGAGATATCCGACTCCGTTCCCTGCAGCTGCGGCTTCGTTTCCTGCGGCCGAGCTTCCCGGCACTCCCGATAGATTGCCCAAAACAGATACACCACGTTGACCAGGATCAGACCGTGCGTGATGAAGAGAACCTCAAACATATCCACGACGCCCAGAAGCTGCAGCAACGTCTCCGCCGCCACGCACAGCAGATACGCCCCGGCAAACGCCGCAAAACCATTCTTGTGTTTCTCCCCGCAGATCGTGTAGATGAACAGATCGATCAGCGCCGGGAACAACAGCAGCACCTGCAGATCGATGAAGTACAGCACACCCCCGTTCGGGATGAGCAGCTGCAGGAAGCCGCACTGGCGCAGCGACCAGGTCGCCACCAGGATCGCGAAGAGACCCAGACAGAGCAGGCTGCCGAGCTCCGACCTTTTCCGCTTCGCCATGCGCTGAATATGCAGGAAAATACTGATCAGGCCGCAGAAGATGATGATGCAGTTCAGCACCAGCACCGGAAGCATATCCAATATTTTCGCCTCCACGCACTCGCCGTGGCTGCCGTAGTAGATCAGCGGTATGTTCTCCCGGATCGAATCGTAGGCGATGACATGGCGGATCGTCAGCGTCCTTCCCGCGCTCCCGGCAGGCAGGTCGACCACATGCCAGTAGCTGCCCGGAGACTTGCCCCAGTTCCTCTCTTCCATCCCGTAGGTGTAGATGGTCTCATCGTCCAGAAGCACCTCCACCTCGGACTGCGAGGATTCAAACAGCAGGCTTATCCCCCTGTCGAACGTGTCCGGAAGCGTCTCCGTCCACGTGAGCACGTTTCCTTCCTGCACCGGCTCGGTCTCCAGCTGGGTCGTCGTGTGCGCGTCCCCGTCGAAGTCTTTTCCTGTTGTATAAAACAGCCGTCCCGATACCACGGCCAGAAAGAGCGCCACCGCGTAAAAGCAAAACATCAATTTTTTTCCTGTGGACATATACCGTCCCTCCCGTTTCCAAACAATTACCTGCATGATATATTTTATAGTCTCAGCGACAAGCACCTCTGCGGTCTATCTGTCAGACACCCCGCTTTGGCGCCGCAGTAACAAAAACACTGCACTATTATAAAGGTTCTGTTTCTTTAATTCAAGTTTTTCTCGTGTAATGTTTGCTATGATACCTAAAAAATATAAACCGCTTTGTTACGCCTCAAATTTTAGTCATTTTTGCGCTTTACCTTTCTATATTATATGTGCTAAACTGTTTCGGAACATAGTGAGCCGCACGCGGCTCCATTTATATTGCAAAAGGGGGATCTTACTTGGTTCGCACAATTTTAAGAGAAGTCAAAGAGTACAAGTGGGCGTCCATCGTAACGCCCATCTTTATGCTGCTCGAAGTGCTCATGGAGACGATGATCCCGTTCTTGATGGCGTCGATCATCGACAACGGAGTCAACACCGGGGACATTCATCACATCTACCGCATCGGCGGGCTGATGATCGTCGTGGCGGCGATCGGTCTGTTCGCGGGTCTGGGCGGCGGCCGTTTCGGCGCGAAGGCGTCCACGGGGCTCGCGCGCAACCTGCGCTCCTCGATGTTCGACCACATCCAGACCTTTTCCTTTTCCAACATCGACAAATTCAGCACGGCCGGTCTGGTGACACGCCTGACGACCGACGTCACGAATGTCCAGAACGCCTATCAGATGATCCTGCGCATGGCGATGCGCGCCCCGGCCAGTATGGTCTGCGCACTCGTGATGGCGTTCGCGATCAACGCGCGTCTGGCGTCGATCTATCTCGTGGCGGTGCTGATCCTCGGCGTGATCCTTTTCTTTATTATCAGTCACGCGACGAGATACTTCCGACAGGCGTTCCCGAAGTACGACGAGCTGAACGCCTCCATCCAGGAGAACGTATCCGCGATCCGCGTCGTGAAGGCCTACGTGCGCGAGGACCATGAGACAGGCAAATTAAAGAAGGCAAGCGAAAACATCTACAAGATCTTCGTGAAGGCCGAGTGCAACATCATCTTCAACGCCCCGATCATGCAGTTCACGGTCTACACCTGCATCCTTCTGATCAGCTGGATCGGCGCGAAGATGATCGTCGCGGATTCGCTCACGACGGGCGAGCTCATGAGCCTGCTCGCCTACTGCATGAACATTTTGATGAACCTGATGATGCTCTCGATGGTCTTCGTCACGATCTCGATGAGCACGGCCAGCATGGAGCGTATCTCCGAGGTGCTGAACGAGACGAGCGATCTGCGCAACCCCGAGCATCCGCTCATGGAGGTGCCGGACGGCAGCATCACGTTCCGCGACGTGGAGTTTTCCTACCACAAGGACAGTCAGGAGCCGGTGCTCAAGGATATCGACCTCGAAATTCATTCCGGCGAGACGATCGGGATCATCGGCGGGACGGGCAGCGCCAAGACCAGTCTGGTAAACCTGATCAGCCGCCTTTACGACGTCACTTCCGGCGAAATCTTAGTCGGCGGCCACAACGTGAAGGATTACGATATGGAAGTCCTGCGCAACCAGGTCTCAGTCGTACTCCAGAACAACGTCCTGTTCTCCGGTACGATCTACGAGAACCTGCGCTGGGGCGACAAGAACGCGAGCGACGAGGAATGTCAGGCGGCGTGTAAGCTCGCCTGCGCCGACGATTTCATCCGGGCGTTCCCGGACGGCTACAATACCTACATCGAGCAGGGCGGCACGAACGTCTCCGGCGGACAGAAACAGCGTCTGTGTATCGCGCGGGCGCTCCTGAAAAAACCGAAAATATTGATCCTCGACGACAGCACGAGCGCCGTGGACACCGCAACCGACGCGCGGATCCGCAGGGCGTTCCGCGAGGAGATCCCGAACACGACGAAGCTGATCATCTCGCAGCGCATCTCCAGCGTGCAGGACGCCGACCGCATCATCGTTATGGAGGAAGGCCGTATCCACGGCTTCGGCACACACGACGAGCTGCTGAAATCCGACAGCATTTATCAGGAAGTCTACGAGTCGCAGACAGGTGGCGGCGGAGACTTCGACGAGAAAGGAGAGGATTGATATGCCGGGACCGATGAACCGCGTTCCGCGCGGACAGAAACCGACGGTGGACCATCCGGGCAAGCTTCTGATGCGGCTGATGGCGTACATCTTCCGCGATTACAAGATTCACTGCATCTTTGTGTTCGTCCTGATCTTCGCGGGCGTTATCGCAAATGTGCAGGGCACCATGTTCACCAAAAGCCTGATCGACAACTACATCGCCCCGTTTCTGCAGAGCGACCATCCGGACTTTTCGCCGCTCGCGCATGCGATCGCGCGCGTGGCCTGCTTTTATCTGATCGGCGTCGTCTCCACCTTCGCGTACAACCGCATCATGGTGACGGTGACGCAGGGCGTGCTGCGCAACCTGCGCGACGAGCTGTTCGAGCACATGGAGAAGCTGCCGATCCGCTACTTCGACACCCACCAGCACGGCGACATCATGTCCGTCTACACGAACGACATCGACACGCTGCGCCAGATGGTGAGCCAGAGCATCCCGCAGATCATCAACAGCGCATTCACGATCGTCAGCGTCTTCATCAGTATGCTGATCCTGAGCATTCCGCTCACGCTCGTGACGCTTGTCATGGTCGGGCTGATGCTCATCTGCACGCGCTATGCGACGAGCCGCAGCGGAAGATACTTCCGCGAACAGCAGAAAAATCTGGGTGCGGTCAACGCCTATATTGAGGAGTCCATCAGCGGCCAGAAGGTCGTCAAGGTTTTCTGCCATGAGGAGGAGAACATCCGGAAATTTACTGCTTTGAACGATAAGCTTTTCCGCAGCGCGGATCAGGCGAATACCTTCGTCAACTTCTTAGGCCCGATCAACGCTCAGATCGGCAACATCAACTACGTGGTCTGCGCAATCGTCGGCGGGATCCTCGCGCTGAACGGCTTCGGCGGCTTCACGCTCGGCGGTCTCGCAAGCTTTTTGACCTTCAACAAGAGTTTCAACATGCCGATCAACCAGGTCAGCCAGCAGTTCAACGCCATCGTCATGGCGCTTGCCGGCGCGGACCGTATCTTCCGCCTGCTCGACGAGGAGCCGGAGGTGGACAACGGCTATGTGACGCTTGTCCATGCGAAAGAGGAAAACGGTAAGCTCACGGAAAGCGCGACGCGCACCGGGCGCTGGGCATGGAAGCACACGCACCAGGCGGACGGCAGTGTGGATTACGTGGAGCTGCGTGGGGACGTGGTCTTCGACGGCGTGGACTTCGGCTACACCGACGACAAGATGGTGCTCCACGACATCAAGATGTACGCGACGCCGGGCCAGAAGATCGCCTTCGTCGGCTCGACCGGCGCAGGCAAGACGACGATCACGAACCTGATCAATCGTTTCTACGACATTCAGGACGGCAAGATCCGCTACGACGGGATCAACATCAACAAAATAAAAAAGGCGGACCTGCGCCGCTCCCTCGGGATCGTGCTGCAGGATACCCACCTTTTCACAGGTACGGTCAAAGAAAATATTCGCTTCGGTAAGCTCGACGCCACCGACGAGGAGGTCGTCGCGGCCGCGAAGCTCGCGAACGCGGACGGCTTTATCCGCAGGCTGCCGCAGGGCTATGATACAATGCTCACCGGCGATGGCGCGAACTTAAGCCAGGGCCAGCGCCAGCTCCTCGCGATCGCGCGGGCGGCCATCGCGGACCCGCCGGTGCTGATCCTCGACGAGGCGACCAGCTCCATCGACACCCGCACCGAGCGCATCGTACAAAGCGGCATGGACCACCTGATGAACGGTCGCACGACCTTTGTCATCGCCCACCGGCTCTCCACCGTGCGCAACTCCGACTGCATCATGGTGCTCGAACAGGGCCGCATTATCGAGCGCGGTACGCACGATCAGCTCATTGAGGAGAAAGGGAAGTATTATCAGCTGTATACGGGGAACAGTGTCGTCGCGTAGACACGGAAGGCTTCCTGTTTAATTCACTAAATATACCGGACGCCCTCACAGGGATTGGTCAATGCCACGGCAAACTCAGCTCCCGCACGAGTGCAGACACGCAGCGGTACTAAGCTCATGCTGTGCATTCGCTAAGTGCCGGCGGATGCACACGGTTTGCCTTAGGCATTGCCAATTCACTGTACGGGCTGTGCAGTTTCCGCCTGAGAAGCTCCACCCGGCAGAGGACTGGGATGATCCGGCTGTTCCGACATGTCCGATACAGATGTCTGATCTGAGACGGACGTAGTCCGACGCAGACAGACGTAAGAGGACAATCGGCGGACAGCGGATTATCACAGCCGACGCCGTCACGATACATTTGGCAGGCATCTGGCTTGTGAATTAAACAGGAAGCATTTCACGAACAGGAATCGCAGGGATTTCCGGGTGTTTTCCGGCACAAAGCCGTTCAATATCGGCTTTCCCTTTTAAAAGCCGATATTGCGGTTTTGACGGGAAATACCCAGGAAGGGTACCGTGCGATTCCGTCCGATGTTTGTTAAACAGGAATTTACTCATCGAGAAGCAGGCTATCCTGCTTCAACTGCTCTAACCGCATCTCCGCATCTTCATAGGAGCGGAACACGATCCCGTGGAAGCCGAGGCTCTCCGCCACGGCGACGTTCTGCTCCGTGTCGTCGATGAAGACACTCTCCTGCGGGACCAGATGAAAGTGTTCCAGGAAGCGCGTATACATCTGCAGGTCCGGCTTTGTCATCCTCTGCTGGAAGGAGAGGAAGCCGCCGTCCGTATACTTCATGAAAGCAAGTGAATCCTGACACTCATCATAGGCCTTCTTCGAATAATTCGAGAGATAATACACGCGGAAGCCCGCCTCCTTCAGACTCCTGATCCATGGAACGGCATACTCCCGTATCGTCAGCATCCCATGAATGTTGGAGAAGGCCTCATACAGTTCCCTCTCAATCTCCGGATCCAGATTCACAAACGCCTGCATGGCTTCCTCCTCCGTGATATCCGCACGCTCAAACTGTTCCCAGTACGGACTCATCACGGACGCCTTCAGAAGCCGTTTGATCATCGGGGCGTCGAAGCCCTTTTCCGCCAGAAACTCCTTCAGCCGGAAATCCACCAGCACATTTCCGATGTCAAATACAATATTCTTTATCAAGCGATCCGCTCCTTTCTTTTCATTACCTTTCAGTTATCCAGCAGCTTCTGCGTATCCGGGAACGGCCCGAGGCTGCGCCTTAAGATGCCGTGCATCTGCGCGATCGCGACGCCGTAGTTCGTGATCGGGACGCCCGCGTCGGCCGCCTGCCGCACCCGGTATTGCATCTCACGCTCGTTGAGCATACAGCCGCCGCAGTGTACGATCAGCGCATACTTCGAGAGGTCTTCCGGAAAGCCCATGCCGGAGGTGAACTCAAATCGAATGTCCACGCTTCCTTTCTCCTGCTGCGCCTGATCCTGGACTCTCGTACTGACTCCTTCTACGAAATTTGACAAAACGTGCTCTGCCCGGCATTTTGCCACATACTCCCGGATCCAGCGCGGCAGCTTGACCGTCCCGATATCGTCGCACTGGCGGTGATGGGTGCAGCCCTCCGCGATCAGCACCGTGTCGCCGTCCTTCAGATGATCGAGCTGCGCCGCCCCGCGGATCGCCGCGTTTAAGTCTCCCTTATAGCGCACAAACAGGATCGAGAACGACGTCAGCAGAATGTCCTGCGGCGTGTCCTTCGAGACTTGACCGAACGCCTGCGAGTCCGTGATCACGAGGCGCGGCTTCTTCTGAAGGGAAGCCAGCGTCTCTTTCAATTCGCTCTCCCGCGTGACGACCGCCGCCGCGCCAGCCTCGAGAATATCACGGATCGTCTGCTGCTGCGGCAGGATCAGCCTTCCCTTCGGAGCCGCGGAATCGATCGGCACGACGAGCACCACGACGTCATTCGGCGAGAGCAGATCCGCGACGATGCGTTTGCGGTTCTCCTCCTGCTTCACGAGCCGCGCGAGCAGCTCTTTCAATTCGTAGATATTCTGCCCGGTCTTCGCGCTGACATAAATTATATTATCACTTTTTCGACTTGATTCATCATAACCATGTATCCAATTTACCGGCATCCCGATGGTTTTTCTTATCGCTTCTCCACTCACCTGCTCTGTCTTACCCTGCGCCGTCTGTGAATTTGCACCTGATAAATCTCTGCCTGTGGATTCTGCCTCACCATTTGGCACATTCGCTTCCAGCTTCCTGACACCTTCTCCGGGCTTATTTTCATCAACCAAATCCGCCTTATTGTACACAAGCGCGTAAGGAATCTTCTTGTCCTCAAAGAGCGCGACCAGCCCCCGGTCCGCCTCGCTCATACCCTTCTGCGCGTCAAGCACCAGCACCGCCACGTCCGTGTAGTTGAGCACCTTCCGCGCACGCTTTACGCGCAGCTCGCCAAGTTCGCCCTCGTCGTCGATGCCCGGCGTGTCGATGATAACCACCGGCCCGAGCGGCAGAAGCTCCATCGCTTTTTTGACCGGATCCGTGGTCGTCCCCTTCACGTCCGAGACAAGCGCCATTTCCTGCCCCGTCACCGCGTTCACAACGCTTGACTTCCCGGCGTTGCGCACCCCAAAGAACCCGATATGCACACGTTCCGCCGATACCATATCATTCATGCTCATCTGTCCGTCACCCCACTTCCACAAAATCAACCTCATTTCCGTGCTCCCGGATGATCCGAACAAGGTCGTCCGTCTCCATCCAGACGGTAGCGGTATTTTCATTCGGATGCACGCCGATCTTACCGTTTGCGAAAGCGGCGTCAAAATAAAAATGAACCCGGCACTGCGTATCGTTCAATACCCCCAACGGCGTGACCGAGCCCGGCGTCAGCCCCAAAATGTCCAGCAGATCGTCCGCCGAGGCAAAGGAAAGGTTCCGCAGACCATGTTGTTTGCGAAACTCCTTCAGGTCGACCCGCTTGTGTTCCATCACGGTGATCAGATAATAATTGCGCTTTTTGTCGTCCCGGACAAACAGATTTTTCGCTCCCCATTCGGGATGCGGAAGTTCGAGCGCATCCATTTCCTCTATATTGTAGACCGCCGGGTGCTCCGTAACCTCATAGGAAATGCCGCGCCCGGTCAGGTATTGATAGGTCTCTGCTTTATTCATGCTCTTATCCTCCGTGATTCCCCGTTGGGACTTGATATAAAACCCTTTTTCTCAATGTTCATCAGTATGTCAGAAGAATCTCCATCTCATGCCAGTTCTCGCCGCCCCATTTGGATGCTGATTCGCCGAGATCCCGGAATCCAAGTTTTGCGTACATCTTCAGCTTGTCCTCGTGGCAGGTGAGCACCATTCTCCGGATGCCCTTTTCCTTCTCCCTGCGGCAATACTCAGATACAAGCTCCCGCGCCAGCCCCTGCCCCCTGTACTCCGGCAGCACCTCGAGTCCAAGCAGCATGATGTTTTTTCCATTCGGATCGTGCGTCGACGCATCCGTAAAAAATTCATCCCGGAAGGATGTTTTATTCGTGGCGATACCATTCAGGGAACCGACAAGTCTTCCGCTCTCCCGCTCAACCGCCACCAGAAACAGATCTCCCGCTGCCTGAATGCGCGCCAGCATATGCTCCCTGATGCAGGCTTCATTCGGCGGGAAACATGCCGTCTCCATCTTTGCGGCCTCCTCCGCCTCCTCCGGCCGGATACTCCTGAACTCAAAGTGTTCATAAAGCTGTGCAAGCGCTGATTTCTCGTTTGCTTCTTGTCTGCTTTTCCCGTACATATACATCCTCCTGCCTGTCTTTATTGCGTCCGTCCTCTGCAGCCCGGTATTCCTTCACGTTTTAAATGTCGTCCGCCCTATCTAAAAGGACTACCGTCCCGCGATCTCGACCCGATCCACTACACCTTGCACATCGATGCCGGGATGCGTGAAATAGATTTGGCTGATCTGCTCCGTCAGCGCGCGGCTGATCCCGCGCGTCTTTACGATATGGTCGACCGATCTTCCGCGCGAGAGATCTCTCACGATCGTCTCGACGATGCCCCGCAGTTCCCCGCTGTCAAGCCCCGGGCACAAGCTGTCCTCATTCCGCGCTTCATCCCCGGACAGCTCGATCCTCTTCACCGCCAGGCTGCCGCTCTCCTCGTCGATCTCCAGCATGGCCATCGTAACCGGCTTCCCAAAGCGCCTCGGTCCGCCGCTCCCCGGGTTCAGCCAGAGCCTTCCGTTCTCTTCCTTCTCCTCGTACTTGTGCGAGTGCCCGTAGATGACAATGTCGGCCGTCTCCGCTTCCTCAGATCTCTGCTTTCGGTTGTGCACCATATATATCTTCTTCCCGTACAGTTCAAAGCAGACTTCCTGCGGCAGGGCTTCCGCCCACTCTTTGTCACAGTTTCCTCGCACCGCGATCACCCGGGCGCATTCGCCCAGCCTGTCCAACGTTTTCCGATTCGCGATATCGCCGCCGTGCAGGATCAGCTCCGCAGATCGGAGCGCCTCGACCGTCTCCGGACGCAGGATTCCGTGCGTATCTGATATCACGGCGATTCTGTGTATTGACATATGCTTCCTCTCTTCCGAGTAGCCCGAACCTTCGGTTTTCCCGTTAATATTTTCCCGTTATATTATACCGACCGCTCTTTTCCCTGTCAACGCTGACGCTTCCCGATTGGCTTTTTCATAATTTCCTTGAAAACCTATTGACAAAGTAGGTTTTGCGTGCTATCATCTAAACCAACTTGAAAGGCAGGCGATAGTATGGGAAGCAATTTTGAAAAGCTAGTAAGAGAAAACTTCCGCTTCGGACGAATGTGTATATGGGCTTGACCGGATGACAAAATTCTAAAACTACACGAACACTACACATTCTATAAAAGAAGAAAGGAAGTATCATTATGTCTGATTACAAATTTGAAACCTTACAGCTCCATGTGGGGCAGGAAACTCCCGACCCGGCGACCGATTCCCGCGCGGTACCGATCTACGCGACGACCTCTTATGTGTTCCACAACTGCGAACACGCCGCCGCGCGCTTCGGACTGACCGATGCGGGCAACATCTACGGCCGTCTGACGAACTCCACGCAGGACGTTCTGGAGCAACGCGTCGCGGCTCTCGAGGGCGGCGTGGCGGCTCTGGCGCTGGCGTCCGGCGCGGCGGCCATCACCTACACGCTGGAGGCGCTCGGCCAGAACGGCGGCCATTTCGTGGCGCAGAAGACCATCTATGGCGGCAGCTACAACCTTCTGGCGCACACGCTGCCGAATTTCGGCATCACGGCGAGCTTCGTCAATATTCATGATCTGGATGAAGTAGAAGCCGCGATTCAGCAGGACACGCGCGCGATCTACATTGAGACGCTGGGAAACCCGAACAGTGATATCCCGGATATCGACGCGCTGGCCGCACTGGCCCACAGACACGGACTCCCGCTGGTGGTTGACAACACCTTCGGCACGCCGTATCTAATCCGTCCCATCGAGCACGGCGCGGACATCGTCGTTCACTCCGCGACCAAGTTCCTCGGCGGCCACGGCACCACCCTCGGCGGCATCATCGTGGACTCCGGCAAGTTTGACTGGTCGGCAAGCGGAAAGTATCCGGCGATCGCGGAGCCGAATCCCAGCTATCACGGCGTCTCCTTCGTCAAGGCGGCGGGTCCCGCGGCGTTCGTGACCTACATCCGCGCGGTGCTGCTGCGCGATACCGGCGCGACCATCTCGCCCTTCGCCGCATTTCTGCTCCTGCAGGGTATCGAGACGTTGTCCCTGCGTCTGGAGCGCCACGCGGAGAACACGCGGAAGGTCGTGGAATTCCTCGCGCAACATCCGCAGGTGGAGAAGGTCAACCATCCGTCCCTGCCGGATCATCCGGATCATGCGCTGTATCAGAAGTATTTCCCGAACGGAGGAGCTTCCATCTTTACCTTCGAGATCAAGGGTGGCGTAAAGGAAGCGCATAAGTTCATCGACAGTCTGAAGATCTTCTCCCTGCTGGCGAACGTGGCCGATGTAAAGAGCCTTGTGATCCATCCGGCGACGACCACCCACAGCCAGTTGAACGAGGAGGAGCTGGCCGATCAGGGCATCCGCCCGAATACGATCCGACTCTCGATCGGCACCGAACACATTGACGATATCCTTGCCGATCTGCAAAACGGGTTCAACGCTATTTAAACGAATATGAACGCGGGCTCCCCGCCCGGTTCTCCGCTTCATCTAAATAACAGGAGGGATTTATCATGTCTAAAATTTATACATCCGCCGACCAGCTGATCGGCAGGACTCCGCTTTTGGAGCTCACACACATCGAGAAAGCATTCGGCCTGAAAGCAAGGGTCGTCGCGAAACTGGAGTATTTCAATCCTGCCGGTTCCGTCAAGGACCGTGTCGCCAAGGCAATGCTCGACGACGCCGAGGCCGACGGGAGACTGACTCCGGATTCCGTCATCATCGAGCCGACCTCCGGCAATACGGGGATCGGGCTTGCCGCCGTGGCTGCGGCGAGAGGTTATCGGATCATTATCGTCATGCCGGAGACGATGAGCGTGGAGCGCCGTCAGCTCATGAAGGCCTATGGCGCAGAGCTCGTACTGACAGAAGGCTCCAAAGGAATGAAGGGAGCGATCGCGAAGGCGGAGGAGCTGGCCAAAGAATTGCCGAACAGCTTCATCCCGGGACAGTTCGTGAATCCTTCCAATCCGAAAGCGCACCGTGAGACCACGGGACCGGAGATCTTTGAGGATACGGACGGCAAGGTAGACATCTTTGTCGCGGGCGTCGGTACCGGCGGAACGGTCACGGGTGTCGGAGAATACCTGAAATCGAAGAATCCGTCCGTCAAAGTCGTCGCGGTCGAACCCGCCTCCTCGGCTGTCTTGTCCACCGGAGTCCCCGGCGCCCACAAGATCCAGGGGATCGGAGCCGGCTTTGTCCCCGACGTCCTGAACACACAGATCTACGATGAGATCATCCCGGTCTCCGACGAGAACGCCTTCGCGACCGGAAAGCTCATCGGCAAAAACGAGGGCTTCCTGGTCGGCATCTCCTCCGGCGCGGCCGCTTACGCCGCGATCGAGCTGGCAAAGCGCCCGGAGAACGAAGGAAAGACCATCGTCGTCCTCCTGCCCGACACCGGCGACCGGTATCTGTCCACGCCGTTGTTTGCGGAATGACAAATGAATCAGGCGCTCTGAGAACGAGCGCCTGATTTTTATATGCATGCATAATTTTGTCTGTCGAAACCACAGTTTGACCCGACTGGAAAGGAGGCTCCCAACAGTCTGATTCCGAGTAATCCCCCGAATATTCAGAATCTGAAATCTCTGCTGTTGGAATTCTTGATATCCTCTATGTGCTGTGCCGCGATGTTCCGGATCTTCTCCTTCGGAATCTTCGCGAGCTCCTTCTCGATCAGCTCGAATCCGAGCTTCTTCGTCTCTTCAGACGCGTAATCCACAAGATATTCGGTCAACGTCATCAGCGCGTTCGGGTGGCAGCAGTTCAGGATCTGCCCGTTCTTGCACAGAGTCATGAAACGGTCGCCTGTGCGACCCTCGCGATAGCAGGCCGTGCAGAATGACGGAATGTGTCCCTGCTCCATCAGCCAGCGCACGACCTCATCGAGCGTCCTCTGGTCGGACACATCGAACTGCTCGGAGTCATGCGGGCGCTCCTCCTCGGTGTATCCGCCCACAGACGTACGGGACGCGCCGCTGATCTGCGAGATGCCGAGATCAAGCACGCGGCCGCGGACCTCCTGCGACTCTCTCGTGGAGATGATCATCCCGGTGTACGGCACCGCGAGACGGATACATGCGATGATCTTCTCGAACATCTCGTCCGGGATCGAATTGTCAAACACGTCCGGATCGATGTCGTCGGCGTGCTTCACGCGCGGCACGCTGATCGTGTGCGGTCCGACGCCGTGCACGGCCTCCAGATGCTCGGCGTGCATCAGCAGTCCGGCAAACTCATACTTGTACATCTCCAGTCCGAACAGAACGCCGAGTCCCACATCATCGATGCCGCCCTCCATCGCGCGGTCCATCGCCTCGGTGTGATAGTCGTAGTCGTGCTTCGGCCCGGTCGGGTGCAGCTGCAGATAACTCTGCTTGTGGTAGGTCTCCTGGAAGAGAATGTAGGTGCCGATCCCGGCCTCCTTCAGCTTGCGGTAATCCTCGACGGTCGTCGCGGCGATGTTGACGTTGACGCGGCGGATCGCCCCGTTCTTGTGCTGAATGCTGTAGATCGTCTTGATGCACTCCAGTATGTATTCGAGCGGATTGTTGATCGGGTCCTCGCCCGCCTCGATCGCCAGGCGCTTGTGCCCCATATCCTGCAGCGCGATCACCTCCTGACGCACTTCCTCCTGCGTCAGCTTCTTGCGCGCGATGTGCTTGTTCTTCAG
>CANQDA010000039.1 GCA_947591155.1 uncultured Lachnospiraceae bacterium
CGACGGAGGTTGGCATGGTGATGTATCAGGCGCAGGTTTCGACGGGAAAAGTCGTTGCAGCCGTTTCGGGCGGCTGCCTAGCCGTAACATCCGTCATTATGCTCCTGTTCTATGTCAAGAACTACATAGATACGCACGGCAAAGAACTTGGAATATTGAAAGCTCTCGGATATTCTGGCTTCAAAATCGCAAAGCACTTTTGGGTGTTTGGATTCGGTGTTTTCGTCGGCTGCGCTTTGGGATATGTGCTGGCATTTCTCTATCTGCCAACTTTCTATGAATTGCAAAATGCCGAACAGCTTTTTCCCGAGATCAAAGCGCAGTTTCACTTATCTTTGGCATTTCTGTTGGTCGGTGTACCCGCGATCAGCTTTGCGGTTTTGGCAGTTATATATGCCTGCTTCAGACTTAAAACACCCGTACTTGATCTGCTGAGAGAAAAACGTGAGTATAAGACAGCGGGAAGCAAAAAGGAAACAAAGGATATGCCTTTTCTGAAAGAATTAACGAGGGGTACAGTAAGAGGCAGAAAATCACTTGTGTTCTTTATCGCATTTTCGGCGTTTTGTTTCTCGGCTATGGTGCAGATGTCCATGTCCATGAAAGATCTTTCGAGCGAAACAATGGCGATCATGATAATGACGATAGGCTTGATCCTCGCCTTTGTGACCTTATTTTTATCGCTCTCAAGCGTAGTGAAAGGAAACACGAAAACCATTGCAATGATGCGAGTGTTTGGTTACAAACATAGTGATTGCAGCAGGGCAGTCCTCGGAGGTTACAGGTTGTTTTCTTATATTGGATTTGCGATTGGTACGATTTATCAGTATGCGTTATTAAAAATCATGGTAACGATTGTATTTGCCGATGTGGAAAATGTACCCGAATATAATTTCGATTTTACGGCATGTGCGATCGCATTAGGCTTATTTATCCTCTCTTATGAAATCGCTATGTGCGGCTATTCTTGGCGGATAAAGAAACTACCGATTAAAAGTGTTATGTTGGAATAATCGCAAGAAGGATATGGGATATACCTATGAACCAACTGAATGGATACGCTGTCTTGTTTGCGGGACAAAGACCTTTGACAGGATTGTGGGGACTATGATCGCTTCGACTTCATCTCTGCTGCTTGGCGGTATAATCACAGCATTTGGCTATCGCTATTTCAAAGAGAGGCTGAAAGATGGTACGCCGTTTACAAATGCGGGCGCAGATAGGATAGTTAAAATTGATAAGAGCAGAATATATGAGTGATAGTGTTATGCGATTAACGGCAGGGATTCTGCTCAATATAATGTTACCGGTGATCAAACTGCCGACAAACTGCCAATAGACTGCCGGGAAACTGCCGATAAATGAGCAAGAGAGGACAATATACCAATTTATTATTGAGAATGGTGCTATTACAACTGTTCAGGTAACAGAACTTTTAGGGATTAAACAGCGAAGAGCAAGGGATATTCTTGCTAAAATGATAGGAAAGAGATGGATAAAGAAAGAGGGAGCTTCCCGGAGTACAGTTTATGTAATGGATTTGGGGAGAAATTGAAGAAGTTATGTTGTGAGCTATGCAGCGTTGCAGCTTCCCTTTTTCTGTGTGCGTTTCGCACAAAAAATCCTTGCAAAAATAGATAAATACACGAAAATACCGCGCGCGGCGAAAAAACGCTTGCAAAAGTATGGCGTAGACTTTATTATAGTAGCATGAACTGGAAACGTTACCGAAAACGTTTACAAGACGCGGCAGGAGGAGAACACGATGAGAGCGAGCGGCATTTTGTTACCGATCAGCAGTCTTCCATCGAAATACGGGATCGGGTGCTTTTCAAAGAGTGCCTATGAATTTGTTGACCGGCTGAAGGCGGCCGGGCAGAAGTATTGGCAGATCCTTCCGCTTGGGCCGACGGGCTACGGGGACTCTCCGTACCAGTCGTTCTCTACGTTTGCGGGCAATCCGTATTTTATCAGCCTGGAGGAGCTCATCGAGGAGGGCGTGCTGACGCGCGAGGAGTGCGACGCCGCGGACTTTGGCAGCGATCCGGTCAGGGTCGATTACGGGAAGATGTACAAGGCGCGTTTTCCACTTCTGCGCAAGGCGTATGAGCGCAGCGATATCAGCAGGGATCCGGGCTTTGTGAGGTTCATGGAGGAGAACTCCTACTGGGTACGGGACTATGCAATCTATATGGCGGTGAAGGGATTGTTCGGCGGAAAGAGCTGGGACAAATGGCCCGAGGACATCCGCAAGCGCTGGGGCTATTCGATGGATTACTATCAGCGTGAGCTCTATTTTGACATTGAATTTTATGAGTACATACAGTACGTGTTCCTGAAACAGTGGAACCGTCTCAAGGCCTACGCGAACGACAACGGCGTCCGTATCATCGGGGACATCCCGATCTACGTGGCGTTCGACAGCGCGGATACCTGGGCGAACCCGCAGCTCTTCCAGCTCGACGGGGAGAACATGCCGGTGGCAGTTGCGGGCTGTCCGCCGGACGGCTTTGCGGCGGACGGACAGCTCTGGGGCAATCCGCTGTACCGTTGGGACTACCATAGGGATACCGGCTACGCCTGGTGGATGAGCCGCCTGAGTTATTGTTTCAAGCTGTACGATGTAGTGCGGATCGACCACTTCCGCGGTTTCGACGAGTATTTTTCCATTCCGTTCGGCGACGCGACGGCGCACAACGGTCACTGGGAGAAGGGCCCCGGGATGGAGATCTTCCGGAGAATGTGCGAATGCATCGGCGAGCGCGACGTGATCGCGGAGGATCTCGGCTATGTGACCGACTCGGTGCGCAGGCTCGTGTACGAGAGCGGGTTCCCGGGCATGAAGGTGCTGGAGTTCGCGTTTGACTCGCGTGACACAGGAAGCGCGAACGACTACCTGCCGCACAATTATCCGGTGAACAGCGTGGTCTATACCGGCACGCACGACAACGAGACGCTGACCGGCTGGTTTCGGAGCATCCGTCCCGACGAACGCCGGATGGTGCGCAATTACCTGAACAATTTCCGCGACAACGACGAGGAGATCTGCTGGGACATGATCTGCACGGCGATGGCGAGCGTGTCGAAGCTCTGCGTGATCCCGCTGCAGGACTATCTCGGCTACGACAACAGCTGCCGGATGAACCAGCCGTCCACGCTGGGGAAGAACTGGAAGTGGAGGCTGACCGGGGGCGAGCTGACGGACGAGCTGATCGGGAAGATCCGGGAGCTCACGGCCCGGTACGGAAGGCTGTACTGAACAGATTTATAATAATGACAGGGGAGAGAGCCGCTGCAGAACAGAACACGTTTTGCGGCGGCTCTCAGCGCTGTGCAGGAGTCCAGACAAATCCCCCAAAGGCAGTTTTTTCACAGATTCTTTTCGAAATTCTTTCATGTATGCGCATTTCGCGATCAGACACCAGAAAAGTGAAATTTTATTTGAAAAATGTATGGACTTTGGACGTGTTGTCGTATAAAATAAAGTAGAGGTAGTCTACAGAAATTTAAACGCCCATGGCGATACATAGTTGGAGGGATTTACGGTGAAAAAGATAGATGCCTGCAAATTGAGGAGAAAGGGCGGTTTCACGCTGGTGGAGCTCATTGTGGTACTGGTTTTACTTGCGGTGCTGTCCGCGGTCGCTGTGCCGACATACCTCGGCTATGTGGACGATAATAAGGCGAAGCAGTGCGAAACACACCGCAAGGCTCTCGCGTCACGTCTGGAAGAAATGTCCGCGATGGGTTCCGATATTGAACTGACGGATGAAATGATAAACGGCGACGAGAATGGATGCCCGGCAGGCGGGACCTATACGTTGTCGGGAACGGAAGACGGGAGTGCCATTAACAGCAAGACGATCACCTGCGACAAGCATGGATCAACGACAGTCATGTTGAAGAACAACAGCCAGGTGACGGCGAAGAGCAGCACGGAAACGGAGAAGAAGGTGGAGAAGGAGCCGGAGAAGGAGCCGGAGAAGGCGGAGACACCGGAGCCACCGACAGATCCAAAGTTTTCCATCACAGTTAACCGTGAGAAAGCGGAGATGGAAGTTGACGAGGAGCAAACTTTGACTGCGTTGGTTGTGGAACAGACTGATTGCACACCAACAGGTAGCTATACATGGACAGTTCCGGCAAATTTTCAGAAAATAGAAGATAACGGATCAAGTATTAAAATTAAGGCTGTAAGTGCTGGAACATTGTGCAATGTTTCCTGCCAGTCAAGTGCGACGGTGGCGAACGGGAGCTCACTTAATGCAAGTGCGAATACTCAAGTGACTGTAAATGAGAAAAAGAATCTTACGGTTTCTCTCTATCCGAGTACCTTGGAACTGACACTTGGTGAGGATGGGAAAGAATCAGGATCATTGACGGCAAATGTAGATATATCAGGTTATAATTCTTATGCTTGTGCATGGACGGTAGACAAGAGAGAAGTTGCTCAGGTAACACAGATAACCGGTGACCAGACAAAGGCAAGCGTGACGGGATTAGCGGAAGGAACTGCAATAGTTACCTGTACAGTTACACCTGATAATGATGTGACGGCTGCGCAAACGGTCACAGCTACGGTTAGGGTGACAGCCCCTCAGAAAGATACGGTTCTTAAGCATGCTGATTTTGAAATAGATGGAGAAAATGCCGATCAGGTTCATTGGGGTGGCGATGCTTTTACAAAATTCATACCGAAGGATTTGCCGGCAGGAGGTGTGTGGAGCTACGCAGGAAATGATAATCTTGTGCGGTTTGTAGATAATGTGCAAATATATATTGATGATAATCATAGGCAAGGTGTATACCCACTTCGATATACAGTGGGAGATCAAGTATACGAGATGAACGCATACGTGTGGTATCCGATATATGGTCTCGATTCACCAATGCCTATGGAATCAAATATGTATGTGAACGATGGTCCTAAGGAAATTAGCGCAAAAGTGCACGGCTGGTTTTCAACGGCGACAAGAAATGTCGTATTTACAAGTTCTGCCCCAGATGTTATAGAGATAGTTCAGGGGTCAAAGAGATGGGAACGTGGAAGCGACAATCAGGGATGGAATTATGTGATGGTTAATGCAAAGTCCGTCGGGGAAGCAACAATCACAATGACTGTTGAAGACCCCACCATAAACCGGGCGCAGGATGAGTGGTTGATTACCAGAAGGATTAAGGTGTCAAATCCGAATATAAGTATATGGATATCAAATATTGATAATTTAAAAGTGGGAGATGAGTGCTCGATTAATCCGCAGATACAACCAAGCGATATTAGCCAATATAGTTTAGAGTATTACGATTATAATAGTGAGGTTGTCTCTATAGCAGATGGGAAAGTAGCCGGATTGAATCCTGGAAAGACGGAAGTAAAAGTCAGGATGAAGCGTGGTGAGGAAGTTCTGGCAACTACTAGTTTTGAGGTGACTGTGGTATCGGAAAATCAGGAGGATTCCGAGGAAAAATTTAATATTGTACTGAAAAAAGATACATGGATTCAGGGAGAAAACGCAACGATTGCGTTGTATCCAGCCGAGGGAGATATTCAGGTGTGTCCAGATCCAATAGATGCCGATTTTTGGGAAGGAATTTCCCTCGCTAGCGCATCGTGCGACAGTGGAAAACTGACAATTAATTATAATTCTGCGTGGGTAAATGCCAATGCGATTGGAGATGAGATACTGCATATCAAGTTAAAGCGGGATAATCCATATGAAACTTATGATTGTGATGGTGTTGTGCTGCATATTGTCGAGGCACCTAAGGTTACTATAGGTGGAGTGGATTTCAATCGAAATACGTGGGATGAGCTTCGAGAATATTTAAGGGAAAAGTCAGGAAACCCGACGTTGGCTCCTCAGTCTCCGGCACAGATATGCGTGTATTTTCACAGCAAAGATTGGTGGGAGACGTATATACTTAAGCCTGAAGCGAATATAGGCTGGGATGATCGCTTTGAAAATATGACGTTTGAGCAGTTTTATCAAGAGTTTCAGCACAATTTTATTAGTGTAAATCAATATATACAAAATTATCCTAGTAATTATTATAATGGGAATGTAATAACGAAACGAGGGAATAAGTATTATCTTTGCCTTGATAGCGGGGCATGGGGAGATGATGTTTTTGATCAACACTTTATAGAAGTTGCTTTAGCAAATCAATCATGAGATTTCTTAGCATTCATATAATAAGTATATGTTAAAAGATTCGTAGAATATTGTATAAAAGCGATTTCCTAAATGAATATGTCTTTTATTAAAGAGGAAAAAATAAAATCGAGATTCACAATATGGAAAGGAAGAGTGCTATGAAAAAGGAGAAGAAATGGATGAACACGAGATCTTTTGGTTTCACGCTCGTGGAGCTGATCGTCGTGTTGGTGATTCTCTCTATCCTGTCAGCGGTGGCCGTGCCGTCCGTGCTCGGCTTTATCGACGACAGTAAGGCGAAGGAATGCCGGACGCAGGTAGAGGCGTTGACGGCGGAAATCAGCTCTGCTAAGTTGGCCTATGAGGCGAATGGCGAGGTCAGCGAGTCCGGCGAAGTTGGTAGAGAATTTGGCAAAGATCAGATCGTTGCATATATTGCGGCAGCCGGAGACGAAGGATGTTGCCCAGTGGATGACGTTTCTTACGAATATAAACAGGACGAAAATAAAATTGTATGTCCTAAGGGGCATGGCGAAGGTGTCATTTCAAACTCCGGGAAATTCACGGTTGCGGTGGCGGAGGATACGAGTAAAAGGGAACCGGATGATGTGCTGCCCCCCAAGGAGGAGGACGAAGATAATCCGGGAACTGAGAATCCTGATACGAATGAACCGGATACGGATGAACCAAAACCAAAGCATACATATACGGCCAGAATTGTACCGCCCGAAGACGTTTCGTTAGACAATATGGAAGAGGGGGATACTGCAGGACTGACAGTTGAAGTAAGGGACGAAAATGGTGAATTGGTTGATCCGAGCCGTGTTACGGTAGAGTGGACTTATCCGGAGGATGGCAGTGTGAGTGGACCTGAAGAGGGGACAGACGTTTCGGTAGAGGCGAAGCATAGTGGCGGAGGTCAGATTCAATGCAAGGTCACGGTTAAAGAGGAAGGCAGCGAGGAAAGCAAGCCCGCTGATTGTGCACCTGTTGATGTTACTGTCAAGAAAAAAGAGCATACATATACGGCTAGTGTCGTGACGCCAGGGGATTCCTCATTAGACAATATGGAAGAAGGGGACACTGCTGGGCTAAAAGTCGAAGTAAGGGACGAAAATGGTGAATTGGTTGATCCGAGCCGTGTCACGGTAGAGTGGACTTATCCGGAGGATGGCAGTGTGAGTGGACCTGAAGAGGGGACAGATGTTTCGGTAGAGGCGAAGCATAGTGGCGGAGGTCAGATTCAATGCAAGGTCACGGTTAAAGAGGAAGGCAGCGAGGAAAGCAAGCCCGCTGATTGCGCACCTGTTGATGTTACTGTCAAAGAGTCAGAAACTGGACAGGAGGAAACGGATACTGAGTCCTCAGGTGAAGCAACAATTACAATGACACCTGCCTCGGTGTTAGTTAATATTCGGGATACGGATAAGCTGGCCAATGGCGATAAAATGATATTTGATGCGCTTTTGACCGGAGATACGACAGGAATGTGGCTGGACTGGTCCGTAGCACCGGAGGGAATTATTACCTTATCGCCATATAATGAAGGTAATATTTTCGGAAATAATAATTATTGTGGATTTAAAACGGTGAAGACAGGTACCTGTACGGTGACAGCAAGGCTGCGGGGAAAAGACGGCGACGGTCCCGTTGCAAGCTGCGAGGTAACGGTTTATCAACCATTGGATAGTATAAGTTTGAGTGACGGCATAAACCCAATTAATGTTGTATCCTTGAAGTCTGGCGAGCAGACGAATGCAGTGGTGAAGTATGATCCCGAAGATGCATCATTCAAGGATGTTATATTTTCAAGTGAAGACGAAAGTATTGTAACGGTTGATGAGAAAGGCCATGTGAATGTAATAGGTAAGGTAGAGGAGCCTACAAGCGTGAAAATCTATGCTGCCTGTCCGCAACCGTATGTGACGCCGGATCGTTCGGCCTATATGGAGATTCAAGTGTCTCCGCTGTGTCCTTCGGCAGCGCATATGGCGCAAAGTGAAGTAAACCTTTATATAGGTCAGAGTCATCAGGCGGAGGTTGTTGTAGACAGCCCGAAGTCGGATTATGTGGTACTTAAAATAGATACATGGTCTTCAGACAGCAACAGCGTGGCAACGGTAGATGGAAATGGACTGATTACTGCTGTAGGAGAAGGAACCTGTACAGTAACAGCACTTGTCTGGAGTAAATATGAGGAGTCTACAATTCCTGTTACCGCCACTGTAAATGTGAAAAAAGCAGTCATGCATGAAAGCGCGGCTGGCACTATCGCATATGAGACGTCAGAATGGAATGATTACAGCGGTAATATGCCGATAAGAAATACAGAGACATGGAAGCGTTTGACGGAACAGAACAAGTCTCGGTTGTGGATTGATGAAAACGGAAATGCGTATGCTCTGACAAAATATATGGGAGACGAGGCTTATAGAGGTTTGAATCTATCGACTTGGCCTACAACAGTAGATGCATATATTGAAAATAATGTTCAAAATTGGGAAAAGACTCTTGTTAAAGTGAATTCCTTAGAGCCGAAGGACATTCAGGATGAGACGCTTGTTGTGGGCGACATAGTCTCTCTTGATGTGGATGGTGTCGTGAAGTATTATGTTTTGACAGAGGAAATAACTGAACGTCCCATAAATGCTGAGAATATTGCCAAGTTTGGAGGAGAGGTTGGCGCTTTGTTGGCAAATTAAATATTATATTATATTCAAGGCCTGGCGAAAAGTCAGGCCTTTTGTACAGTATGATTTTTGTGGATTTTCCTTGAAATAGAAACACAGTTGTTCTATAATAACTACATAGAATTCCTCTGCTTTATGTGGAGGATAATGCATGGGAGAAAACAACAAAAGTAAACTGGAAGCATTGACACTGAAGGACAACTTTATGTTCGGGGCGGTGATGTCCGAGCCGGAAAATTGCAGGCCATTCCTGGAAATGGCACTAGGAATTCCAATTGAGAGGTTGACGGTCAGCATCGAGAAGAGCTTGGTGTATCACCCGGAGTACAAGGGCGTGCGTCTGGATGTTGAGGCGAGCGATGAGAAACATACTCGGTTTAATGTTGAGATGCAGGTGGTACCGAAACCGGAGTTGCCGCGTAGGGCGAGGTATTATCACAGTCAGATCGATATGGAGCTGCTGGCGCGGGGCGACGGTTACGGAAGCCTGCCGGACGTCTATGTGATCTTTATCTGCGATTTCGATCCGTTTGATCGCGGAAAGTACCGCTACACATTTCGGAACATGTGCCTTGAGGAGCAGGGATTCGCCCTGCAGGATGGCTTGACGACGATGTTCCTGAGCACTTGCGGGACGAATCCGAGCGAGGTGCCGGAGGGTCTTGTCAGTTTTCTGAGATACGTGGGATTAAGCTTGCAGGAGAGTACAAAAGATTCGGAGGACGGCTATGTGCGGCAGTTACAGGCTGCGGTGCGTCGGGTAAAGGCAAGCCGGGAATGGGAGGCGAGGTTTATGATATTGAAGGAGATGCTGCAGGAACAGCTCGAGGCTGGCTACGCGAAAGGTATAGCAAAAGGCAAAGTAGAAGATATCCTCGATTTGCTGAATGATCTTCCGGGCGAGGTTTCAGAGGAGTTACAGAGACTTCTTTCTGCTGAAGATGACTGCGATGTGTTGCGCAAATATCATAGGCTGGCGGCATCTGTCTCCTCTGTGGAAGAGTTCGCGCGACGGCTCCCGATATGATGACGCAGGAGTGCGAATTGATTTGGGAACATGCATATAAGAACTATTCGCATGGGCTGAAAGTTACACGAGAATTAAGACTGAAAAGAACATAAATGAAGAAATTAGAATCCACATAAGAGAAAATCTATATCATCTAAGCAACCGTTCATGCCTAAATCAGGCAAATTATCAGTTAAAGGATAAGCAGAGGAATTCTATGAAAATAGATAGATGGTTTGAATACAAAAGAAGAGTTCAGAGAGAGCAACATTTTGTCGCAAATTTCGAATCCTATTTGACAAATGAGATGACCTGCTCTATTATGAACACATAAGGATTTTTACAGAAGAGAAAACATATGAGGATGGCCTGCATATCCGATGTGTCAACGTGAAGATGGAGACAGTACGGATGTGCAGGCTTGCCTTGTTTTGTGATAGATTTTGAATATATTTGTGATTGAGATACGAAAGACATGCGCTGGGGAGAGACTATAATGGGATTGCATGACAGAAGAAAGAGAAGAAGCGATTGTCCGGTCGGATGATATTATCACGACCAGGGAGCAGAAGATTGCGGCGATTCAGAAATTTACACTGTTCAGCGATACGTTTGCACGGGTTGTTTTTGAGGACGTTGCAGCGTGTCAATATGTGCTCCGGATTCTGACAGGTGACAGAAAGTTGCGATTGCGATGGTCGAAGACGCAGTATGTGTTGTCGAAACTGGTCTCACACGATGCGTGGCTGGATGTTCTTGCAGAGAGCGTCAAAGATGAGGTTTTCGCGCTTGAGATTCAGAGCCGGGATGATGTGGACCATCCACATCGTGTGCGTTTCTACGAGTCGATGATCGACAGCCACTTTCTGGAAAAGGGAAGCACATATGATGAGCTTCCGGACGTGACGTTGATATACATATGTCGGAAAGATTTTCTGGACGGCGGAGTTGTGTCATGGAGCGTGGAAAAATATCGGAGTGTGCAAGGAAAACGATACGAAGACGGACTGCATACCATGTATGTTAATGCGGAGATTGATGATGGGTCTGAGATTGCAAGGCTGATGCAGTATCTTTTGACAGCGGATCCGGAGGATATGAGCCATGGAGCGCTATCGAAGCGAGTAAGGTTTTTGAAATGCACTGAGAAAGGATGGGATCGTATGTGCGAAGTGACAGATTTGTTTTGGAGATCGGGATATGTTGTAGGAGAGGAGAAAGGCGAACATCGTGGAATGAATCGAGGCATTCGCCTTACAAAGCAAGCATTGGTGTTTCAGGCTCAGGGTAAGACGCAGGAGGAGATCGCAAAGGAACTGAATCTTTCGCGAAAAGAAGTTGCGCTGATACTGGAGTGAAAAATGGCGGCGTCTGTGTCTTCCGTGGAGGAGTTTGTGCGGCAATTTCTAAAGCGGAGGTAGAGTGTTAGAATAGATATTATATAAAATCTAAAAGAGCAATATTATAATATTGCAATAATCCATGCGAATGAGGAGCGTTTTCGAGTGAAGACATATTGGGAATCACTTGCATAATAGCTCCGACGCCTTGTTTTCATCCTCTTTTTCGCCCTTTTTACTTGTAGTTTCCTTGAAAATGTGCTATTCTTTTAAAAACTGGGTTATTGCGCCCTTTTTTAAGAAGAAGAAAGAGCGTACGGATTTAACAAGGGGAAAAGGGGAACTGAAGTGAAGGTGCAGGACATGAAAAGAATGATAAATAGAAGACGGGATGGCGGAGGGAAGCGGAGCGGCTTCACACTGGTGGAGCTGATCGTTGTACTTGCCTTGATCGGCATCCTGATCGCATTTTCAGCCGGAGGCATGCTGGGCTATACGAACTACGCGCAGTTCAAGCGGAATAACGACAGCGCGAAGGCGGTCTTCAGCGCGGCGCAGTCCGCCATTTCCTACTACAAGGCCAGCGGCAGACTGGAAGATCTGCGCAGGGATGTCGAGGCGCTTCCGCAGAGTCCGACGTTCGTGCCGCAGGAGGCGTTTGAGGCGAATGAGGACGCCGGAAGCGGGACACGCGCGGACAATACAGATCAGATTTCCTATCTGATGATGTCCAAATCGGATGAGACCTACGAGGCGATCGAGTCGGCGGTGCGGAAGGGTGAGACCCCGGAGGTAGACGAGCAGACGCAGCTTCTGTTCCGCATGCTGAGCGATTACATAACGGACGTCAGCCTTTACGATGCGTCGATCTGCGTGGAGTTTGACGCGACGGACGGCGTCGTGTCGGGTGTGTTTTACTGCGATAAGGACAAGGGATTTTCCTATACGGATTCTGACGATACGTTGAATATCACGAAGCGCGATGAGAGCTACCGCAGGAGAAAGGGTCTGGGGTACTACAGCACCGAGCTTTCGGAGCGCGCGCCTGAGAAGGTCGAGGATCTGAAGATCGAGGCGGCTAAGCTGGTGAACGCGGAGACGCTTGACGTACAGTGGTTCCTTGAGAAGAAGTACCAGTACCTGAAAGGCGATCAGGATTACACTATCATCTTAAAGGATGAAGATGATAATTCTCTTGTGAAGATCGTTCTGGAAAAGGGACTGGATGCGGACCGTGTCGCTTCGATCAGCAGTGAAACCGGCGGTCATGCCTATGTGCAGGCTAAGAGCGTGACATTGTATGATCCGACTGATTCTAATTCTGCAACAAATTTTAAAGATCTAGCTTCGCTTTTGGACTCCGGCGCGGGCGGTTCCGACGGAGAGGACTCCGGGAGCGGGATCATGTTCCACGCTTATCTGGTGCAGGATGAGTCGGAGGATGAGAAAGCGAATTACGGCAGCGGTATCGCTCTGTCCCTCGATGTGATCGACTCCTATCTGACTGAGGCTCTGAGCATCGAAGAGTCTGATGCGAGAGAGCAGGCGTTGCTGTCCACTTACAGTGCGCTGCGTCTGAGCTATACGGATGTGGATGGCAAACACTACGGTCTGGATCCGAACGGGATCGGGAAGATCTCGGCGACGGTTTGTATCGGGGCGGACACAGAAGACGCGGAGAACGCGAAAGCCACGGGTTCTGAGAATGTGTTTTATGCCGACGGCAGGGAGCCGGGCTCCGACGGCGCGGCATATGAGTACGAGATCACGAACGCGCGTCATCTGTATAACGTCAATGTGCGTGAGAGTGCCAAGGAAAATGACGCGGAACAGATTACATATAAGATCACGAAAGGGTTCGCCTGGGGCGGTCCGGAGGGACTTCTGTCTTACGCGGGACTTGAGAAAGACGAGACACAGTGGGTCACGGCCAAATTCTGCGCGAAGGGGACGCCTTACGCCTATCCGGTAGCGGCAGAGGGAGAGCGTCCGCAGTATCCGGCGTTCCCGGGTATTGACAAGCTGAGCAAGGGCAGCACGCTGCTCTACGAGAAAGCCGCGGAAGCGTCCGGGGATGACGCAGGGGACGACGGTGAGAAGAGCGGAGAGGACGAAGACGCGGGAGCTGAGGAAGCCGAGCCGCAGTGCACTATCGATTATCTGACGCTTGGCCTGCAGCACACCGACGGTACTGCGCCCGGAAAGGTTGGCCTTGTCCGCGAGAACAACGGGACGATCAAGGATATCAGCCTTGCACATGTAGACGTGCGCGGCATTGTGAAAAAGACGAGCGTGGAAGGTGAGAGCGGCACAGACGGCGGCACGGGCGACACGGCGGGCAGCACATGGATCTCCGGCGAGGACGTCGGCGTGTTCTGCGGCGTGAACAACGGTACATTGCAGAATGTCGAGACGGTCAGCGGCTATGTGACGGGTGGTAAGAACGTCGGCGGCGTCATGGGAAGCGTTTCTACGGGCGCACAGGTGCTCGGCGCAGTGAACGGCGCGGAGGTCAGCGGCGTCGAGAATGTCGGTGGCATTGTCGGTATGCTGAAAGACGGGTATAAGCTTGAAGGGAAAGAGGATGCCGGGATTGAGAACAGCGGCATCGTGTACGGTTGGGAGCTTCCGGCCGGAGAGACGCTTGACAGGATCGAGACGGAGGAGACGGGGACGTCGACTGTTGGCCTGAGTGAGGTGACGTCCAGATACATCGGCGGCATCGCCGGGCGCGTCGCGAGTGGTTCGAGCTTGGCGAACTGTACCAGTGCTCCGGTGCTGAAGGGAGCGGCGCAGGGAGACGCGGAAAGCGGTGAAGCAGCGGCGCCTTCGGAGGATGAGCTTCAGCAATACCTGCACGGAGATTATGTGGGCGGCATTGCCGGATATCTGGAAGCTGGCGCGCAGATCACAGGCTGTACCGCAGGTGCTGCGGACGGTTCCGTTTCTTATATATTAGGAGAAAATTATGTCGGCGGCATCGTGGGCTGGAATCAGGGAACGCTCTCGGGCACCCCGGAAGGCGGCGTTTCGGGGACTGTGCTCGGCCGTGATTTCGTCGGCGGCATTGCCGGGTACAACGACGGCACACCTGCGGCCGCCACGCTCGGCAATTATGCGACGAACGGCGTCACCGTGGGCGGCAGCAATTTCGTCGGCGGTGTGATCGGTCTGAATACATCGGTGAACCAGATCACAGCAAACTCCCTCTCCTGGAACGCGAAGAACGTTGCGGGTAACTTCTACGTGGGCGGTTACGCGGGTGCAAACATCGTTGCCCCGTCTTCATCGGCTACGGTTACGGTTGCGCAGAATAGCGGCGCAGACAGCGTGACGGCACAGGGCGCGTTTGCGGGCGGCTTGTTCGGTTACAACCGTGTCGTGACGCAGGATAAGCTAGCCGGCCTTCTGGCGGAGGGGATCGAAGACGCTGGGGACGGCACAGAGAGCGCCTCCGGTGATGTAAAGAGGATGCTGAAGAATACGGAGCAGGCGGCGGACGGTTCCGGCGAATGGATCCCGTATGTGGTCGCTTCGGTGTTCGACATCGATGCTGCGGACAAAGCAGGCGGCGCAGGTTCGTCCGAACTAACGATGACGATCACGCAGAGTCCTTCGGCGGCTGCCCCGACAGAGGGGACGCAGCAGTTGGTGGAGGCTCAGATCTTCGCGGGCGGCGTGCTCGGATACAATGCGTCCCAGACCAGCCTGACCATACAGAATTATACGGGCGTCGCGTCCGTGAAGGCGGACAGCGCGGTGGCAGGCTCTGCGTTTGAGAGCCTCGGACTTGTTCAAAAATATGGCGACGGTAAAAATTACAGCTTCTCCGGCGGCATACTCGGCTATGTGGCTGAGAAGACGACGCTTGACGGCTGCAGCCTCAGCGGCAGCGTGACGACAGACGAGACAGGCGCGGCGACCGGGATCACGGGAGCCACGATGTCCGCCCCTGCCGCGACGTATCTCGGCGGACTGGCGGAGATCAATGAGGGCACGATCAGGAATTGTTCCGCGGCGAATCTCGCCGGCGGAGAGCAGGGACACGGCTATGTGGGCGGCATTGTGGGCGTCAATGGAGTCGTCGATGTGATCGAGGCCAGTGCAGGCGCGGCGGATTTGTCCGAAGCGAAGACCGGCGTCATTGAGAACTGTAAGGTACCTGCCGGTGTTGCGATCAGCGGTTTCAGTGCTGTGGGCGGCATCGCGGCGGAGAACTATGGAAAGATTCTGATAGGAAATGAAATTACCGAGTCAGGCAGCACGGTGAGTGCGGGCGGAAACGCGAGCGCCAGGACTTCTCTCGGAGGCGCTGCGGGCGTGAACTACGGGACGATTCTGTTGGGGAACGGCGCGAATGTGGCCGACAGCACACTGGCTACCCAGAACGCGGCTTATGTCGGCGGTATCGCCGGAGAGAACCGGGGCACGATCGACGCGCAGGGCGCAGACGGAAGCACGACGTTTACTGCCAAGCTGAGCGACAGCGCGATGGCTCCGGCTACACTTGGTGGTGTTGCCGGACGAAATGAAGGAACGATTCAGAACATCAGATACGGCGGCACGATAAGCGGCGGCGGGAACAGCGTGAGCGCGGAGGAAGCCTACGCGTACGGCGGCATCGCGGGAATCAACGCGGGCCGCGGAAGCATTGAGAAGTGTGGTCTGGCGGAAGGCGCGCAGATCTCGCTGAACGGCCGCAGCTTTGCGGGCGGTATCGCGGGCCGCAACAGCGAAAATGCCTGGATCCGTGACATTACTGCGGGTTCGGAGACGGTAAGGGTCAGCTCGACGGGCGCGTTTGCGACAGGCGGTATCACCGGCGCCAACGAGGGCAGCGCGACGGTGGAGAATGTCTCAATCGGTGAAAAATGGCTGATCCAGGACAGCGTATCTTCCGACGCAGGTGCAGTGCAGAGCACGTCTGGCCCGGTGGGCGGCGTGATCGGTTTGCACACTTCTTCAAAGGGCTTGAGTGGTCTGACGAACAACGCAGGCTCCGAAACGGGGACCGCTTCGCCGGTCGGCGTTATCACTTCCGGAGACGCGGCGGGCGGTATCATCGGCAAGGTGGCGGTGGACGCCGCGGCCAATCCGAATGCCACGGTTGTCATACAGGATTGCTATAACCGCGGTCCGGTGCAGGCGGCACACAGAGCGGGCGGTATCATTGGCGAGTGGGGTTCTGCCGCCGACGGCAGCATCAGAGGCTGCTTCAATGGCGAGACTTCCGAACAGAAGTCAGATCCTGTGGAAGACGGAAGCGAAAAAGGCGATACGCATGCGACTGTCAAGGCTACAGCCACAGACGCTGCGGGTGCGGCGAGCGCGGCCGGTATCGTCGGTGGCTTTACAGGCATGACGGCAGGACAGACGGTAGAGCTCTACTCCTGCGCGAATTTCGGCGTGACAGAGGGCAGCTACGGCGCGGGTATCGCGGCGATCTCCGGGGCGCAGCAGAATGCGGCGGCCGGGAACGGTCAGGCCGGGCAGCCGATTGTGAAGCTAACAGACTGCGCGAATGCCGGACGCAGCGCGGACGGCGCAGGTATTGCAGTCTACTACAGCGGAAAGGCGGGGAACATCAGCCTGAAGCTCGATCGTTGCCGCAACTATGGAAGACCGGCCAATGACGACACGGATGAATTTGCCGGTCTGGTGGCCTGCATATATGAGGACGGCGGGAAGGCGGTCTTCGATAAAAAGAGTGAGAAGGCGGAGGCCGGACAGGTCTCGATCACGAACAGCATCGGCGCCGCGGACGTCAAGTATCCGACCGTACCGATGGAGAGCGGAAATTACACGGAGGTATCCGGGCGCTTCGGAGGTACGAACGTATATTATTACTCGGCAACGAAGGACGAGTCCGGCAACGCCGTGCCAAAGGTGATTGAGACGGCGGGGATTGGTGCGGCTGCCAGCTATCTGACTGGCGCGACGCAGCTTCCAGACGGTGACGTGGACGATACCAAGCCGTATCTGAAGGCGATCAATGTGCTGAGTCCGGGAGAGACCTTTGATCCGAACGGTGAGAGATACGGGCAGGATTGCCGCGGCAATTACAATCGTCTGGAGCTCACGCTGGTGAGCGCCTGCCTGAAGCTTGCCAACAACGAGCGGGGGGCTGACGTGAACACGACCCCGGCTCCGAAGGATCTAAAAGCGGCAAACAACGGCGGCGTGCTGAACATTACATGGAAGAACAGGGAAACCGGTGACGTCATGGATTCCGAGGATGCCCCGGAAGAGGGGACGGATCCCGGAGATACGACGATCACCCCGGATGATCCTGCGGACGACGGCTCGGAGAACGGCGTGGTCTACAGGGCGAAGCTTGAGATCAGGCTGTACGACAGCGAGGGAGAAGCAAACGCTGACAAAGTGAACGGCACAGAAAAGCCGGCCTCGGTGGCGTACATGACGATGATCTACGGGGACGCCGATGCGGTGTCGCACAGTGTGAAGGTATCTCAGCTCTGGATGGGGCGGTATGCGAGGATCGCCGTGACGAACTATTCTTATAGTAAGAAAGAGTCAGAAACGGCTCGATTCACGATCCATATCCTTCCGGTGCTGCAGGAGCCGGAGCTTGCCGTGCGCCTCGGGGAGGCGGCCGAAGGCCAGACTACCGAAGGAACGCCGGTCTATGTGCTGGAGCTTCTGAACAAGGCAAATTATGAAGACGGCTGCACGCTGAAAGTAACGGTGCAGGCGGAAGAGCTGGCGAAAACGCCGGCACAGGAGTCGAAGGAGACCGTGGACGACGATGCGGACGAGACGCCGGAGTCCGGGGAGACCTCGGGTGACGATACGACAGGAACACAGGAACCGGAAGCAACACCGGAGGACGCTACGAGCGGGACGACGCCGGAGACGGCCGCGAAGACGGAGCAGATCAGTCTGAGTATTCCGTTGGAGAACTTCCCGTATCCGCTCACGGCGACATCGGAGGCGGGTGCATTCTTTGCGTCGCTTGACGGGGCAAATACGCACCTGTCATTCACGGACGCGCAGATGATTCCGAATGAGACATTGGCTACGCAGGTAGCTTCGTCCGCGACGAAGGACTTCACGGCGGTAACGCCGTCTGACGCGGAGCTGAAAGAGGAAGATGGCGTCTACACGACGGGTCCGGAGGCCAGCCGTAGTGGAAACACAGTGGCAGTCGCGCTGTCAGGCGAGGATGCGCTGTACCGGGCGGAGCTTCTCTGTGATGTGCAGGTGAGCGATTGCCTGCTGAAGGGACTGGTCGTTGACGCGGAGCATCAGAGGAAACGCGATGGTGAGAGCACGCTTTCCATGACGCTTGATATCCCGGAGGCGCAGGCGGAGGAAGCGGCACATGTGCGCGTCTATCCGCTTGAGATGAGCGGCGCGCAGGCAGCGGACGGTGCGAAGCTCGGCTATCTTGTGGAGAGCGGGTTGTCGCTTGAGGCGCTGATGGGCAAGACTGCGTATGTGACGGTCACAGAGCCGCAGGCTCAGCAGGCTGCGGCTGCGATGATACAGGCTGCGGCCCCTGCACAGGCGCAGCAGGCCCCGGCAGAGACGGAAGTCTCGCAGCAGGATGGTCAGCAGACCGTTTCGGTCGGCGGCGTAGCGCCTGTCGCGCAGATTCCAGCGGCGGCACAGTCAGGAGAACCGAATGCGCAGGAGAATGCGGAGGATTCAGAAACCACAGCGAACCTTACGACGGTAGAAGCGAATCCTGGCTATAGCATTGCGCGGAACTCGGACGGCACGTTCAGTGTATATTACAGTGAGCTGATGAAACAGGCGTCCTTCGAGGGAAGCGTATATGAGTGGGTTGAGTCCAGGGAGGAACTGGCGACAATGAGCGCTGCCAACGTGGACGCCGGAGCGGGTATACCGGTCGCTCCTGCGGGCACAGATGAGTCCGAGGACGAGACAGAGGACGACGACTGGGAGGAAGAAGATACCGAAGGCGAGGAAGAAACGACGCCGCAGACGGAGAACAAGACAGAAACGGAGAGTGTGCTTCCGGCTCCGCAGACTGCGTCTCTGTTCCCGAGCTGGGAGGACGCCGGCGTGGACGCGGAAGGCGAAAAGCGAGAGGCGGTTCCGGAGGAAGAATTCCGGACCAACGGACTCAGACTCACCGTCACTCCGCCGGACAGCTCTGTTGAATACAGCTATATGATGAGCGCCGGATTCTACTCGGATATGCCGACGGGCGGCGGAGCGCCGGACAGCGCGCTGCTTCTGAGTGAGACTGCGGAATACGACAAATATTATGGCAGGCCTCTTGACAGCACGCAGACCAATATGATGTACGGCAACATCTTTACCTTCTATGATCTGCCGGTCTCATATGCGGGCAAGTATCTGTGCGTGCAGTTCTACGCGTACACTGCAGACAGGCGCATGTCCGAGCTGTCAGATTATATGTGGTTCCGGTTGCCGAAGGTCTGCCTGAAGAGCCCGGAGCTGACCCGCGGTACTGCGACAGCAGAACATATGATGACGACGACGTACGCGGCCGGGACGATGCTTCCGGACGGAACGCTAGCGTCAGAGGAGACGGTGCTGACAGAAACGGTAAATCTGAAGCATACGGCGCTGGCCTGGACGCAGGAGAAATATCCGCTCGGAACCAGGCTGACGACGCAGACCGGTTGGGACGACTGCGGATACACGATCGATCTCTACAAGCTGCTTGACTCAACGATCACGACGGATCCGGATTCGGATGTATATAAGGATCCGACCGTGACAGTGAACCTGATGCGCGCAGGAGAGGGCGGAAGCTACTATCTGGAGCGCAGGAACACGAAGCAGGAGAAGGACGCGTGGGATGAGACTTATAAGGATGATCCAAATCCGCCCAAAATGCCGGATCCCCGTCCTGTACCTGTCCAGTCTGTCGCGAATCGTATGTCGCACGAGAATGAGAAATATAAGGCGGAGTTTGATGATCCGACGCTGGAGGAGATCTATGAACTTACACTGAACGAATTTGCGCTTGGTCTCGGACTGGAAGGCTATTCCGTTGATCTTGAACAGGCGGCAGAAGGTCTGGGAACGAAGAAGATTGAGGATATTTGTCCTGTCATTCAGATCCGCGAGTATACGGACGGAAGCACAGATGAGATCATCAGGATCGAATACAGGCTGATCCTGCCGGATGTCGACCAGATCGATCCGGACAATCCGGCCTCGACAGAGACGTTCCTGTATAATTACCAGAGGTATTACTGCACACACAGCGTGGTCGTAAAGCCGTTGTGGCAGAGCGTATTTGACGATGTGCAAAACGAGGCGATCACGGCGAACCGGACGCAGAGCACGTACCTGGTGAAGACGGAAACTCTGAATGCGGAGGAAGCTCCGGAGCTGCTCACGTATCAGCGTATTCTGGAGCCTCATTCCGGGAATCCGGGCGACGACAAATTCGACAAAGCGTTTGATCCCATGAAGGAGAGGAATATCTTTATGGGTACGGGTCTTGATCCGACTGCTTACTCGCTGCTTCCGAGAATTTACAGACAGGCACTGATCTGGCAGTCGGGTACGGAGGTCGTGGTTCAGATCGCGCAGACGGACGATTTCGCGACGCTTGACGCCAACGCGGCGGGCGAGATCAACCTCACGTTCGACGACAGCGGCAATATGGTGCTTGACACTGAGCCTGAAGGCACGATCGATGAGACGGTACCGGAGGAAGGCGATCCGACCTTCCCGATAGATGAGGGCGTCATTATAGAAGATGATTTTTCCGTTCCGGAGACCCCGACAGAGGCACAGACGTCGGGGCAGCCGGCAACGGAGGTGTGGACGGACAGTTCCTATGAGACCCCGATGAACCTGGAGACATATGACGGGGAGGGCTATTGATGAAAAGGACAGAGAAAAACCGGGGCGCAGCCATGGTCATCGTGCTGTGTGTGATGGTGGTTTTTCTGGCGCTGTCCACGACCATCATACTGGCAGGCTCCGTCGCCCTGAACACCGCGAGGAACAACGTGATCTATGAGCGCGGCAAGGTACAGGCATCCTCCCTGAGCGAGCTGTTCGTGGGAGACCTGGTGGGACGCGATATTGCGGATGAGTCTTCCAGCCTGTTGCGTTATGTGCGCGATGGGATCGTTAAGGATGGCTGGCCGGCTTATGATGAGAAGAAGGATAGGGCCGAACAGGCGGAAGGTGCTGTGCGGACATTCACGATGGATACCGGGGAGGGGGACACTAAGGAAGAGCATCAGATCACGATCGAGATGTACTGGGTATGGGATGGTGCATCGAGTGAACATCCGACGGAAGAAGATGAAAAAAATAATGTAATAAAGGACAAAAATGTATGTCTTTACGTGGATGTGATCAGTACTCTGAATGATATAGAATATCATGTGAAGAGGAAATTCAATCTCACTGATACGCCTCAAATTAGTGGTGCGGCCCCGGATGCAGCATATCCCTGTAAGTGGAACTGGAGCGCCGTAGGCAGAAGCCCGGATCGTGGAAAGGACGGTGGAGCTTGAGATGAGACTGCGTAAATTTTTGCGGAACAAGAATGGCTCCTCGATGATCTCCGTACTGGTAGCCTTTATCATACTTCTCCTCGGGATCGCCGGATTCGGGCACGCAGTGAAAACCGCGAACGACATGGTGCGCCGCTCCGAGATGCTGAACGCCGCGACGGGCGAGATGCTGAAGAAGTATTTTTATCCGGATTATGTCAAACAGACGGCAGGGAGCAGTTACATTCTGAACGTGAGAGAAGTGACGGGCTCGGGTGACAGTGAAACGGCCAGTTCGGATCCTGTGTTCAAGCTCCATGGTCGTCTGCGCACGCGTGAGTATACTGTGAAGATTACTCCGAATGACAGCACAGAGGAACCGACAGAGATCACTTACCAAATGTATTATTATAAGTAAGAGAGGCAAGAGGGCATGAAGAGATTACGAAAGGACTGCGGAGGCTTTACCCTGGTAGAGATCATGGCCACATTTACGCTGACCGCGATCTTCATGAGCTTGGCTGCTCTGGTGCTGAGTACATTCATGAAGAGCCACACGGTGGCGAGCGCGGTCGCCATAGAGCAGAACGTGTCGTCGATCGTGATGGAGACTATCACGAGCAATCTGGGCGCGGCGAGATGGGGTCCGGAAATGTACGATGGGAAATTCAATCCGGCAGAGATATCCCCGCCTGAGCTGACCGAGGAACAGAAGAATGCCAAAGCCTCACTTCTGATCGGAAGTTCCGATCCGCTTTCGGGCGGGACGACGAACTCTGAAGTCTGGTACATAGACGGCGAGACAGAGAATATTGTGCACATGTATGTCAAGCAGCAAGGTGAGAGCGGCAAGGAGAAGAGTTATCTGGCGATGGATTATTATGTCAAGCCGGAGGTGGGCGCGCCGGAGAGCACCGAATGGGAATGCGTTCCATGGCAGCTTGGGGAGGGCGTCTACCAGAATTGCAGTATCAAGAGCTTCAAGGTAGAGCAGCTCGAAGCTTCAGATGATTCCGGATCCGGAAATAGCAGCAGCTGCCTTTCCGTGACGATCGTGCTCAAGAACGGTGTGGCGGGAGAGGACAACACATATACGCTGAACCGTACGTTTGACTGCTACAATCTGGCTCCGGAGAACATTGTGAAGTTGACATCCTAGAGTAGTTCGCAGAGTTGATCACACAAGATGCTTTGTCAATGTATATGAACAAAAACGTTTTCAAGACGTTAGTCTTTCGTCAGAATGCAGGAGAATCGAAACTTTTTGCTAAAAACATTGGAAAAAAGTACAAAAACGCTTGCATTTTTGGATTATTTCTTATATACTGTACTTATCAATTTTGAAACCTGCAACGAAATAAAAAAAGCTTAGATGGGAGGAAAATGAAAATGAGTGTATTTGCAAGATTGAAAAAGGCCAGAGAAGAGAAAAAAGGTTTTACTCTGGTTGAGTTGATAGTGGTCCTGGTGATCCTGGCGATTCTGGCCGCGATCCTGGTACCGCAGTTACTTGGTTGGATCGATGAGGCCAAAAAGAAAGACCTTGCCTTACAGGCAAGAAATGTTTATATGGCGGCCCAAGCTACAGCTGACGAACAGTATGGCCTAACTGATGCTGCTGCACCTACTTTTAAAACAGAAGCTGGTGGTTCGGGAGGCTTGGATCGTGTAAATGAACTGACCGATGTTGATGTAAGTGAGATTACTGATGTCAAAACCGAAGCAGATAATATTGAAGGAGATAGCACCAGAAAAGATGCATTTAAAATTGTTGCATTGAAAATGAAATTTACAATTCCAGGGACAACTGCGGGCGATGATGGAAACCTTGTAGTACATAAAGCTGAGTTGACTGAAGAAGATGGCTGGAAATTTGATGATGAAGTCACTGATTAAGGTTAAGTAGAAAGATTCTTTTAAAGCTAACGTCAACATTATAATGAATTAAACAAGAGAGGGTATTCCAAAAGTCATTATGACTAAAAGGATACCCTCTTTGTCTATATATTTTTGACTTTCCCGGAGATCATGATGCATCTACTATTGGTATGGCCATAAATGTATAAACTGACCGAGTGGAAAATCAAAAGAGAGACCGCTCTCCTCTGTTCATTTAAAATACAAGAGCTTCCTTTCATCTGCGGATGGCCGGAAGCTCTCTGCTGTTCAATAAGTAAAATATACTCATAGAATGCTTATATTTTTTAACAGTAAAGCATATGGATCATTTATCACCGTGCTTAAATATTCGCTATAAAATTATGATCCCTCTGTTGGATTTATGTATGTAACCTTTTCTTCATTTTTTGCGGCGGTAAAAGAGTCCGTGTCATCATAAACTTCCCATGTATCTCCCTCTAATTGAGCATATGTTTTTGCGCCTCCTTTAGAAGGTGTAAATTCAATTGCCATACCAACAACAGTAAATGCGTCATGATCACCAGTCGCAATTGCCTTATTGCTGATAACTGAAAGCGAGTGAAACTTTAACCCATCAACATCTGCTATTTCGCCAATTCTTGTCACATCATCTTCCGATAAGTCAAGAACATTCTTTTCTCCTTTTGCATACTGCTCATCGGCAATCGTTTGTGTAGCAATATAAACGTTTCTTGCTTCAAGCACAGTCTGTTTCTTCTTCGCTTCATCAATCCACCCCAGCAAAGCCGGAACCAAGATCGCCGCAAGGATTGCCAGAATTACCAGCACAACTATCAACTCAACCAGACTTGTCAGGCCTGCAGCGCTTTGTCTTTTCAGTATATTTCTTGAGTTCTTTCATTTTTGACAATAGAAGGAAGGAAATTTCTTACTTTAAACACGGAAGACTTCTTTGAGTCGTTCAACTACATCCCGGTGATCCAGTCCATAATTCTTTAACAGATTACTGTCAAAAGGTTCCGCTTCCAGGGTATTAACAAATTCCGAGAAGTCTCTATATACGGATTTCGGAAGAAGCTCTGCTTTTTGAAGAAGAAGTTCCGCTGTAATGCGGAGGATATCATTTTTATGCTTCTTGACATCGTAAGAGTTGATGCTGTCCCCATGTTCCTTTTTCCTTTTCAAATCCAGATATGCTTTTGCCTTGAACAAGATCAGGTATTCCGGTCTGAGAACGGAGAGCCCATTTTCGATTACCTTTCCACTTAACAGTAGTTGGTAGTAATCCTCATCCAGAAGGATTGCAGAGAGTATACTGGTCCTCAAAGCCTGCAAAATATTGTCTGAATTTATCAAGTCCTTTTACCATACATACTCCTCCAACATTTCATTGACTGATTTTGCGATTCTCTCGTCCTGTTTTTCTTTTTCTGATAAGGACATCCACACGCTAAAGGGATCTTGGAGTCCCTTATTCCTATAGTCAATAAAATAGCCAAGCTCCAGTACAATACAGCCAATCTCCTCACCGACAGAGACCTGTCGAAATGCTTTTATATTTGTTACTTTCAGTTCTTTTTTCATAATCCCATAGGTGGGATACGGGTTATCCGACAGCATGGAGTACTCGCAAAGCGCAGAGATTCCGGCTTTATTTGAAAGCGCGATATCTTTGGCCAACTCATACTTTGTGATCACAGGATTCCGCAGTACAGGATAAAGCTTTTCCCACAGTTCTTTCTGAGTACAAGCGACAGCTATTTTCCTGTTTTTTCCCGTTTTATCAAGAACAGGAATATCTAAATATTCAATTTCATCAAAGCACCGGCTCACAGACATTTTCGTAACGTCAAGCTTTTGTGCTATTTTCGTGACAGTCATGTCCTGCCATTTTTCATACAGAGCACAGAGCAGAAGCTTTTGTGTTAAGAAGGATATTCTCCAGACAGGTTTCAGCTTTCGATTTTCTTTTTCTGAAAAAAGCATTCCAAGAAATGGGAGGAATATCTGCCGATTTTCAATGATAAACGGAATCCCTTCATTCATCATGTTTTCCCTTGTATAATAGCCAAGGCTGAGGAAATAGAACGCGCAGGGAAATCCGGAGACTTTTTGGACCTGCTGCCAGTCATGCCTCAGCACATTCAAACGCATTTCCGTTTTGGGTCTCATCAGCATCCATTCCACTCCATCCATCGATACCGTATAGAGGAAGTAATTTCCTGCAAATCTTAGCGGAAGGCTTTTCAGTACCTTTTTGTTATCTTTTATTGTAATGTTTCGCCGTAAGCACTTTTCTATATAATCTTTCATAGCGTACATGATTTAAATAGTAACTTATTTTGGGTTACAAACAAAAAATAGCAGAATCTATGTGAAAAATCAAGTCACAAATCACTCTTTTTATCTTTTCTTAAGTCTGGTCGACTTGTCAAGTCTGCGACGGTTTTTGATTTCCAGATAGTCCCGCTCGAACAATTCCTCGCTGATCTGTGGTCGCAGAATTTCCAGCGGTACACGTTCCAGAATTTTCTGCGCCACAAAAAGTCTGCTTTTGCCGGAATAGCGCGGAAGTATATTTTTCTCCTGAATCCGCGCAAGCTCCGGTCTCCACAGCAGTCCGAGCTTGCGCTTCCAATTCACGTTCGGATTTTCCCGCGCCCGACGCAGCACATAGAAATCGACTGCGCCGTCTTCCTCCTCCACAGTAATGATCCCCCACCACTGCGGTATATGCTCCTCGATGTGCATTGCGTGCCGGGTCCCTGCCACGACATAGTTTGCGTCGAAATACTGGTCATAGTCTTTCACCTGCCGGGCCAGTCTGGCATAAGTGTCCGCATCACTCTTGATCTCGATCCCCACAAGCGCGTTTGGCAGCACCATGACAATATCGGCACGCGATTGCCCCATCTGTTTTTCTTCAATCACGCGCACCTTGTCGTACCGGGCTTCCAGAAAGTCAAACAGGGGCTCGCGTATATCTTTATCGTACAACATTTTCTCTCCTGAAACAGTTCATTTTCACGGTACCATTTTAACACGATATCAAAAGGACTACAAATATCTTTTCATCCTATGCACGCGAACATCCAATCGCATAACTTAGGGGAAATGACTAAGAATATGCAAATGAATAAGAAAGTAATGGGATATTGCGACGGGAGATTATTTGTGATATAATCTCATTACTAAAATCGGTGTAAATCACAAAAATAAGGAGCGTGGATATGGAGATCAAAAGGGATTCTTACCTTGAGCAGTTAAAACTCCGAAAAGATAACGGAATGATCAAAGTGATCACGGGCATCCGAAGATGCGGCAAGTCGTTCCTGCTGTTTGTGTTATTCAAAAAATATTTACTGGAATCCGGAATTGATCGCGACCATATCATTGAGATTGTATTGGACGGTATCGAGAACGAGGAACTGAGGGATCCGAAGAAATGCTATCAGTGCGTCAAAGATGCGATGAAGGACGACGGGAAATATTACTTGTTTTTGGATGAAGTGCAGTTCATGCCCCGTTTTGAAGAGGTACTCAACAGCCTGCTCCGTGTGGCAAATCTCGATGTGTATGTGACCGGAAGCAATTCCAAATTTTTGTCGAGCGATATTGTGACGGAATTCCGGGGCCGCGGAGACGAGGTCCGCATCTACCCGTTGTCCTTTGCGGAGTTCTATTCGGCATTTCAGGGCAACTATGAGGATGCCTGGGAGGAGTATATGAGATACGGAGGCCTCCCGCAGGTAGCGCAGTTCACGACGGAGCGCCAGAAAGAGGAATATTTGAAAAGTATATTTGCCAATGTTTACATCAAGGATGTCGTGGAGCGAAACAGACTCCAGAATGTCGATGAGATCGGAACTTTGGTCGATATTCTCGCCTCCGCCATAGGCTCGCTCACCAATCCGACTAAAATTTCCAACACCTTTGCAAGCGAGAGGGGGAGCCGCTACAGCAATAAGACCATCTCCCGCCATATTGATTATCTGGCGGAAGCGTTTCTGATTTCGAAAGCAAGCAGATATGATATCAAGGGAAGAAAATATGTAGGCGCAAATTTGAAATATTATTTCACGGATGTGGGACTTCGGAATGCCAGGCTGAATTTCCGGCAGCAGGAATCCACTCACATCATGGAGAATATTGTCTACAACGAGCTGCTCGTGCGCGGTTACAATGTAGACGTCGGCATTGTCGACGTATATGAGAAAGGCAGCAACGGAAAGCAGGCCCATAAGCAACTGGAGGTCGATTTTGTGGCAAATCAGGGAAGCCAGCGCTATTATATTCAAGTGGCCTATGATATCTCTTCGGAAGGCAAGCAGACACAGGAATTCCATTCGCTGAGAAATATCCCGGATTCATTCAAGAAAATAGTGATCGTGAACGGAACGTCAAAGCCCTGGAGGAATGAGGAAGGGTTTGTAATCATGGGGATGAAATATTTTCTCCTCACGGAGGACAGTCTGGAATTCTGAAACATCAGTCAGGCAGTGAGTCGGGGGCAGTTTCTTAATTTCCCCACTGAACTTTATACTATTGTAAAACGAGGGCAGAACCGGAAAAACGGCGCTGCCCCTTTTGCGTCTTCTACAGAAAAACTTCCAGCCACGGAACCATTTTATAATACAAGCGGATTCATCTGGTCAGTACAGCACGCTCAGACAACCATTTTTGTACTATTTCGGAACCGACATCAATTGCCCCTGCAATCTTGTCAATTGGCAATCCCATATCCTGGAGCTTATAAGCAGTTTTCCTTGCCTGTTCTATTCTCCCTTCCCGACGGCCCTCCTTCTGGCCTTCCTTCCGGCCTTCCCGCACTTCAGCCTCAATCTCATCCCTCATCAACCTTCTCATCGCTTCACACATATCCGGAGACCTCCTTCTCATCTCATCATACAGCCCATGGTTCGCCGATATGCTCACCTGCAGGATGGCGTCCACATTTGCGCGATCCCCCTGCCTGGTGAGCTTCTGCGCATCTTCGACGAACCCGCGGATGTCCTCCTCCAGGGCATTCCTGGAAAGCACCCTCAGGCTCCGATGCTTTCCGCCGTCAAGCTCTTTCGTCACAACCACCTGTGCAGGGACCATAAGCCCCTCTATGTAATATACGCCGCTGCATTCTTTTTTAACCGCAAGCCCGTATTTTTCCAGACTGCGGAACATCTCCCGGGGATAGCCCTCCCGGAAGAGGGATACCGTTAGCTGGTCAATGGGGATCTGGTCTGCTGTTTCCCCGAGCCCCTTGTAAATGCAGGCGTAGCCAACCGTCTTAAAAAAGTCATCTATTGTCATCCCGTCATCCGGTGACTTGTATTCGACGATATTATACCGCCGGAAGATACGGCCGATCTCGTTCTCAATGCGCGCATCCTCCAGTTTCCGGATAACCAGAAGGTCAATCTGGAGAGGCTTTTTGCTTAAGTTGTATTCCCGCTGGAAATCCAACGCCAACCGGTCAGCAGACAGCTCCAGCTCTGCCGCCGCATAAAAAGCGGGATGCCACTGGATATCCATATCGGACAGTGACACGTTCTCATTTTTCTCTAATAAACGCATACAAAGCTGTATTTTCTCTTCCCCAGTCGAAAACACATCTTACAACTCATCTGTTGTAGCTATATTGTATGATATAGCACAACATTTTTCAAGTAAATTTTATTATAATTTTATCTGGTAAGTCTGGTTGAGTTGTCTGGGAAGACAGTCCGTTTTTTTAACGTGGCTGCTTGTGACATCAAGGCTGTTTTGAGTAAAAATGGCTGGATGTCTTTTATGAAAGACTCCCAGCCACGGAACCATTTTATAGTACAAACATTCATCTGGTCAGTACAGCCCGCTCGGCCAACCATTCCTGTACTATTTCAGGACCGACATCAACTGCCCCTGCAATCTTGTCAATTGGAAATCCCATATCCTGGAGCTTATAAGCCGTTTTCCTTGCCTGCTCCATTTTTCCTTCTCGCACTTCAGCCTCAATTTCATCCCACATCAATCTTCTCATCGCTTCACACATATCCGGAGACCTCCTTTTCATCTCATCATACAACCCATGATTCGCCGATATGCTCACCTGCAGGATGGCGTCCACATTTTCGCGATCCCCCTGCCGGGTGAGCTTCTGTGCATCTTCGACGAACCCGCGGATGTCCTCCTCTAGGGCGTTTCTGGAAAGCACCCTCAGGCTCCGATGTTTTCCGCCGTCAAGCTCTCTCGTCACAACCACCTGTGCAGGGATCATAAGCCCCTCTATGTAATATACGCCGCTGCGTAAAAAGCAGGGTGCCACTGTATCTCCATATCTGACAGCGTCACGTTCTCATTTTTCTCTAATAAACGCATACAAAGCTGTATTTTCTCTTCCCAAGTCGAAAACACATCTTACAACTCATCTGTTGTAGCTATATTATATGAGATAGCACAGCATTTTTCAAGTAAATTTTATTATAATTTTATCTGGTAAGTCTGGTTGAGTTGATAGTGGTTCTGGTGATCCTGGCGATCCTGGCCGCGATCCTGGTACCGGCTCTGTTGGGGTGGATTGATGAGGCGAAGAAGAAACAATATGTTCTTGAGGCGAGGAATGTATATATTGCAGCTCAGGCAATAGCAGATGAAGTATATGCTAAAGGAAAATATGAGACGCTTGCAGTGGCAGATTTGCAAGATGCTGATGGTTCGTTTGGCCGAATCGAAACTATGGCAGATCTTACTAACGTCAACATTACGTCAGTAGGACTTGCTGGTGCAGCTAATTCTGATGGTACTGTAGATGAAAATGATCATGATGCATTTACTATAATTGGTATGTCCATTTCATTCCAATCGAATAAGGACGGCGCTGGTACTGTGTATGCAGTATTAGATGGTGATACATGGGAAGTAAGTGAAGAGGCACTCACATATACGCCTACAACCGGAGCACCAGCATCGCATACATAAATACCATAGAGAAATCTATGAAAATTAAAATGAATATAAGAAAGTGCCCCTACTATTAAACCGCTTTATTGATTGATTAAAGCTGATCAAATTTTAGGTGCGCTGCTAAGCGGAGACCGTTTCAAAGTTTGTGTAAACTCAAAAAACTGACGTAAGATTTGTGATAAGTTGCCAGAGGGCAGAGCCGTTTTTTCAGGTTCCACCCTCTGCTTGTATTATAACGCCGGTTTCGGGCATGTCAAGCAGAACTGCCTCCGGCAGCCCTTCCCCGGCCTATAATCAGGAAAGCCGTTCTTCAAAATAAATCTCCAGCTGGGAATGTATCTGCCCCCAGTCCTGCCGGTGGCCGGTCCATTTCTTTGTGATGTCCATCGTCGCCAGATACAGCATTTTCAGCAGGCTCTCGTCGGACGGGAAGACTGTTTTGGATTTTGTTACTTTCCGCAGCTGACGGTTGAATCCCTCGATCGAATTGGTGGTATAGATCAGGCGCCTGACTGCATCCGGATATTTGAAATAGGTGGACAGGTTTGCCCAGTTATCCTTCCAGGATTTGGCTATCTCCGGGTATTTCCCGCTCCATTTCTCATCAAAGCTGTCCAGTTCCTGCAAGGCTGTCTCCTCTGTCGGGGCTGTATACACACGTTTCAGGTCCGCCATCAGCGGTTTGAGCTCCTTATAGGATACGAACTTCGTTGTGTTGCGGATCTGGTGGATGATGCACTGCTGGACTTCTGTCTGCGGATAGACCGCTTCGATCGCCTGCGGGAAACCGGTAAGGCCGTCCACACAGGCGATCAGTATGTCTTCCACGCCGCGGTTGCGCAGGCCGTTCAGGATGGACAGCCAGAACTTGGCGCTCTCATTCTGTCCCACATACATCCCCAGCACGTCTTTGCGCCCGTTCATGTCGATCCCGATCGCTATGTAGACCGCACGCTTCACGATGCGTCCCTCATGGCGGACATGGTAATGGATCGCGTCCATGAATACGACCGCATAGACATCTTCCAGGGGCCGTTCCTGCCACTCCTTTACGACAGGCAGTATCTTGTCCGTGATGCGGCTTATGGTGCTGTCAGAGATATCCATGTCATAGAGCTCCCTCATATGGCTTTCGATATCATTTGTAGTCATGCCTTTGGCGTACATGGAGAGGATCTTTTCCTCCATGTCCTGCGTAACCGTGTTCTGGTATTTCTTGATGATCTGGGGTTCAAACTCGCCTTTGCGGTCCCTGGGGATATCAAGCTCCATATCCCCGTAACTGGTATGCATCGTCTTTTGGGAATGGCCGTTCCGGCTGTTGTCCGTATCCTTGTTACGGTAATCATACTTGGAATAGCCGAGCTCCTCATCCAGTTCTTCGTCCAGGGCGCCTTCCAGGATAATGGACATCATGTCACGCATGATCGAATTGACATCCGTTCCGTCTTTGATCTTTACATTGTTCTCTTTCATGAAAGAGCCCATCATTTCACGGAGTGCTGCTTTTTGTGGGGAATCCTTTTTCCTACTACAATAGATTTATGGTTAATACCCCTTACAGCCAGTAAGGAATTACCCATCTTGTTGCTTAAACTG
>CANQDA010000040.1 GCA_947591155.1 uncultured Lachnospiraceae bacterium
TTCTCAATAAAATGCTCCCTTCCAGACAAACAAGCTTTTATTATTTCGCTTGTCTACCTGAAAGGGAGCATATCACATATTAGACGGCGAGGCTTTTTTAAATTGTCCGTTGAAAAGTATTACTCTTCCTAAAAATTTGAAGAGTGCCCCCGAGTTAGATGGACTGAATGCTGTATTCGTAGGGTGTAATGTTTTGCAAGAGATTTTGGTTGACCCGGGCAACGCGTATTATTGTTCCATAGGAGGGGTTGTTTTTAACAAAAGTAAAGATACGCTGATTTTCTATCCGGGTGGAAAAACAGATAGCCATTATGATGTTCCTGACGGGGTAGAACATATAAATGAAAGTGCGCTTTCTTACTATGCTGGCGCTACTCAATACCTGAAAAGCATGTCTATTCCAAGGAGTATTTCCGAAACAGAAAAAGAGAGTATTATTTCTCGATTTCAAAACTTAGAGATAACATACCGATGAAAAAAGGAGGCATACAGTATGATATTAATATTAATGTTTCTTCAAGTGATTCTTCTGGCTGCGTTGGTCGTGATTGAGGCAAAGAAGAAATGAGCATAGTATACGAAGAGAGGTTTTACCAATAAAAATATGAGCATTCCGGCGGCATTTTGTCAGTCCGACAAAAAAGTTTTCACAGCCCACAGTGTTTGACAAATTTCGCGGGAAATGTACGGTATAATGCTTGCATAATTTTCACCAGATGAAGTATAATAAAGGAGGATACGGAAATTATGCAGAATAAGGTCGTACCGAACCGGGAGTACAAATCGGGGCTGTTTGCCTTTATCTTTCACAGGAAAGAGGACCTGCTCTCCCTGTACAATGCTGTCAACGAGAGTGATTACGCGGATCCGGACGAGCTGGAGATCTACACCATGGAAGGGTTCATCTACATGGGGATGAAGAATGACCTGGCTTTCCTGATCGATTCGAGGCTGGCGGTCTTCGAGCACCAGAGTACATACAACCCCAACATGCCGCTGCGGGGATTCATCTATATGGCGGCCGCGCTGAAAAAGTACATCGCGCTGAATAAGCTGGACATCTATTCGAGCCGTTGTCTGGCGATTCCCGTTCCAAGGTATTATGTCTTCTACAACGGGAGCAGGCAGATGGAGGATGAGACGATCCTGCGCCTGACAGACAGCATGGAGGGCGGGGACGCGGTGAAGGAGTCATGCGCGGAGTTTAAGGCGCACATGATCAATATCAATGAGGGACACAGCCCGAAGATCATGGAGAAGTGCCCGCTTTTATACGAGTACTCGTATTTCGTGGCGGCGGTGAGGAGGCATATCGTGGGGCGAGATTCGCTGCTGGAAGCGATCGATATGGCAGTGGAGGAGTGTATCAGGGAAGGGATACTGGCGGACATACTGCGTGCGCACAGAGCGGAGGTGACGGAGATGTTGTTGAAGGAATATGACGAGGAATTCCACATTTCGTGTGAGAAGAAGATCAGCTATGAGGATGGTTATGATAGTGGATATGATAGTGGCTATGATGCCGGCGTGAAGCAGGAAAAGGCAAGGGCGGAGGAAGCAGATAGGAGAGCAGACGAAGCCAACCGAAAAGTGGAGATTCTTACCCGTAAGCTTCGCGGCTGTTCGGACGAGGAGATTGCCGATGTATTGAATGTGTCCGTGGATGTGGTGAGGGAGTGCATAGCCGGAATCGAGAGAGGAAGTTGAATTAATTATAAAACAGAACATACGATGAGATGAAGCAATCGATGACAGAGATATGTCATCGACTGTTTTTTTGACGCTTGAAAATATTATGGGATTCCATATTTCTGCATCAACTGTCCCAGGTGGATTGAATCAGACGCGGACCGGGTCAGATCATCAAGAACTGCGTATGGTTGCTATATCATGCCCGACTGCTAATAACAAAAAAGAGATATTATAACAGATTGAAATAATGGTCGTGCGCCTCCTGATACTCCCGGTTGAACTTCGCGTCGCGCCCTGAGTGCAGCACGGAGATGTAGTCGTGCACCTGGTGCATGATCTCCGGACTTGTCCGCGCGATGGTCGCCACGCCGATGTTTGAGCAGATGTCGGAGATACGCTCGATCTCGGTGAGCAGGTTCAGGAATTCCGTACCCGCGAAGATGGAGCACTGACCGGCGCGCAGACGCTCCAGATGGTGATCCTTCATCGTGCTTACCATATCGTCGACCACTTCCTCAAGCGGTTCGATGTGGCGCGCCGCCGCCACGTCCCGCTTCTTAAATGTCTCATCGCTGTAATTGAGGATCGTTTCGAGCAGTTCCCGTATCACTTTCAATTCTTCCATAGCCGCGTCGGAGAAGGACGCACCCTGCTCGTGCAGATCGGTGGCGATCTCTTCGATGTTCATGGCATGGTCGCTCAGACGCTCAAACTCAGTCGCCACGGAATAGTAGTGATTCATGATCTCCAGATGGTTCTGCGCCGTAATATGCGCGGAGATCTGGATCAGGTAATTACTGATCCGGTCGTTCATGCTGTCTATGTAGTTCTCATCTTCCACGATCTTGGCCGCGGCCTTTTCATCGTAGTCGGTGATCAGGGCGAACGCGCGGTCAATGCTGGAGCGCGCCAGTTCGTACATCACCAGAAGCGCGTCGTAGCAGCGCCCGAAAGCGAGCGCCGGCGTGCTGAAGAATACCGGGCTGAGCGCGTCGAGAAGCTCGTCGTATTTTCCGGTCTCGGACGGCTCGTCCTTCACCAGTCGGTGACTCTGCTTCTCGTAGAAGCCGAGCGTCGGGAACAGCAGGATCGCGCAGGCGAGATTGAAGACTGTGTTCATGTTGGCGATGCCGCCGGAGTACATGACGCGGTCCCAGAGTCCGTCGAGCAGGCCGAGCCTGTGAATGATTGTGACGGCCGCGAGGATCAGAACGGATTTTCCGAGGTTGTACAGGATATTGACGATACCGACGCGCTTCGCTTCCGGCTTCGCGCCGATGTTGCACACGATGGCGGTCGTCACACAGTCGCCGAGGTAGACGCCTACCAGGACGGCGTAAATCGCGCTGAACGTGAGCAAGCCTGAGGTGGAAAACGCCTGCAGAATACCGATCGTCGCGGAGGAGCTCTGCAGAACGAAGGCGACGCCCGCGCCGATCAGATAGCCCAGAAACGGATTGTCCCCGAGGCGGGAGAACAGCTGCTCGATGATCCCGCTCTCAGTGAGCGCGTTCACCGCGTCGGTCATGCTCATGAGTCCGGAGAACAGGATCCCGAAGCCGATGATGATCTGGCCGATCTTGCCCGAATTCTTGGTCTTTCGGCCCATGATGATGACGATGCCGATGATCAGGGCGAGCGGCGCCAGTGTGGATGGTTTGAAAAACTGTAAAAAGGAGGTGCCGGACGCGTCCAGATCGAGCAGACGGATGATCTGGCCCGTTACGGTTGTACCGACGTTCGCGCCGACGATGATGCCAAGCGACTGGTGCAGGGAGATGATTCCCGCGCCGACCAGTCCGGATGTGATGACGATGGTTGCCGTGGATGACTGGATCAGGGCGGTCATACCCAGACCGAGGAGAAACGCTTTGACCGGCTTGTTCGTGAGTTTTTCCAGCGCTGTCTTCAGTGTCCCGGAGGAGCTTTCCTTCAGGCCGTCCCCCATGATGCGCATGCCATACAGGAACATGGCGAGACCGCCGAGGAGCGTAATGATATCAAATATATTCATCTTGATCTCCATTCCGCCGTCTTTGACTGGGCGGCACAAACAGTGATGAGAGATTTCATCATTATTCTCTGTGAGATTGCCCCGTTTTCGATGCGGAGCCGTACTTTACATAACTTTTACAAACACTTTACATCTACCCATACCATATTTACCAGAACTTCACGCGTTTTGCAAGAGTTTTTTTGAGTTTGCCTGCGTCCGCCGTTTGCGGTATGATAGAGACAGCTCTGGCGCGGGAAATGAAAAACAGACATTTGATCTTGGCGGCAGGCGGGAAAGTGTGCAATTATATAGAAGAATGGAGGCGTTTTATGCAAAGATTTGTATGGCCTGAGATGACGATGGGAACCTGTTATTATCCGGAACACTGGCCGCGTGAGCTCTGGGAGAGCGATTTGGATCGGATGAAGGAGGCGGGGATCACGCTGATCCGCATCGCAGAGTTCGCGTGGAACAAATTCGAGCCGGAGGAGGGCAGATTTACCTTCGCCTTTTTCGACGAATTTATGGAGCTCTGCGAGAAAAAGGGCATGAAGGTGGTCTTCGGGACACCGACAGCCACGCCTCCGGCCTGGCTGACGCAGAAGTACCCGGAAGTGTTGAACTGTACGATGGAGGGAGTGCCATACCGGCATGGCGGACGGCGGCACTACAATTACAATGCGACAAAGTACCGGGAGCTGTGCGCGCGTATCGTGGAGGAGCTCGCGCGGCACTACGGGAGACATCCGGCGATCGTGGGCTGGCAGATCGACAATGAGATCAACTGCGAGCTTTCGGAGTTCTACTCGGAGGCGGATGCGAAGGCGTTCCGCGCGTTTTTACGGGAAAAGTACGGGACACTGGATGCGCTGAATGAAGCGTGGGGCACGGTCTTCTGGAACCAGACCTACACGGACTGGGCGCAGGTGGACGTGCCGAGGCAGGTGGCGAACCTGGGCTGGAATCCGCACCTGCGCCTGGACTATTATCGCTTCATCTCGCACAGCGCCCGAAGCTTTTGCAAAATGCAGTCGGAGATTCTGGAGAAGTACAAGAAACCGGGCGACTTCATCATGACGAACGGGATCTTCGGGAACCTCGACAACCATCAGATGATGGAGGAAAGCCTGAATACCTACACCTACGATTCCTACCCGAGTTTTGCGTTCGGTCTGGACCGGAACCCGAGAGAGTCGGACGATTTGAACGACCGGAAATGGACGCGCAACCTGCTTGAGACGCGCTCGGCCTGCCCGCATTTCGGCATTATGGAACAGCAGTCCGGGGCGAACGGCTGGACGACTCGGATGGAGGGTCCTGCGCCGCGGCCGGGGCAGCTGACGCTTTGGGCGATGCAAAGCGTCGCGCAGGGGGCGGACCTGATCTCATTCTTCCGTTGGCGGACCTGCACGTTCGGGACGGAGATGTACTGGCACGGCATTTTGGACTACGACAACCGCGACAATCGCAAGCTGGCCGAGGTGAAGGATTTTTATCGGAAGTTTAAGACGCTGAACCCACTGTGCGGCGCGGAGAATGTCGTGGTTTTCGGTTTGCTGAAGGATTACGACAACCTGTGGGACACCCAGGCGGATGTCTGGCACGAGCGCATTGCGCGGCAGAGTGAGGGCGAGATCTTCTGCGCTTCGGAGCTTAGCCACACGCCCTGCGATATCATTTATGTGAGGGACGATCTGAGCGCGGAAGCGCTGAGAAAGTATCCGCTGCTGTTCTACCCGCATCCGATGCTCATGAACGAGCGGAGGGTGGAACTGCTGAAGCGGTACGTCGAGCAGGGCGGTACGCTGATCCTCGGCTGCCGCGCCGGGACAAAGGATATGAACGGGAGATTTGTGATGATGCCGCAGCCGGGACTTTTGCGGGAGTTGACCGGGACGGACGTGCGCGATTTCACTTTCACAAGTCCGAACGAGGATGCGGTGCGGATGGACTGGGACGGACAGGAGCTGGAGGCGCCAGTGTTCAACGATATTCTGGAGCCGCTTAAGGGGACGGAGGTGCTCGCGCGCTATCAGAGCAGCTATTATGTGGGGAAGGCGGCGATGACGCAGCAGAAGTTCGGTCTAGGCCGCACGATCCACTATGGCGGCACGTTCAGCCGGGAGCTGGTCGCGGAACTGCTCCGGTATACCGGAATCTATGAGCCCTTCGCGGAGGAGATTGAGGCGCCGGCGGAGGTGCAGCTTGTCCGGAGAGAGAAGAACGGAAAACACTACTACTTCGTGCTCAACTTCATGGACGCCGTGCGCATGGTTACGCTGAAACGCCCGATGAAGCTGATGTACACGGGCGAGACTTGCGCCGGAGCGTGTGAACTGCAGCCGTTCGGGACGGCGGTGTACGAAGTTGAATAAGAGATAGAGCAATCAGCCGATGCTCTCGCAGAGGATGCGGATTGCCTCGTCGATCTGTTCCTCGGGAAGCGCGGAGTAGTTGACGATGAAGCGGTGCTCGATCCCCGGCGTAAACTGCGCATAGAAACCGGAGAGAGCGGCGATCCGCAGCCCCTTTTGAAGCGCGCGCGTGCAGACTTCCTCGTCGGACAGGGCAGTCTGAAGCTCAAGAATGAAATGCAGTCCAGCGTTTTCCTCGCGAATGAGCGCGCGCGGGTTCAGCTCGCTTTTCCGGATCCGGTCGATCAGCAGGTCGCGCTTCTTATGATAGTAGCTGCGCATGCGGTTGAGATGTTTCTCAAAGGAACCGTTTTCGATGAAGCGCGCAAGAGTATACTGCTCAAAGTTGGACACGGTGCAGGAGTAGAACGACAGCTCCCGGTAAAACCGCTCGGCGAGGTGCCGCGGGAGGATCATATAGCTGATCCGAACCGTGGAGGCCAGCGTCTTGGTAAACGTGTTGATGTAGACGACCTTCTCGGACAGATCGATGCTCTGCATCGCCGGGATCGGATTTCCGCTCATGCGGAACTCGCTGTCGTAGTCGTCCTCGATGATATAGCGGTTCTCCGAGCTGGCTGCCCAGCCGAGCAGCTCGTATCTGCGGCTGATCGGCGTGACGAGTCCGGTCGGGAAGTGGTGCGAGGGCGAGAGATGGAGCACGTCGGCTCCCGATCTCTCGAGGGCTGAGATGCGGATTCCGTTCTCGTCCATGGGAATGTGACGGCAGGCGACTTTGTGCTTTTCGTAGATTCGGGCGATCTTTCGGTAGCCGGGATCCTCGACGGCGTAGGTCTTGTCAAAGCCGAGAAGCTGGATCAGCAGGCCGTAGAGGTATTCGGTGCCGGCGCCCATGATGATCTGCTCCGGCGCGACGACGATGCCGCGGAAGTCCCTCAGATGCCGTGCAATGGCAGTACGAAGCTTTAAGACACCCCCGCAGGGCGGATTTGTGACGAGCTCCTGCTGATTCTCGTTCAGGATTTCGCGCACGAGCTTCGCCCAGATGGAGAACGGAAAATTCCGAATGTCGGTCTGGTTGCTGGTCAGATCGATGAGCAGGGCGGGACGGTCGGCTGTGTCGAAGAGTCCTGCCGGATTCGTCCTGTCTGGCGGATGGGCCGCTCCGGGCAGGGTTGTCCGTTCGGCCGTCTCCTCAGTGTCCGGGGGATATGATTTTCCGGCGGGATTTGTCATGCTTGCCCGCTTCATCGCGTCAGAAAGAGATTGAACCGGGCCGTTTTGGCCGAAAGCCGCTTCTGGCGGAAGCATGCTGATATCAGATACAAAAAACCCTCTTTTCGGCAAGGAATACAGATACCCCTCCGAGATGAGCTGGGCGTATGCGTTTTCCACGGTGATGACGCTTACGCCCAGATTTTTTGCGAAACTGCGCTTGGAGGGAAGCTTCTCCCCGGCGCGCAGATTGCGCGTGAGTATGTCGTTTTTGATGCATTTATACAGATACTGATACAGGGAATCTGACCCTACGTCGGAAAAAGAATATGTGAGCATTTGGCCGGGCACCTCAATTCTGGACATATTAAATTTATTTAAAATGGACATTTCAAAATAGTCAGATGATATTATAATAGCAGAGAATCGATCTGTAAAGAGTTTAGTCCGTGAAACAGCGAAATAATTTTCCATTTTGGAAAGATCTGAATTACGGGGCGGTTCTTGAAAGAAAAGGAGCAGGGATTGATAAGAGTACACCTGTCAGGACAGGGAACTGCATTTACCTTGCAGTTTTTGAAGGAGAAAGAACGAAGATCAATAAAAAGGAGGAGCAGGAAAATGGGAAATCAGACAGAAAAGACAAGATATGAGCTGAACAAGGAACTGGCGCAGATGCTCAAAGGCGGTGTGATCATGGATGTGACGACGCCGGAGCAGGCGAGGATCGCGCAGGAGGCGGGCGCGTGCGCGGTCATGGCGCTGGAGCGGATACCCGCGGACATTCGGGCGGCTGGAGGCGTCTCACGGATGAGTGATCCCGCGATGATCAAAGGAATTCAGGAGGCGGTCTCCATCCCGGTCATGGCGAAATGCAGGATCGGGCATTTCGCGGAGGCGCAGATCCTCGAGGCGATCGAGATCGATTACATTGACGAGAGCGAGGTGCTCTCCCCGGCGGACGACGTTTATCACATCGACAAAACGCAGTTCAAGGTACCGTTTGTCTGTGGGGCACGTGATCTCGGGGAGGCGCTGCGCAGGATCGAAGAAGGCGCCGCGATGATTCGCACAAAGGGCGAACCGGGAACCGGCGACGTCATCCAGGCGGTACGGCACATGCGGCAGATGAACCGCGAGATCGCGAGGATTCGCTCAATGCGGGAGGATGAACTGTTCGACTGCGTGAAGGAGCTGCAGGTCTCGTATGATCTGGTGAAATATGTCCATGAGAACGGCAGGCTGCCGGTCGTGAATTTCGCGGCGGGCGGCGTGGCGACCCCGGCGGACGCGGCGCTTATGATGCAGCTTGGCGCGGAGGGCGTGTTCGTAGGCTCCGGCATCTTCAAGTCGGGCGATCCGCAGAAGCGCGCGGCAGCGATCGTCAAGGCGGTCACGAACTACAAGGACGCGAAGCTGCTGGCGGAGCTCTCGGAAAATCTCGGGGAGGCGATGGTAGGCATCAACGAACAGGAGATCGCGCTTCTGATGGCGGAGCGGGGAAAGTAGAGCCGTGGTCAGACACTTCGGGATGGGTGCGCTACCCGTTCCGGCGTATTTACTGGATTATGTGGAAGGCAAAGCTACAGTCGGACACTTTGGGTTGGACAAATTTCGGAAAGGGGACGTTGGCGGATAGCATTGCGCTGCTGTGCTGACAGACGGAGAATAAAGAAAACGGGAGGAAGTATAGGAATGAGAATAGGCGTACTTGCTGTGCAGGGCGCGTTTGAGGAGCATGAACAGATGCTGCGCGCGCTCGGCGCGGAGTGCTTTGAGATCCGGCAGCGGTCGGATCTGTCCGGGCGGATGGACGGTCTGGTACTGCCGGGCGGGGAGAGCACGGTGATGGGGAAGCTTTTGCGGGAACTCGGGCTTTTTCAGCCGTTGTGGAAGAAGATCGAGAGCGGTCTTCCCGTCCTGGCGACGTGTGCCGGACTGATTCTGCTCGCCGAACGGATCAGCGGAGAGGAGGGAAGCCATCTCGGGACACTGCCCGTCACGGTGAAGCGCAACGCTTACGGAAGGCAGCTCGGCAGCTTCCGCACGGAGGCTGAAATGAAGCACATCGGTACGATCCCGATGCACTTTATCCGCGCGCCATACGTGGAGAAAGTAGGGAGCGACGTTGAGGTGCTCGCGGAGGTGGACGGGCGTATCGTGGCCGTGCGATACAAAAACCAGCTCGCCCTGTCTTTCCACCCGGAGGTGTCCGGGGATACGAGCGTGCATCGCTATTTTCTGCGCATGTGCGAAAATGCGCGAGGGGATTTTTGACGTTTTCCCACGGAATCTCGTTTACCTGAACTTTGCCTGAACTTTTTGAAAAAAAGTCTTGCTTTTTCCGTTGACTCCTGTTATACTGACTGAGCATGGTTCCTTGGTCAAGCGGTTAAGACGCCGCCCTCTCACGGCGGAAACAGGGGTTCGATTCCCCTAGGGACTATATCAGGAAACTCTGACAGCTTATCACAAGTAGGTTGTCAGAGTTTTTTACTATACGGAGGGGAAGGAGCAAAGCCTATGGACGCGATAAAAACAGAGGGACTTACAAAATATTACGGCTCGTCCGACAGGTTGACCCGTGGCATCGAGCAGTTGAGCCTGAGTGTGGAGCAGGGAGAGTTTTTCGGATTCATCGGTCCGAACGGCGCAGGCAAGTCAACGACGATAAGGACATTACTGGGACTAATTTCACCGAGTAGTGGCGAGGCTCAGGTGTTGGGAATGGATATCAGGACGGAGAAGGAGAAAATTCTCGCGCGGACGGGATACCTGCCGTCGGAAGCTGTGTTCTATCCAGGAATGCGGGTGCGGGATATTCTGAAACTATCCGCCGATCTGCGGAAAAAGGATTGCCGGAATGATGCGGCCGCGCTGTGCGAGCGGTTGCAGCTGGACGTCTCCCGAAAGGTGGACGAGCTGTCTTTCGGAAACCGCAAGAAGGTCGCGATCGTCTGCGCACTTCAGCACGAGCCGGAGCTGCTGGTTCTGGACGAGCCGACCGGTGGTCTGGATCCCCTGATGCAGAGGGAGTTTTTCGAGATTCTCCGAGAGCGGAACGGGGAGGGGACGACGGTTTTCCTTTCCAGCCATATTCTCTCGGAGGTACAGCGCAACTGCACGAGGGCGGCGATCATCCGCGAGGGACGTATCATCGCCTGCGACAGCGTGGAAGCGCTTTCCAGATCAAACGCAAAACGCGTCAGTATTCACGGACGTATGGATCTCGCCTCGCTCGGCAGAGTGAAGGATCTGCGGGAAACGCAGGAAGGCTGCAGTTTCTTATACAGCGGGGAGATAAAGGTGCTGCTTGCGGCTCTTGCCGACGGGGAGATTCGCGATCTCTCGATTTCTGAACCGGATCTGGAGGAGGTTTTTCTGCACTACTATTCGTGAAAGCAATGAGTCGCGCCATACGGACACATATGCCATTTGGCGAGATTATTTAGAGTCTGGTGGAAGCGCACCTTGGTTGGGAAACCAAAGGTTTCACGAGGTTGAGCACAGCTTAGAAAGAAAAGGAGTATAACGATGACACTCACAAAGCATGAACTGCGGCAGGGCAGGATTTCCTTTGCGGTATGGACGGGCGCGATCTCTGTCCTGCTCGTGATCTGCCTGCTTGTATTTCCGGAAATGAAAGGACAAATGGAGTCGATCAGCCGTCTGTTTGCTGCGATGGGAAGCTTTGCGGCGGCGTTTGGCATGGATCGACTGAATTTCGGCACGCTGACGGGGTTTTACGCGATCGAGTGCGTGAACGTGCTCGGACTGGGAGGCGCGTTTTTCGCGTCATTGATCGGTATCTCCGCTCTGGAAAAGGAAGAAAGGGACGGGACGGCGGAGTTCCTGCTGACGCATCCGGTATCGAGGACGCGTGTGGTGACGGAAAAACTGATGGCGATCCTGTTGCAGATCGCCGCAATGAATCTGATCGTATTGTTGGTATCGCTGTTTTCCATCTGCGCGATCAAAGAGGCGATCCCGTGGCGGGAAATCCTGCTGATGCATTTTGCCTGTTTCCTGCTGCAGATCGAATTGGCGGCGATCTGTTTCGGAATATCCGCATTTCTGCGCCGCGGCGGGTTCGGGATCGGTCTGGGGATCGCTACGGCGTTGTATTTTCTGAATTTGATCGCGAATATGAGCGGAAAAGTAAAATTTCTTAAATATATTACTCCGTTCGGGTACTGCGAGGGCGTAGATGTTGTCACGGACGGAAGGCTGGATGTCCGTCTGGTCATGATCGGAATGCTTTTTGCGGTTTTCGGCGTGGCGGCGGCGTACCGGAACTATTGCCGCAAGGATATTCACTGAACTTCGTGAGAAAAGTAAAGAAGTACAGGAAGTACGAAGGATGTCCCGGGAGATATCAGAGAAAGCTGATATTTTTCGGAACATCCTTTTTCTATTAGTCAGACGATATTCTCTGCCAGCCTTGTGACGGCGACGTAGATTTCCTGAATGCGGTACCAAGTGCGCGGGCCAACGATCCCGTCCGATGTCAGGCCGAAGATGGACTGGAAAGTCCGAACTGCTTCCTGTGTGCGTTCCCCGAAATTTCCATCGGGGATCAGTTTCGGAATCAGTGGATAGTTGTTAGAAATTGCGTTGAGCTGTTCCTGAATCTTAAACACATCTGCGCCTGACGAGCCGATTTTGAGCGCGTAACCCGGGTAGGATTCCGGGATGCCGGATACCTCTTCGGCGACGTTGATATAGAGGGAATCGTTGTAGTAGTAGCGCAGGATGGAAAGTGCGTCGTAGCCGTTTTCTCCTAGATCGGCACTGCCCCACTGGGAGAGCCAGTTCGGGCACTGTACACGTTGGCCGTCGCAGTACTGTGTAAGGATCGGTTGGCGCACATTCGGGCGCGACAGGTAATTCAGAAAAATTTCGTCCACTACGTCGGAAATGCTTTGGAAGATGTTGCGCCCCCGGCTCCATTTCTGATCGTAGGCAGTGGAAGATGTGATCGTGAAATCATAGCGCATGTTGCGATACCATTCCGTGTAGACCCGATTCAGCGTGAAAGATTCAATCGCCAGAATGTTTGCGATGAGTGTCTCGCGCGGCCAGGTGGCATAGATCTCGCTGCTGGCGACGTTTTTGATGTAATCTTTGTAGCGCACGTAATAGTTGGCGGCCGATGTATCGCGCGGCGGCCCATCGTGTACGATGACATATTCCGGAACGACGACACGGTCGAGTACGATCTCGCCGCTTGTGTTGACTGGCTTGATCTCATCCTCGGCAATTTTGGGCGGGTAGCTCCCATACAGCACATGATCCGGAATGACGATGCTGTCCGGCTGTTCACCCGCACGAAAAAGATGCAGCCGGACATTCTGCAATGAGAGTTCTCCGCTGAGGACTTCCGTGCCGCTCACCACGGCCGGCTCATATCCGGGCGCCGTGACGCGGAGCGTGTATTCCGAGTAGGGCATGTTGGCGGATGGCTGAAGACTGTACTCTACGGGCGGTGTGTCGAGTTCGACAACCTCGGTACGTCCGGCTGCGTTTGTCCTGAGCTCCTCAAGAGTATTTTCCGGGTCTCCGGTGTAGGAAATGTCGACGACGGCATCGGCGACAGGCACATTCTGCTCAGATAATACCGTAACCTGAAGTTCGCCACGGTCTGGCTGATCGGACTGTGCTGCCGTAAGATGCCGCTCCATAAGATTCATGTTCATAGATCGCTCCGACGAAAGGATTCGCTATTAAAATATGCGTTAGGAGCGAGGAAGTGAATTCCTGTTTTGCGCGTAAGCAATGAGCCGTGCAAATACGGTGGAACACGAAATGCCTGCTTGCAGGCAATTTCGTGAGGCAGCGTATTTATAGGGCGAATGCCCGCGACCGAGAAAAGCCGTAGGCTTTTTGAGGGGCACGGCGCATTGTTTGTCAAAGTGAACTAAACAGGAAGTTATCGAATGTCATATACACTGCGAACCCTTACGCCGTCCGCCGTTCCGCGCACGATGCGGACGCGGCGCGTCCCTGCGTTCATGTCGAAGTAGTTATCCTCGAGCACGACGTCCGGGCCGCACTGGATCTCCACGCTGCGGGCGTAGGCTTTTGCTGTGACGACCACCTCGTCGCCCTCGATGCGCGCTGTAAGCGCCGGGTCGAGGAAGCGGAAATGCTTCGGCGCGCAGAAGAGCACCGTGCCCTCGCCGACGGTCGCGCCATTTCGGTCTGTCAACTCATAGGAATAGTAGCAGCCGTAAGTCTCCTGATCGGAGAAATCCTGCTCCGGCAGCCATACGGCGGAGAGAGCCGGAACTTCCACATCGAACGATCCCTCCTTGATCACAGAGGCGTCCGCGCGGCGCAGCGCCCAGTGAGCCTTGCCGGAGAAGGTCTGCATCGTTTCGTTGCTCACGTTCAGCTGTGCGCTCTTTTTCAGATCATATGGCTCAGCGTTCACATTCGTGTCCTGACTGAGCACGCCCTCCTCCTTGCAGGAGATCAGCACCGGCGCGAAGAAGCGCTTCGCATAGTAATGCAACGCCTTCCACCGGCCGAAGTAGTCGATGCTCGACCAGCTCGCCACCGGCCAGCAGTCGTTGAGCTGCCAGATGACCGCGCCCATGCAGCAGCCGCGGTGCCGCCTCCAGTGCTCGACGCCGTACTGCATTGCCTGCGCCTGCAGCAGTTGGGAGGCGTAGACCAGCCGGTCCAGATCGCCCGGATAGAGATACATCTGGGAGAGGTAGGACACGATGCGTCCGTTCGCTGAGGCGTTGCGCTGGTGCTTTTCCATAATGTAGGAGAAGACGTTGCGGTCCTCCGGCTCGGTGAAGCTCTCGATGGTCGCCATGCAGGGGAACGACTGGAAGCCGAACTCCGAGACATAGCGGAACAGATAATTGCGATAATCCGTGAAAGGCTTCAGACCGTGCCAGACGTCCCAATAGTGGACGTCGCCCCTGGAGGGATCGCGGGGGTCGTCGAAGCTGCCGCCGCTGCTCGGGCTCGCGGGCCAGTAGAACGCCTGCGGGTCTTCGACTTTCAGCACCTTCGGGATGATATACTCGTACATCTTGATGTAATCCGCTACCTGACGCTTCGAGGACACCCACTCGCCCTCCGAGACGAACTGCTCCATCTCATTATTGCCGCACCAGAGCGCGAGCGACGGATGGTGGCGCAGCCGCCGGATATTGTCGACAAACTCGGCGGTGATGTTCGCCTCAAACGCGTCCGTGAGATCGTACACGGCGCAGGCGAACATGAAGTCCTGCCAGACCAACAGGCCCAGCTCGTCACAGATGTCGTAGAAGGAATCCTCAGGATAATAACCGCCGCCCCAGACGCGGATGCAGTTCATGTTGGCGGCTTTCGCGTCTTCGAGAAGACGGCGTGTGCGCTCCGGCGTGACGCGGGGCAGGAGGTTGTCCTCCGGTATGTAGTCGGCGCCCATCGCGAACACGGAGACGCCGTTCACGCAGTGGGCAAACGATTCGCCCCACTCGTCCTTTTTGCGCTCGACGGTCATTGTGCGCAGGCCGACGCGGCCCTCCCAGTCGTCCAGCCGCTGCCCCTCCCCGTCCAGCCCGACGTGAACCTTGTAGAGCGGCTGCTCGCCGAGGCCGACCGGCCACCAGAGCTGCGGATCGGAGATCGGGATCGTACAGTGCGAGCTCTTTCCGGTGAGCACCGTCCCGTCCGGGGCAGTGACCGTCACGTAGACGCCGATCGGGTCGTCGGTCAGGCGATCCAGATGCGTGCATACCTCCAGAGAGACTTTGCCGTTTTCATGATGCTGCAGCACCAGCACATCGCGGATGCGCGCCGTGCTTACGCCGATCAGAGAGATCGGACGCCAGATGCCGGCGTCGGGCAGGCGGGGACCCCAGTCCCAGCCGAACATGCAGTGCGCCTTGCGGATATGCGGGAAACCGACCATCGCGTCCGTGGTGCCGTCCGCGCGGGATTCGGCGTAAGCTTCCTTAATGTATTTCGTAGGAGAGGCAAACTGTACCCGAATCGTATTTTCGCCCGGGCGCAAGAGCGAGCGGACGTCGAACTCCCAGCTGCGGTGCATGTTGTCGGCGTACCCGGCGTGCTGGTCGTTGATGTAGACGTCCGCGAGGGTGTCCAGACCCTCGCAGCGCAGCAGGACCGCGTCCGATTTCAGAAACGTCTTATCTACAGTGAAGCTGCGGCTGTAGGTGAAATCGTGCTCCATGAGCTTCAGCGCTTCCATTTCGTTGTCCCGGTAGAACGGATCAGGGATGAGGTTCGCGCTCAGAAGATCGTGGTAGACAGATCCCGGAACCGTCACGGGGATAGAGGAAAAGGCACCCTCTGAGACGTCGAGCGTCCATGCGCCGTTTAAAGAAATCGTTTTCATAATCGCACCTCCAATAGAATGAATGTCTTGCAGGTATTTTGCTTCCATAGCGATGTCTCTTCTGCAGAACGAATGTCTTGCAGGTATTCCATGTACGATACAGTTTAAAGATTGTTTTTATGAGGTTTTTTCCATTCACATTTTAAGATAGCCCTTGCGTAATGTCAACAATTTACTGGAAACGATTCCCCTTTGTTTTGTATATTTTGGAAACGGAAAATCCCTCTGCCGCGTACATTTGTTTTTCCTTGTGTTAAATTTGTCTATTTTGCAATTATTTTTAAAATTTTGTTTGTACACATTGACAAGAAAACAAAATAATTGTATGATATATTTACTTACTGGTCCCGAGGCGGGCCGAAAAAATTCATTCAAAAAGGAGGATATGTAATGAAGAAACTGATTTCAATGCTTCTGGCGATGGCTATGGTTCTTTCCATGGTAGTCAGCACGGCGGCGCTCGCGGACGAGGCTGCAGGCGATGTTGAGCTCCCGCGTGAGGAGACGCTCTATTTCGCAGGCCAGCAGTGGGGCGCTGTCAACAGCTGGAACCCGATCGGCACGAACCAGAACAACTCGATGGGTATCGCGGCAGGCGCAGGCTGGCGTGAGGTGATGTTCGAGACGCTCTATATGTGGAACGTTCTGGACGGCAAGCTCTACGGCCTTCTCGCGAACGACGACTACGCGTGGAATGACGACATGACCGCTCTGACCTTCACGCTGAAGGACGCTGCGAAGTGGTCTGACGGCACGGACGTTACGGCTGAGGACGTTATCCGCACCTTCGACGTAGGCGTGGAGATCGCGAACGGCACAGGCTCCAGCTACGGCCCGTACATCGAGTCCGTTGAGGGCGAGGGCAAGAGCGTTACGATCAACGCGAAGCTGAACGACGAGGGCGCGCCGGTGAACCCGCTGAAGATCCTCGACTTCCTTGAGCTGACACCGATCGCTCAGGCTGCATGGATCGACACCTGCTACGAGCGCAACGGTGGCGACGCTACGGCGATCCTGAACGATCCGGGCGACGATGTCGTATGGTCCGGCCCGTACACGAAGTATTTCGCGGACGATCAGAAGGTCGTATTCGTACGCGACGACAATTACTGGGGACAGGATGCTTCCATGTGGGGCAAGCTTCCGGTTCCGAAATACCTTGCACATGCGATCTACGCGGACAACCCTGCAGGTGAGAACGCTCTGAAGGCCGGCGAGGTTGACGTTTGCCAGCAGTTCATCGGCAACGTACAGAACCTGTGGCTCGAGGATGGACTTCCGATCTCCACCTACTATGAAGAGGCTCCGTACGGCGTATGCCTGACGATGCCGACTGCATGGTTCAACATGAACATGCCGGTACTCGCTGAGAACACCGCTCTTCGTAAGGCGATCGCGATCGCGGTTGACTACGATTCCATCATTGCGAACGCTATGACGGGCCAGTCCCCGAGTTTCGCGGATGTTCCGAGATCTCTGATGAACCCGACCGACGGCGAGCAGGCGCTCTACGATCACGATGCGGTTGCTGATCTTCAGTGGACCGGCAACGACGTAGAAGGCGCGATCGCTCTTCTGGACGAGGCAGGCCTGGTTGACTCCGACGGCGACGGCTGGCGTGAGTACAACGGCGAGAAGATCTCCCTGAACGCGGTTTGCCCGAACGGCTGGACAGACTGGCAGGCTTCCATGGAGCTTGTAGCGGCAGCTGGACAGGCAATCGGTGTTGAGATCACCACATACTATCCGGAAGCAGATGCTTACAATACCGTATTCACGGATCCGGATCAGACCGAGTACGCGATCTTCATGTGGTCTCCGGATGCTTCCACACCGTCCAATCCGTGGACACGTATCAATCAGTTCATGGGCATGGACTACGTAGGAGTTACCAACAACTGGTCCGGCAACTGGGGTCAGTACAAGAACGAGGAAGCGGACGCTCTGATCAAGCAGATCCCGCTTACCACGGACGAGGCTGAGCTGAAGAACCTCTACACAGAGCTGACGAAGATCTATCTGACCGAGGTTCCGAGCTTCTCCCTGATGTATCGTCCTTCCGTATTCCACGCGGTGAACGAGTCCGTATGGACGAACTATCCGTATGAGGGCAGCACCTACACGATGGCTGACGGCACGGAAGTGCTCGTTCCTCCGGCAGACTGCACCGACGGTTTCGGTATCGCAGCTCTGTACAATCTTGAATTAGTTGGCTGATCGATAGCTTTGGAGTGGCCATGCTCTTCGGAGCATGGCCGCTTCTTTTGAAGGCAACTTTACAAGGAGGAACTTACCATGAAAGGTTACAGAAAATATTTCGGGAAAAAGCTGCTCTGGTTTGTGGTTACGTTCATAGTGGCTGTCATCCTGAATTTCATTTTACCGCGTCTGATGCCGGCCGACCCCGTGGCGTCGATCACCGGCAAGCTGGCGGGCGGCAACAGTGACGCCTCCGCGGTCGCGGAGATCTACAAGCGTTACCAGAAGGAATTCGGAACGGACCTGCCGATGATCCAGCAGTTCTTCCGCTTCTGCAAGAACGCGATCCACGGAAACTTCGGTCTGTCCTTCAGTCAGTATCCGCGCTCCGTGAGCAATATTATCGCGAGCTCCATCGGCTGGACCATTGCGCTGCAGCTGCCAGCGATTCTCGTGGGGTGGTTGCTAGGGAACATCTTAGGAGCGCTGGCAGCGTACATCCGCAAGGGGTACGACAAGGTGCTTCTGCCGATTGCGCTTTTCCTCGGCAATGTTCCAGCGTTCGGCATGGCCGTCATCATGCTCGTGATCTTCGGCGTGTATCTGAAGATCGCGCCGATCTCAGGCGGTTACGCCTTTGACATGATCCCGCACCTGAGCTGGAACTTCATTAAGTCCGTGATCTCACACTATCAGCTGCCGTTCTGGTCGATCGTCATCATTTCGATCGGCGGTCAGGCGGTCGGCATGCGCTCCATGTCGATCTACGAGCTGAATGCGGACTATGTGAAGTATTCCCGTTTCCTCGGCATCAAGGACCGCAAGATTGTGGGCTACGTGTTCCGCAACGCGATGCTCCCGCAGGTGACCGGTCTGGCGATGAGCATCGGCACGATGATCGGCGGTGCCCTCGTGGCGGAGATCATTTTCTCCTACCCGGGGCTGGGCAGCACGATGTACTCGGCCGTCACTTCAGCGGACTATCCGCTGATCTCGGCGACGACCCTGATCATCACGATCATGGTGCTGGTGATGACTTTCCTGCTGGATATCATCTACGGTTTCATCGATCCGCGCGTCAAGGCCGCGCAGTTTGAGTAAAGGAGGGATCGGCCATGAAAAATACATTGCGTCAGGTGTTCCATTCCTCCAAGTTTGTGGCAGGCTTTATCATCTTCGTGGCGATCCTGCTGATGATGTTCATCTACCCGCTGATCAATCCGGGCAACCCGTTGCAGCAGATCGGCGTCGGTACGTTCGCGAAGCCGGGCACCTATGTGTCCCTCTACGACGCGACGAAATCCCCGGTCTCGACTTTCCGCCTGCCGGACGCGGCGGAGAAGCGTCTCGGCACGAGCCTCTCGGAAGAGGACAAAGTGGCGATGGTTGAGTGGTTCGAGGCGGTCGGAGCGGATATCTCCGATCTCGATACCAACGACACCGAGAAGATGCTCGAGATGTGGGATGAGTATTACGATCCTTCGGCGAAGCCGAAGGGAATGATCCGCGCGAAGATCCTTTACTACGGGCGTCTGGACAAATCGCTCAAGGAGATGGGCGGAAGCGACAGCATCAGCATCGCCGACAAGAATGAAGAAGGCGAGCTGGAGGAGACGAAGAAGATCCTCGATACGGATTATGTGAATACGAAAGATGTGGCGAACGTGAAGACGCTGCCGCTGGGCACTGATAACTTCGGCCGTGACGTGTTAAAGGAACTTGTCAGCGCTACGGGAACGTCGATCCGCATCGGCCTGATCGCCGGTATCGTGGCGACGCTGATCGGTCTGACGTTCGGACTGCTCGCCGGGTACGTGGGCGGTATTCTGGACGACATCATCATGTTTGTGACGAATATCTTCACAGTCATCCCAGGCTTCGTCCTGCTGATCCTGATCTCCTATTCGATTGGACAGGAGCAGCGCGGCGCCGCGGTGGTGGCGATCGTCATCGGTTTCACGAGCTGGACATGGACGGCGCGTAGCGTGCGCTCGCAGGTCATCAGCCTTCGGAACCGCGATCACGTGAATTTGAGCAAGCTGTCCGGGCACAGTCTGGTACGCATCGTGCTGACGGACATTCTTCCTTACATAGCTTCCTATGTAGTGATGGCGTTTATCCTGCAGGTTTCCTCCGGTATCCTCAGTGAGGCGCAGCTGAGTCTTCTGGGACTTGGACCGAAGACGACTGAGGTTCCGACATTGGGACTCATGATGAACTGGGCGATGCTTTATTCCGCTCATACCAATGGCTCGTGGTGGGCTTACTTCCCTGTGATCCTGACGATCACCCTCATCTCGTTCTCGCTGAACCTGATGAACACAGGTCTGGACCAGGTGTTCAACCCCACGCTGCGAGATTAAGGAGGGAACTATGGGAAAAGCAATGTTGGAGGTCAAGAACCTCAAGACAAAATATATTACGCGTTTCCACGAGGACGTGTACGCGGTGGACGGCGTTTCCTTCACGATCGAGGAGGGCAAGAGCCTCGGTATCGCGGGTGAGTCCGGCTGCGGCAAGTCCACGCTGGCGCTGTCCATGATGGGATATTACTTTGCGCCCCTGCATTACATCAGCGGCGACATCATCATCGACGGAAAGAACATTTCCGGCATGGATCCCGACACGGTGCGCAAGACGATCCTCGGCACGGAGATCGCCTACATTCCGCAGGCGGCGATGAATGCGCTGAACCCGACGCAGAAGATCATTCGTTTCATTGAGGATGTGGTACACGCGCACGATCCGAAGAAAGACAAGAAAGAGATCCGGGAGATGGCGGAGAAACGATTCGCGGAGCTGGGACTTCCGGCTGAGGCGTTGAATAAGCACGCCGTGGAGCTCTCCGGCGGGATGAAGCAGCGTACTGTCATCGCGGTCTCCACGATTTTGAATCCGAAGGTACTCATCGCCGACGAGCCGTCCTCGGCCCTGGACGTGACGAGCCAGAAGATGGTCATCAAGATGATGCGCGAGCTGATGGAGAAGGGCTATATCAAATCGATGCTCTTCATCACGCACGAGCTTCCGCTTTTATACAACGTGACGGACGACATCATGGTCATGTACGCAGGCCAGCTCGTGGAGAAGGGGAGCGCGGAGCAGATGGTGTTTGATCCCGTTCACCCATACTCGCACGGCCTGATGAAGTCCATTCTGGTGCCGGAGGAAGGCACGCGCGGACAGAAGCTGACCGCGATCCCGGGCGCTCCGCCGAACCTGAAGCGTCCGCCGGACGGCTGCCGTTTCGCGGCGCGCTGCAAATACGCGAAGCCCGAGTGCCGGTATTCCGCGATCCCGGAGAAAGAGTTCGAAGAGAACCGGATGTATCGCTGTCTGATGGGCGTGGACGAACTGAGGGAGGTGTATGGCAATGAGTGAGGCACGTGTAACAAAAGATTTTACCAATGCACCGCTTTGTCTGTCCGGCAAGGGCGTGACGAAGATCTTCGGTTTCGGAAACAAGAAGACTGTGGCCGTGGACCATGTGGATTTTGAGTTCCACGAGGGCGAGTTTGTCTCGATCGTGGGCGAATCCGGTTCCGGCAAGACGACGCTGTCAAAGATGCTTTTGGGTTTAAGCAACGCGACGGAAGGAGAGATCTTTTTCCAGGGTAAGCCCAGGGACATTTCCAGCGGCAGGAAGAAGAGAGAGTACTGGAAGGGCATTCAGGCGATCTTCCAGGATCCGTTCTCCTCGTTTAATACGTTCCAGAAGATCGACACGGTTCTGCTCGACTGCATTCATATGCGCGGCGGGAAGAATCTGTCCAAGGAAGAAAAATTCAATATGATGACGGAGGCCTGTCATTTCGTCAACCTGGAGTTCAAGGAGCTTACCAACAAGTATCCGTTTGAGCTTTCCGGCGGCCAGATGCAGAGGCTGATGATCGCCCGCATCTTCCTGCTGAAGCCGAAGATCCTGCTGGCGGACGAGCCGACTTCGATGGTCGATGCGTGTTCCAGGGCGACGATCCTCGACATGCTTTTGAATCTGCGCGACGAGATCGGCATGACCGTCATCTTCATCACCCATGACATCGGCCTTGCCTACTACATTTCCGACACTGTCTACATCATGGAGCATGGTAAGTTTGTGGAGTACGGCAAAGCGGACGAGGTGATCCTGAATCCGAAGGCGGCTTACACGAAGCGCCTCATCAGCGACGTGCCGAAGATCCACGAGGAGTGGGATCTGTCCACGGTGGATCTTATGGCATAGAGATTCAGGCTGATAAAAGGGACTGGATTTTGTTTTGATAAAATGTTATTATGTGCGAAAGTATATTGCGAGAGGAGCTGAATGAAAAGGAATATGAGCAGCATAAAAGAACTGATCTCCCAGATGACATTGGAGGAGAAGGCGGGGCTGTGCTCCGGGCTGGACTTTTGGCACACGAAGCCGGTCGAGCGTCTGGGCATCCCGTCCGTCATGGTCTCAGACGGCCCCCACGGCCTGCGCAAACAGGACGACAAGGTGGATCATCTGGGCATCAACGACAGCATCAAGGCAGTGTGCATGCCGGCGGGCTGCGCGACGGCGGCATCCTTTGACCGGGAGCTGATCGGGCGCATGGGCGCGTCGCTCGGCGCGAGCTGCCAGCATGAGAAGGTGAGCGTGATCCTCGGGCCGGCCGTGAACATCAAGCGTTCCCCGCTGTGCGGGCGGAATTTTGAGTATCTTTCGGAAGACCCGTATCTGGCGGGCGAGATGGCGGCGGCGCATATTAACGGCGTACAGAGCCAGAACGTCGGCACGTCGATCAAGCACTTCGCGGCGAACAACCAGGAGCACAGGCGTATGAGCTCGAGCTCCAACGCGGATGAGCGCACGCTGCGCGAGATCTATTTCCCGGCTTTTGAGACCGCGGTCAAAAAGGCGCAGCCGTGGACTGTGATGTGCTCTTACAACCGCATCAACGGCACATACGCCTCAGAGAATCATTGGCTTCTGACCGAGGTGCTGCGCGACGAGTGGGGCTTCAAGGGCTATGTGATGAGCGACTGGGGCGCGGTCTCCGGGCGTGTGGAGGGCATTGAGGCCGGACTTGACCTCGAAATGCCGTCTTCCGGCGGAGTCAACGACAAGAAGATCGTCGAGGCGGTCCGTGCGGGCAAGCTCGACGAGGCGTTGGTGGACCAGGCCGTGGAGCGGATCCTGACGATCAACGAGCGGTATCTGAAGAACGCGAAGCCAGAGACCGAGTGGGACAAAGAGGCGGATCATCTTCTTTCCGCGAAGATCGCGGAGGAGTGCATGGTTTTGCTGAAGAACGACGGCGTTCTTCCGCTTGCGAAGGAGGACGCGGTGGCGTTTATCGGTGAGTTTGCGGAAAAACCGCGTTTCCAGGGCGGCGGTTCCAGCCATATCAATTGCTTCAAGACTACATCCGCTCTGGAGGCGGCGCAGGGCCTAAAGGTAACATACGCGCAGGGCTACAGCGTCGAGCAGGACGACGCGACCGACGCGATGATCGCGGAGGCGGTAGCGGCGGCAAAGGCGGCGAAGGTGGCCGTGGTGTTTGCGGGACTTCCGGATTCCTATGAATCCGAGGGTTACGACCGGACGCACATGGCGCTTCCGGCAAGCCAGAACAAGCTGATCGAGGCGGTGGCGGCGGCCAATCCGAACACGGTGGTCGTGCTGCACAACGGTTCACCGGTGGAGATGCCGTGGATCGACAAGGTGAGCGCGGTTCTCGAAGCGTACCTTGGCGGTCAGGCAGTCGGGCTCGCCACGGTGCATGTGCTCTTTGGCGACGCGAATCCCTGCGGGCATCTGGCGGAGACCTTCCCGCTGAAGCTGGAGGACAATCCGTCCTACCTGTTCTACGGCGGCGAGGGCGATACGGCGGACTACCGCGAGGGCGTATTCGTCGGCTACCGCTATTACGATAAGAAGAAAATGGACGTTCTGTTCCCGTTCGGGCACGGCTTAAGCTACACGACGTTTGCGTACTCGAATCTGTGCCTGAGCAAGAGCGAGATCACGGATCAGGACACTTTGACTGTTACCGTCACCGCGACGAACACGGGCAGCCGCGCCGGCAAGACCGTCGTGCAGCTGTACGTGGGCGATAAGGAGAGTACGGTCCTGCGTCCGGTGCGCGAGCTGAAAGGCTTCGAGAAGATAGAGCTGCAGCCGGGTGAGAGCAAGGATGTGACGTTCACACTCGACAAGCGCGCGTTCGCCTACTGGAACACGGAGCTGAAGGACTGGCACGTGGAGAGCGGCGAGTTCACGATCGAGGTCGGGCAGTCGTCCCGCGCGATCGATGTCTGCGGCACCGTCACGGTGCAGAGCACGGTGAAGCTGAAAAAGCATTACACGAAGGATTCCATCTTTATGGATATCATGGCGGATCCGGACGCGCAGAAGGTGATCCAGCCGATCCTTGACGGCTTCCGTCAGGTCTTCGGCGGGGGCGGAGGAGATTCTGAGGCGGCTTCCGAGGCCGTGTCCGACGAGATGGGCATGGCGATGATGCAGTACATGCCCTTGCGCGGCGTGATGAGCTTCGCGGGACAGGAAGCGGATGCGGAGATGCTCGAGAATATGCTGAAAGGGCTGAACAGCCTGTAAGGAAGAAAAACTCTTAGAAATTTGAAAAAGGCAGTTGTAATTTCTGTATGCCTGTGCTATAATAAACTATGTTTCAAAATGCTGTTAAAATGTCCAACAAATGAAACGCGAAAATCCCGGAGACTGCTACTCTCCGGGATTTTCTTATCCGTATGCGGTGGATCAGGCCGAGGCTGCTGTTTATCGATCGCTATCCAACCATTTGATGATATAGTAACTTACTATAGCACCCATGACAGCGATATAAAATGCTATTAAACTGTCCATTGCACCACCTCCTTTCTGTCACCAGTATGGGGCAGCAACACTATAATTATATCATAAAATATATATTAATCAATAAATGATTTGTTAATTAATATTATGAGTCATACGAATGCAAAAAAGTGCAATGAAAATTATTCCATAATTATACTGGGAAACCTGTTGAAATCTGCACTGTGATATGGTAGAATCTTAGCAATTTGAGAATTGGATTGACGAGTGCCGCTTTTGTGCGGCGCGTTTCATGCAAAGACATAGTGAGAAAGGAGCCGGAAAAGTATGAAAGCATTCTTGATTCTGGAAGACGGCACGGTTTTCACCGGACAGAGTATCGGCGCGGCGCGCGAGGTGATCAGCGAGATCGTCTTCAATACGTCGATGACCGGTTATCTGGAGGTATTGACCGACCCGTCCTATTCGGGACAGGCAGTGGTAATGACTTATCCGTTGATTGGAAATTATGGCATCTGCTACGAGGACATGGAATCGGATCGTCCCTGGCTGGATGCCTTTATTGTGCGCGAACTGTCCCGCATGCCGAGCAACTTCCGCTCGGAGGACACGATACAGAACTTCCTGTTGAAACATGATATTCCGGGCATCTCCGGCATCGACACCCGCGCGCTGACCAAAATCCTGAGAGAGAAGGGAACGATGAACGGCTGCATCACGACAGATGAGAACTATTCGCCGGACGAGCTCCTTCCGCGCATAGCCGCGTACAGGACCGGCAAAGAGGTGGAGAAGGTCAGCTGCAAGGAGAAGTATGTGCTCGCAGGGGACGGCCCGAAGGTCGCCCTGCTTGACCTTGGCGCAAAGCGGAACATCGCACGCAGCCTGAACGCGCGCGGCTGCGAGGTGACGGTCTACCCGGCGCTGACTCCGGCGGCGGAGATCCTCGCGGCGAAGCCGGACGGCATCATGCTCTCGAACGGCCCGGGCGACCCGAAGGAGTGCGCTTCGATCATCGCCGAGATCAAAAAGCTGTACGATTCGGATGTGCCGATCTTCGCGATCTGTCTCGGACATCAGCTCATGGCGCTCGCGAACGGGGCCGACACGTACAAGATGAAATACGGCCACCGCGGCGGTAACCATCCGGTGCGCGATCTGTCCACGGGGCGCGTGTACATCTCCTCGCAGAACCACGGCTATGTGGTGGACACGGACAAGCTCGACCCGGCGGTCGCGGTCCCGGCGTTCGAGAACGTCAACGACGGGACGAACGAGGGTCTGGCTTACACGAACAAGAATATCTTTACGGTACAGTATCACCCGGAGGCCTGCCCCGGCCCGCTGGACTCGGGATACCTGTTTGACCGCTTTATGAAGATGATGGAGGTGGAGAGATAATGCCGAAGAATCCACAGATCAAGAAAGTACTCGTCATCGGCTCCGGCCCGATCGTGATCGGCCAGGCGGCGGAGTTCGATTACGCCGGGACGCAGGCATGCCGTTCCCTGAAGGAAGAGGGGATTGAGGTCGTCCTCCTGAACTCGAACCCGGCGACGATCATGACGGACAAGGATATCGCGGACAAGGTCTACATCGAGCCGTTGACCGTTGAGGTGGTCGAGCAGCTGATCCTGAAGGAGCAGCCGGACAGCGTGCTTCCGACGCTCGGCGGGCAGGCGGGGCTGAACCTCGCGATGGAGCTTGAGGAGCGAGGCTTTCTGAAAGAGCATGACGTGCGGCTGATTGGGACGACCTCGGAGACGATCAAAAAGGCCGAGGATCGTCTGGAGTTTAAGAGCACGATGGAGAAGATCGGCGAGCCTGTCGCCCCGTCGAAGGTCGTGGAGAGCATCGAGGAGGGAGTGGCGTTCACGCGGACGATCGGCTTTCCGGTCGTGCTGCGCCCGGCCTACACGCTCGGCGGCAGCGGCGGCGGCATCGCGCACGACCACCGCGAGCTCGTAGAGATTCTCGAGAACGGCCTGCGCTTAAGCCGCGTCGGACAGGTGCTCGTGGAGCGCTGCATCGCGGGCTGGAAGGAGATCGAGTACGAGGTGATGCGCGACAGCGCGGGCAACGTCATCACGGTCTGTAACATGGAAAACATCGATCCGGTCGGCGTGCACACCGGCGACAGCATCGTCGTCGCCCCGTCCCAGACGCTGGGGGACAAGGAGTACCAGATGCTTCGTACCTCCGCGCTGAACATTATCACGGAGCTGAATATCACGGGCGGCTGCAACGTCCAGTTCGCGCTGCATCCGACCAGCTTTGAGTACTGCGTCATCGAGGTGAATCCGCGTGTGAGCCGTTCCTCGGCGCTGGCCTCCAAGGCGACCGGTTATCCGATCGCGAAGGTGGCGGCGAAGATCGCGCTCGGCTACACGCTCGACGAGATCAAAAATGCGATCACGGGCAAGACCTACGCGAGCTTCGAGCCGATGCTCGACTACTGCGTTGTGAAAATGCCGCGTCTGCCGTTTGACAAATTCATCAGCGCGAGCCGGAAGCTGACGACGCAGATGAAGGCGACCGGCGAGGTCATGAGCATCTGCGACAATTTTGAGGGCGCCTTGATGAAGGCGATCCGCTCGCTGGAGCAGCATGTCGACTGCCTGCTGTCCTATGATTTTTCGGAGCTGAACGAGGAGGAGCTGATGCAGCAGCTCGCGCGCGTGGACGACCGCCGGATCTGGGTGATCGCCGAGGCGCTGCGCAGGGGCGTTCCCTACGACAAGATCCACGAGATCACGATGATCGACAACTGGTTCATCGACAAGCTGGCGATCCTGGTTGAGATGGAACAGGCGCTGAAGACGCAGGCGCTGACTGTAGAGCTCTTGAAGGAAGCGAAGCGCATCGAGTTCCCGGACAGCGTGATCGCGCGGCTCACCGGGCGCACGGAGGCCGCGATCAAACAGCTGCGCTATGAGAACGGCATTAAGGCAGCCTACAAGATGGTGGATACCTGCGCGGCCGAGTTCGCTGCCGAGACGCCGTACTATTACTCGGTGTTCGGAAGCGAGGACGAGGCAGGTGTGACGGAATCCGCGCGTAAAAAGGTGCTCGTGCTGGGTTCCGGCCCGATCCGCATCGGGCAGGGTATCGAGTTCGACTTCTGCTCGGTGCACTGCACCTGGGCGTTCGCGAAGGAAGGCTACGAGACTATTATCATCAACAACAATCCGGAGACCGTGAGCACGGACTTTGACATCGCGGACAAGCTCTACTTCGAACCGCTGACTCCGGAGGACGTGGAGAACGTCGTGCGTCTGGAAAAACCGGACGGCGCGGTCGTGCAGTTCGGCGGACAGACCGCGATCAAACTGACTGAGGCGCTGATGAAGATGGGCGTCCCGATCCTTGGCACCTCCGCGGAGAACGTCGACGCGGCCGAGGACAGGGAGCTGTTCGACCGTATCCTTGAGAAGTGCAACATCCCGCGTCCGGCGGGCGATACCGTATATACGGCCGAGGAGGCAAAGGAAGTCGCGAACCGCCTCGGTTACCCGGTGCTCGTGCGCCCGTCCTATGTACTGGGCGGACAGGGCATGCAGATCGCGATCAACGACGAGGACGTCGACAGCTACATCGGCATCATCAATCGCATCGCGCAGGAGCATCCGATCCTCGTGGACAAGTATCTGGTCGGCAAGGAGATCGAGGTCGATGCGGTGTGCGACGGGGAGGACGTGCTGATCCCCGGTATCATGGAGCACATCGAGCGCGCGGGTATCCATTCCGGCGACAGCATCTCCGTGTATCCGGCTCAGAGCATCTCCCCGAAGATTAAGCGCGTGATCGAGGATTACACGCGGAAGCTGGCGCGTTCCCTGCACGTGATCGGGCTCATCAATATTCAGTTTATCGTGTGCAACGAAGAAGTGTATGTCATCGAGGTGAACCCGCGCTCGAGCCGCACGGTGCCCTATATCAGCAAGGTGACGGGTATTCCGATCGTGCCGCTCGCGACGAAAGTGATCCTGGGAGCGAAGATTCGGGAACTCGGTTACGAGCCGGGATTGCAGCCGGAGGCGGACTACTTTGCGATCAAGATGCCGGTCTTCTCATTTGAAAAGATTCGCGGCGCAGATATCAGCCTCGGACCGGAGATGAAATCGACGGGAGAGTGCCTCGGCATCGCCGCAACGTTCGACGAAGCGCTGTATAAGGCGTTCCTTGGCGCGGGCATCAATCTGCCGAAACACAAGAATATGATCATGACGGTCCGCGACGCTGACAAGCTCGAGGCCGCTGATCTCGCGAAGCGCTTCGAGGCGCTCGGATACAATATCTTCGCGACGAAGGGAACCGCGCGCGCACTGATGGAGGCGGACGTGCAGGTGCGTATGACGCGCAAGATCGAGCAGGAGTCGCCGAACATCATGGATCTGATCCTCGGCCACGAGATCGACCTCGTCATCGACACGCCGTCGCAGGGCGTCGGGCACTCGAAGGACGGTTTCCTGATCCGCCGCAACGCGATCGAGACCGGCGTCAA
>CANQDA010000041.1 GCA_947591155.1 uncultured Lachnospiraceae bacterium
GATAACTGCTAATTATCCATTATTGAATTGACAGTGGCACACAGAAGAAAGATGTCAGCAGTGGAACTGATAAATATTTTGTTGAAATTACTGCCAAATACGGTAATATGTTGCTAAAAAAAGGAGGCATCAAGCAATGAAATTGGAGGATAAGTTGACACCGTATTTGGAGTACTGCGAGTATCGAAAAGAGCTGGATAAGAAAACGTTGAAAGCGTACCACATTGATTTACGTCAATATTTCAAATATGCGCGTATGGACGAACCTGACAGGGAGAGAATCGAGGAGTACATTACACAGCTGCACAAGGATTACCGGCAGAAGACGGTAAAAAGAAAAATAGCGTCAGTAAAGGCGTTTTATAGCTATTTGGAAGAGACCGGCATTCTGACTGAATCTCCTTTCAAAAAAATAAAGGTTAAATTTAAGGAGGCGTTGACGCTCCCCAGAATCATTCCAAGGGAAGAAATAGAAAGACTCTTGAACTACATGTATCAGCATTTGTACGGGAGTGACGGTGCGTCGCGCGGGTATATATTGCGTGATGTGGCCGTAATTGAGGCGCTTTTTGCAACCGGGGCGAGGGTTTATGAAGTCTCCGGTATCCGCAAGGACAGCATCGATTTAAATACGGGATTGATCAGGTTCATGGGGAAAGGCGCAAAGGAACGGTATGTGCAGATCAGTAATTCTTTTGTTTTGGAGATTTTGAAAAGATATCATGACGAAAATGTACAGTCAATCAGAGGAAGTGGCTATTTTTTTGTAAATAACAGAGGAAGCAGATATACGGAACAGTCCATTCGGCTGATGTTGAAGAAGTATACCTTGCAGGCCGGGATCGAGAGAAATATCAGTCCCCATATGTTTCGCCATTCATTTGCAACGTATTTGATCGAGGAGGGAGTAGACGTAAGCTGCGTGCAGCAGATTCTGGGACATAGTTCTATCAAAACGACGCAGATTTATATACATATCGCCGCCAAAAAGCAAGCAGAGATCCTGAAAGAGATGCATCCCCGGAATCATATGAAAATTATTGGCGCGGCTTAATTCTTGGGCAGCGAAACTAAGGCGTTTTCAGATTACGAAATATGGGATATCTGTCTGGAAATGCTGAGAAAATGGATATACAGGCAGAGCGGCGGGTACGGCCTTTCCCCGGAAAACTTTTCGTTGGCTTTGTACTTGCCGCATACCCTGCAATAACGCCCGTAGGTGTTCTTCCCAGAGATTGAATGTGCATATTCAGCTATTTCTGTATATCTGTACAATATATTCACTGTTTTGCCAGTTAAAAATTTCCTGACTCATCATCATCTCATCAAGAATAAAAACAACGTTATCCCGCCAAAAAAAATTTTATTTTTAACGTCACAAAGAAAAAGCCGATTCGTTTTTATTATAAATAGGTCAATTTGTGCGAAATTTGCCGAATTATGCAATAAGTATGTCTTTTTACCATATTTGGGACTATTTTTAATTAAAAAGCCGTTAAAATGACTTATATGTTTTATATTTGCCTTCAGAGGAACAAAGCGATGAGAGAACAAAAGTTGATTGCAGCCAGGATCAAAGATTTGTGCTACCGGGAAAATTTGTCTTATTATTCATTGTCTTACAAGTCAGCAGTCCCGATCACGACTTTAATGCACATCATAAACTGTAACACAAAAAATCCGGGCATTTTTACGATCATGAAAATTTGTAACGGCTTTGGGATTACATTGATCGAGTTTCTGGATACGGAGGAATTAAGGGGGATAGAGGTGGAGCCGGAATAAGGGTGCTTCACGTATTTTCCAGATGATGGTGAGATATAGCCAGAATACTTCTGATCGTTTTTCGCCCGGTCCAGGTAAATACATTGCCGATCACCGTATTCGTGTCCAGAATGGTATTTTCACTATCCTTCCGGCATAGGGAGGCGAAGCATTTTTATCCATTGAGCGCCTTGAACGCACGAACTACCGCGGCTTTGTCCTTAGCACCGAAGATCGCGCTGCCTGCCACGAGCAGGTTTGCGCCTGCCTCGACACAGAGCGGGGCTGTGGTGTCGACCTTGATCCCTCCGTCTACAGAGAGATATGGGGAAAGTCCCAGACGATCGCACTCCGCGCGGATCGCACGAAGCTTGTCCAGACTTTCGTGGCGGAAGGCCTGTCCGCCGTGTCCCGGCGTAACGCCCATGACGAGGACAAGCGTCAGATCCTTCAGAAACGGGAAGACCGCCTCGGCCGGGGTAGTTGGATTGATCACAAGCCCGGCGCTGCAGCCGTACGCCTTGATCGAGGCGATCGTGGCGGTGATGCTATTGGCGGCCTCCGCGTGAAACGAGATGCAGTCCGCCCCTGCGTCCACAAAGTTCTTGACGTAGGGCAGCGGATGCGTGATCATCAGGTGTACGTCGAAATATGCTTCCGGCAGCGCGTTGCGAAGCCCCTTGAGCACGGGAAGGCCGAAGCTTAAATTGTCCACAAAATGTCCGTCCATGACGTCGAAATGGATCATGTCTGCCCCGGCATCCAACACCTCGCGGCAATCCGCTCCAAGTCTCGCAAAGTCAGCTGATAATACAGAAGCACTCAGTTTGATCATTATGTAAACTCCTTATTCTTTTGATTCAAGTCGATAAATCGATTCTGCTTAACAAGTCTACCTTCATTGACGGTTTACGTCAATGCTTTCCCTGTCCGTAGTACGCGTTCGGTCCGTGCTTGCGCATGAAGTGCTTGTTCTGGATGTTTGCCGGAGCCGGAGCTACTTTCGGATTGATCTGCTCGGTGAACATGCTCATCTTCGCGACTTCCTCGAGGACGACTGAGTGATAGACTGCCTGAGCGGCGTCCTTGCCCCAGGTGAACGGGCCGTGATTGCGGCAGATGACGGCCGGAACATAGGCCGGATTGATGTCACGGCTGCGGAAGGTCTCGACGATCACATGACCGGTGTTCGTCTCATAATCCTCCTCGATCTCCTCGGTCGTGAGATTTCTTGCGCAGGGGATCGGGCCGTAGAAATAGTCCGCGTGTGTCGTGCCGTAAGCCGGGATGTCGCGGCCAGCCTGCGCCCAGGATACTGCGTAGGTGCTGTGTGTGTGCACGATGCCGCCGATCTCCGGGAATTCATTGTAGAGGACGAGATGTGTTTTCGTGTCGGAGGACGGGTTCATGTCACCCTCCACCTTATTTCCCTTGAGGTCCATGACGACCAGATCTTCCGGCTTGAGCTCCTCGTACTCGACGCCCGACGGCTTGATGACGAACAGACCTTTCTCGCGGTCGATCCCACTGACGTTGCCCCAAGTGTAAGTGACAAGATTGCGGCGTGGCAGCTCCATGTTTGCCTCGTAGACTTTCTGTTTCAGCTCTTCTAACATATGATTCCACCTTTCTTTTCTGTATAATTACGATTCCATATAATTGATTCACCGTGCATACAGAAAAAGAAATTTGAAACGCTGCTTTGGCTCCGCGGCCCTGCACGGCGGATTATGTTACAGGGAATATACCCTAAAGCACCCTGTAACTTCATAAAGTATACCATACCGCTTCGGATTCATCAATAAATGATGTGAGAAATATTGAAAATATTGAAAATATTGAAATAGGATTTGGCTTTTGCTATACTGAATAAAAATATTGGAGAGAAGAATGAAATGAGAAGATCGGTTGCCCTCAAAACGCTTTTGCGTTCTCCCGTGAGAACCCTGCTGACGCTGTCTCTGCTTGCGATGGCTTCGTTTGTGCTGTTTTCCCGCGTCACAGATTACACGCTGATGCGAAGGGAGACAGAACATGCCGAGAACTTTTATCACGGAGTCGCCGCGCTTGATATTACCACGCCTACGGTATCCTATCAGGAGGACGGTACGCTGTATCAGTTTTCTCCGGACGACAAGCCGTGGCCGACAGCGGAGGAGCTGAAAGCGTTTTCTTCACTGCCAGGGGTTACAATAACGGATACAAGGTACATGACGGCCGGATTGATCGAAGATTACAAACGTCTGGTGAAGGACGGCGAGACGGCCTACGGGACAGGACAGTTTGTGTTGGAGGGCGACTATGTCGGCTATGAGGAGGCTCCGGGTTCCGGGGATTTTATCAATCTGTTGTTGGAAAATGTCAGGCTGCTTGCGGGCGATGTTGCGCTTGATTCCGAAGGACCTCTCAAAATTGAGACGAGAAAACTGACGGAAGAAGAATATGAAGAGCTGCGGGCGACCGATTACTATTACGGCGAATTGCCCCTGTCTTTTTTTGAGGAGACAAAGAAGGGAAGCCGTTGCCTTGTCACGGGAAATTACAACAGGACGAACGGGCGGGAGCTGAGGCTTAACGTGATGGATGCGGACGCAAAAGCGTTCTGCATCCTGGACGGCCTTGGAGCAAATTATCTTGAAAGTCCGGACTTTGCCTATCAGAACGGACTGATCCGGGCGATCCGGCAGGATTCCCGTACCTTTGATATCGTCTATACCTCCGACATGCGCGCCATACCGCGTTTCAATGAGCGCAGCATGGTCATCGTCGAGGGACGGCCACTGACCGCCGAAGATGAGGACGTCTGCGTGGTAAGCGAGCTTTTTCTGGAGACCTATGGACTGTCTGTCGGAGACAGGATCACAGTGCAGCTTGGGAATAAGCTGACGCCGCAAAATTCCATGGCAGGGGCGATGGCGCTCGGAGCAGGGAAGCGCCTTGCGGACTTTGTGGCTACTGAGGAACTGGAGATTTCAGGCGCTTATCGGCTGACAGATGATGTGCAGACACGCATAGCGGAATCGGAATGGGCATACACGGAAAACACGGTCTTTGTACCGGCTTCGCTTTTGCCTGTGGCGGTGCCGGACGACTATGAGGGCAGTGCGGGTGAGTTCAGCGTGTTTGTAGAAAAGGCTCAGAATATAGAAGCCTTCAGGGAAGCCGCGGAACCCCTGGCTGCCAAGATGGGGCTCGGACTGCGCTTTTCGGATGGCGGCTGGATGCGCGTGAAAGACAGCTTCGAAAGCGGTGAGCGCACCTCGCTTTTCACTGTCGTTTTCTATGCACTCGGCGCGATGCTGGCGCAATTCCTCTCGGTCTACCTGTATGTCGGCGGGCAAAAGAAATCTTATGCCATCATGCGGACGCTCGGCGTTCCGGCGGGAAAGGCGGAGACCGCGATCGTGCTTCCGTTTGGGGTTTTGCTTGCTATTGCGATTCCCGCAAGCAGTGCTGCCGGGATCTTGTACACGTCCCGGACGGCGGCCACGACATTGGCAGGTCTGGCGGACGGTATACCGAAGGGATATGTTCTCAATGCGGCATTGCCGCTTAAGGTCATCGCGGTATGTCTGTTGGCGGAGGTCGTTTATGTTCTGAGCGTCAGTTTTGTTATTCTGGGGAAAATGCGAAGGATTCCTCCGCTTGAGCTACTGCAGGAGGGAGCGCGGACGGGCAACGCGAAGAGGGATATTTTCGTTTCCCGGGAGGAGACTCTGCCTCCGGCTGATTTTGCGGTCTCAGAGCTTTTGGAAGCAGACGAAACGCCTGTTTCCGGGAGATACCCTGCCTTTTGCCAGATGTCGGCCTATGCGTTTCGCCAGATCAGGCGCAATATCGGAAAGACTTTGCTTTCATTTCTTCTCGCAGTGGTGCTTTTCGCCGGCACGGGCGTTTTTATACTGGCGATGCATACCTATCAGGACGCCTTTTATGAAACGGATGTAATGGCGCGCGTCACGGGGTTTTCTTCCGATTCGATCGCGATATTATCTGAATCCGATCTGACGGAGGAGCTGTATTATTACGGGAAGCTCAGTGTTCGTGCGGGCAGCGCGGGAATCAGGAATCAGATGACGCTCACGAACGACCTGGAACGCTATCTGGAAGGCGAGCACAGGATCACTTACGCCGATGGGTATGACGCTTCCGTCTTTGAAAGCGACGAAGCCGTATGCCTGTTGGGGCAAACCGCAGCCGCGATGTTGAATGTTCAAGCCGGGGATGAGATCAGCTTTTTGACCGATGACCTGTATTCCTTTCTGCAACAATTGTATGAGGAGGAATCTGCGTTTACGGAGGCGGTAGCCCGCGCGGGCATGCCGTATCGGGTGGCTGGCATCGTGGAATCGACGGAGGAAGATGTGAATACCGGAATCTTCACTTCGGCAAACCGCGCGGCAGAGACTTTATACGGGCAGCCCTTCCCGATCGGATATTGCGAATGCATCCTCACGGATAATGGAAGAATCCATGAGCTGAACGTCCTGCTGGATGAGCAAAAGAATCAGCAGCTGCAATACGCCCCGACGGCCTCCTTCTATGTGGATACGGTGGCGCTTGAAAACATTCGCAGGATCCGTGACCTTCTGCAATCCTTGTTCCCTGTCGTCGTGGCCGCCACGGTTATGCTTGCGCTGATCGGTTCCGCTCTGGTGATCGTGCAGTCGGCGACGGAGGCCGCCTGTATGCGGATTCTCGGAACAGGAAAGAAACGCGCCCGTTGTATGCTGATATTCGGGCATCTTGCGCTGTGCCTGATCGGGATGATGTTTGTAGTGGGACTTCTTTTTCTTGGCGCGCCTGTACCGTTTGCAGGAACTACCCGGACGTTTGCCGCCTGTTGGACCTTATATCTGGCAAGCTTTGCCGTCGGCGCGTTTCTGGCAGCCGTGCAGCTTACCGGACATAGAATATTGGAGCTTCTTCAGAGGAAGGAATAAGAGTGTTGGAGCTTTTTCAAAGCAAAGAATAAGAGTGTTGGAACTTTCTCAGATTAAGAAATAAGTGTATCAGCGATCCAGGCTGAGAGGAGGAAACGCTATGTCGGCGCTAGCATTAAAAAACGTGACTTACCGCTATAAGAATTCACCCAAGGCCGCTGTCTCCGGGATTTCCTGTCTGTTTGAAGAGGGAAAGGTCTATTCGATCACAGGACCCTCCGGTTCCGGAAAATCGACCTTTCTTTCTCTGCTCGCGGGAATGGATCTTCCGACGGAAGGGGAGATACTTCTCGACGGCGAAAACATTGCGGGACTTGACCTTGACCGCTACCGCCGCGAGAGCATTTCCATGATCTTTCAGGCATTTCATCTTTTTCCGCTCCTCACGGTGATGGAGAATGTCTGTTTTCCCATGGAGTTGTGCGGGGTGAACCCGAAGGATGCGAGAAAAAGGGCCGAAGCGCTGTTGGAAGGCGTCGGTATCGCAAAAGAAAAGAGAGATCGTTTCCCGTCAAAGCTGTCAGGAGGCGAACGGCAGCGAGTGGCGATCGCGCGAAGCCTCGCGTCAAACGCGAAGATCATTCTGGCGGATGAACCGACCGGAAATCTCGATTATGCAAACACACAGAATATTATCGAGATTCTGTGTGATCTTGCGCATAGCAAAGGATACTGCGTCATCATCGTGACCCATGACAGTGAAGTCGCCGAGGCGGCAGATGTGGCGTTTCGGATGAGGGACGGAGTATTGCAGACAGAATGGAGAGAAAAGAAAAATGGGTGAACAGACCCCGTTTCAGTCCGCACTGGCGGATTTTACTTATGATGTGGCGAGCGGCGGCGCGATCCGGCACCTGACTGATCTCGGGTATACAGCGAAAGAAATTTCGGAAACGCTTTCCTATCCGACGTCGATGAAACGGATACAGGAGCAGATGTGGAAGAGACTGCTGGAGACAGACGTGATTTTGACGCAGGAGCCGGGGAGTCCGAAGGAGAGTACCAGATTTGTCAGGGAGTATGACAAGTATGGGCGGACGAGTTTCCGCAAAGTGTCCGAAACCATTTCGCAGGAGAGCAGGGTCTGTACCTCGAAAATAGAGGTACACGTTTCGGAAAAGGAAAGGCTTTTTGCGCTTCTTCAGTGCAAGATTGCAGAAAACGGCGCGAAAGCTTCCTACGCCGCCTGCGATTTCGGCTTAATGGAGGCTGACGAGCCGGAGAAATATCAGGAGTTACTGGACGTGTTGGATGAGCAGAGCAGGGAATACGTGATGGGATTGCCCTGGGAGAGAAAGCTGTTGTATCACAGGCTGAATGTGTCGATGCAGGAAATCGTGTTTAAACTGTTGGAAGCCGATCTTTGGCGGGGAGACTGCTATTTTCTTGTTACAGGGGAGCGGATTCATCTCATTTGACTTGGTGAAACGGGATAGCGGTTGCCTGAGAACAGCAATGTTTCATGGGTGGAATGCAGTCTTGTCCGGACGTGCTGTTTTATTCGCGCAGCATTTTGAAACGGATTCGCAAAGAAGGAAAGGCTGAATATATGATATTACGAATCAATGAATTAAAACTTCGCCCGGATCACACGGAACAGGAGCTTGTGCGGGAAATACGGAAGATCCTGCGGCTTCACGGGAAAACACCGGACTATGAGATCGTGCGGCGCTCGATCGATGCGCGAAAAAGGCCCGAGCTGAAATATGTCTATACGGTGGACGTCACTGTGGAGAATCCGCGTGCGTTGTTGAAACGAATTCACAGCAACAAGGTCACGCTTGTGGAAAAGAAGGAGTATGTGTTCCCCTACTGTGGAAAGTTCGCGGAGAAGTCGTCTGTGAAAAAAAATTTCAGTCAAAATTATGGGAAAAATCAGATTTTACAGATTGCACAGACTTCCGGGACGCACGGTGTACAGAAGAAGAGTGACATATTCCCGCCGGTCGTGGTCGGGAGCGGTCCCGCCGGACTGTTCTGCGCGCTGATGCTCGCGCGCGCCGGGCTGTGTCCGATCGTGCTGGAACGAGGGGAGCCGGTCGACGACCGTGTGCGCACGGTCAAACACTTCTGGGAGAGCGGCCGGCTTAACCCCCAGTCGAATGTACAGTTCGGCGAGGGCGGAGCGGGCACATTTTCGGACGGAAAGCTGAATACGCTGATCAAGGATCCTGACGGGAAAATACGCTATGTGCTGAAAGAGTTTGTCCGAGCCGGAGCGCCGGAAGAGATCCTATACCACAACAAGCCGCATATCGGGACGGATGTCCTGGTGGATGTCGTCCGCTCGATCCGTGAGGAGATCAAGGTGCTAGGCGGCGAGTTTCGATTCAACAGCTGCCTGACTGGGATTTCACCTGCCGCACCAGCATCCAGACATGCGGATGCAAGCCAGAACACTTCGGAAGAAATGCTGGCAGGAGGGAAACATCTTGCGGATTCTGCTGTTCCTGCGGATAAGGCACAGTCGGTTTACACACTTTCGATCAACTACGGCGAGCGCACGCTGCAAACACAGCATTTGATCCTGGCGATCGGACACAGCGCCCGAGACACGTTTTCCATGCTGCATGAACTGGGCCTTCCGATGCAGGCGAAAGCGTTTGCAGTGGGTTTGCGCGTCGAGCATCCTCAGAAGTGGATCAACAATGTGATGTACGGGGAGAACTGCCCGTATGAACTGGGCGCGGCTCCTTACAAGCTGACACACAGATGCGCGGACGGGAGAGGGGTATATTCCTTCTGCATGTGTCCGGGCGGCTATGTCGTGAACGCTTCCTCCGAGACGGGGCGGACGGCGGTCAACGGGATGAGCTACAGCGAGCGCGACAGCGAGAACGCGAACAGCGCGATCGTCGTCACGGTCTCGCCGGAGGACTATCGACAGGGAAGAACGGCGGAGCAGCAAAAGGATGCCCGGGAGGAATCGCCGGAGGAACCGAGCACGAAGAAGAAAATTTGTGCTCCGCTCGCGGGCATCGCATTCCAGAGAAAGCTCGAGGAGGCGGCCTACGCGTGCGGCGGCGGAAAGATACCGGTGCAGCGTTTTGAAGATTTCTGCGGGAATGTTCCGACAGTTGAATTCGGAACTGTCCGTCCACATTGTAAAGGGATGTATACGCCGGCAAACCTGCGCGGCATCCTGCCGGAACGGCTGAATGAATGCATCATTGAGGGGATTCATAGCTTCGGGCGTAAGATAAGCGGCTTCGACAGCCCGGACACACTCTTATCCGGGGTAGAGAGCCGCACATCCTCTCCGGTGCGCATCCTGCGCGACGAGACTTGTCAGAGCAGCATGTTTCCCGGCATCTATCCCTGCGGAGAAGGCGCTGGTTACGCGGGAGGGATCACCTCCGCGGCCGTCGACGGCATCCGCGTCGCGGAGCAGCTGTGCAGAACGTTCACAGAAGCAGAACGGCGCCTGTCCTGAGAAGTTTATCAAATTTTCCAAACTTTTTATAATTGGAAGTGTATACTTTACTGAGAAATTGTGGTAAGATATTAAATGGTTTATTGCGCAGACAGGGTGGAGAATCTCAGGATTTTGGAATGAGAACTGCGGAAATATCAGGCGATCGTGCGGAGCATACAGACGAAGCCGCGCGTACAATGAGAAGTTTACCAAAAGAGGAACGCCCATACGAGAAATGCCTCAGCCGGGGAGCCGAAGCCCTGTCGGATGCTGAGCTTCTGGCTGTGATCCTTCGCACGGGCGTGAAAGGCGAATCGGCATTGGAACTGTCCAGGAAGATACTTGCTCAGTATGGGGAAGGGAACGGACTCCTCGGCATTTATCACATGTCGATTTCTGATTTAACAAAGGTGAAGGGACTCGGGAAGGTCAAGGCGATTCAGCTGAAATGCGTCGCCGAGCTGTCCCGAAGGATCGCGAGGGCTACGTTCTCCGAGGGAGTTTCCTTTAAGGACCCGGAGACGGTCGCGAGATACTATATGGAAGAGCTTCGGCATCAGGAGCAGGAGATTCTGGTACTCGCCATGCTCAACAGCAAGGGAAGACTTTTGAAGGATCAGGTCATCTCGAAGGGCACGGTGCGCTCCTCCCTGATCTCACCGCGGGAGATTTTCATCGAGGCGATGCGGAATCAGGCGGTCAGCATCATCCTGCTGCACAATCATCCGAGCGGGGATCCGAAGCCCAGCCCGGAAGATCTGGCGCTGACGCGGCGAGTCAGGAAGGCCGGAAGGATTTTGGGGATCGAGCTGCAGGATCACATTATCATAGGGGACTGTCAGGCGGTCAGTATGAGGGAGTCGGATTTCTGGCAGGAATGAATCTGTGAGGGGTACTTAAAGATGTTTTTTCAGAAGGTTTGTGGGATCGATCTGGGCACAGACACGATTAAGATACGGGATAAAAACGGCAAATATTTTCTGTACAGCAAGAATGTGATCGCGCTTCGGGAGGATGGCACGCCGATCGCGATCGGGGATGCCGCTTACGAGATATACGAAAAGAACCCCGCGAACATCCGCGTCGTCTGGCCGATGGCGGGCGGAGTGATCGCAAATTCGACCGAGATGGAGATGGTATTATCCCATCTTTTGAAGAAGTTTTCGGGATTTTTCCGCAAGGGCGTCTCGCTGTGCATCGCGGTGCCGAGTGATATCACGCAGGTGGAGAAACGGGCGTTTTTTCTGGTCATGCGCGGCAGGATCAATGCGGGACGGATACGTCTGATCGAAAAAGGGATCGCGGACGCGGTGAGCGCCGGACTTCCCGTCCTCTCGACGAGGGGACACATGATCGTGAACATCGGCGCCGACACGACGGAGATCTCCGTGATCTCTGCAGGAAAGGTGATCCTGAATCAGACAATGCGAGTCGGAGGAAGACGTTTGGACGACGACATTGCGACGATGGTCCGCCGCAAGTTCAATCTGAGTATCGGACGCCAGACGGCGGAGTCATTGAAAAACAATCTTGCGTTCATGATCAACGGCCCGAAGCTGGAGCAGAAAGTGTTTGGCATCCACACCTTATCCGGACTGCCGAAATCCGAACTGATCCCGTCGCTTGCGGTCAGCGTGGCGATCATCGACACGATCGATATGATCGTCGAGAACATCAAATCGATCTACAATCGCGTTCCTCCGCAGCTCATGAAGGATATCGCGCGGGAGGGCATTTACCTGACAGGCGGGGTCTCCATGATCCTGAATCTGCCGGAGTATATCCGCAGAGAGATCGGGATCCCGCTCCATCACATGCAGGATCCGCGCAACAGCACGATCCGCGGGCTCGTGGAGATACTGAACAACAAGGACCTGCGGCGTTTTACCTACACGCTGAACGACCTGGCGAAGATGAGATAAAGACTGAAGGCGGAAGAATATGAAGAAGACGAATGAACAGTTGAAGAATAAATATTTGCTCACGGCGCTCTCCGCGCTGTGCGTCCTGCTGATCGTAGTATCATTTCTTGACAGCGGCGTCATAGCCCCGGTGAAGCAGGTGAGCGGTTTCCTGATCACTCCGGTCCAGAAGGGGCTCAACGGCTTCGGCTCCTGGCTGTCCGGGCTCACGGACAATTTTGAGGACGCGCAGACGCTGCGCGCCGAGAACGAGGAGCTGAAAGCCAAGGTAGACACTCTGACTGAGGAGAACAGTCAGCTTGTGCAGGACCGGGAAGAGCTGAGAAGGCTGCGGACGCTGTATGGCCTGGACGAACAGTTCGATGAGTTTGAGAAGGTCGGTGCGAGAGTCATCGCGAAGGAGCCGGGCAACTGGTTCCAGCTCTTTACGATCGACAAGGGATCGAGCGACGGCATCGAACCGGATATGAATGTGGTATCCGGCGGCGGCCTTGTCGGGATCGTCACGGAGACAGGGCCGAACTGGTCGACCGTCCGGGCGATCATTGACGACAACAGCAACGTGAGCGCCATGGTATCCACGACTTCCGATCAGTGTATGATCGCCGGAGATCTGCGCCTGATCGATGAGGGTACTCTGAATCTGATTCAGCTTTCGGACGTTGACAACAAGGTGCACGTCGGGGACAAGGTCGTCACGTCATACATCAGTGAAAAGTTTCTTCCGGGCATTCTGATCGGCTACATCAGCGAGCTGAACAACGACGCCAACAATCTTACCAAGTCCGGCTACATCACGCCGGTCGTCGATTTTCGGCATGTGCAGGAAGTGCTTGTGATCCTGGAGAAAAAGGAGTATGTCCCGTCCGATTCAAAGTCGGAGCCGGAGGAATGATATTATGAAGCGAAAAATCACAATGGCAGCGCTGATTTTGCTGTTCCTCATTTTGCAGTCTACCTTGTGCGAGAAGATCTCGGTCGCGTCGATCAAGCCGAATCTCCTCATTATCCTGATCGTATCGTTCGGGCTGATGCGCGGGCGCAGATCCGGCATGCTGATTGGATTTTTCTGTGGGCTGTTCTCGGACATTTTCTTTGAAAGCATCATCGGATTCAACGCGATCATCTACATGTGGGTCGGTTATCTGAGCGGCTATTTTTACCGCATTTTTTACGACGACGACATCAAGACGCCGCTGTTTCTGATCTCGATCAGCGATCTTGCCTACGGCGTCATCCACTATTGCTTCCGCTTTCTTCTGCGCGGACGCATTCAGTTTTTCACCTATCTCGGGCGGGTGATCCTGCCGGAGGTGTTCTACACGCTGATACTGACGATCGTATGCTATCGGATCCTGTATCTGATCAATCGCTGGCTCAGCCTGAGTGACAACAGAGGAGTTGACGGTTTTGTTTGATGAAATGAAAAAAGCTTTTGTAAAAGCGGTGAATTCGCGTGTCATCGTGATGATCGTCGTGATCGTCCTGATGGCAGCGCTTCTGGTTCAGAGACTTTTTCAGCTCCAGATCGTGCAGGGGGAGAGCTTTCAGGACAATTTCTCGCTCTATATAACGAGAGAACGGCCGCTGGCAAGCTCGCGCGGGAATATCTTCGACCGCAACGGCAATCCGATCGCCTACAATGAACTCTCTTACTGTGTGACTTTCGAGGACAACGGGACCTATCCGGACACGCATACCAAGAATCTGGCGATCAACGGCATGCTTTATCATCTGATCCGTCTGCTCGCGGAGCAGGGCGACACGGTCGTGGACGACTTCAAGGTAGACCTGACGGAGGACGGCACCTACGAGTACAACGCGAGCGGTTTCACGCTGAACCGCTTCAAGGCCGATCTCTTCGGACAGGCTCTGATCGATGATCTGAAGGAAGAAGAGCTGAACATCACGGCGCCCGATCTGATGGAGCTTTTGTGCGATGAGAAGCACTATGGAGTCTTTGACGACAGCATCACAGCGGAAGAGCGGGAGGAGTACGGTCTGCCCGAGAGCTATACCGACGAGGAGATCCTGCAGCTTGTCTCACTTCGCGCCGCGATTGCAGCCAACAATTTCCAGCGCTATCAGGCGGTCACGATCGCGCGAGACATCAGCGATCAGTCTGTCGCGCGTATCCTCGAGAATATCGCGGATTTTCCGGGCATGGCGATCTCGGAGGAATACCGCAGGATCTATACGGACGCGGAGTATCTGGCGCCCCTGATCGGATACACCGGTAAGGTCTCCGCAGAGGAGCTGGAGGAATTACAGAAAGAAGACGACAGCTATACGGCGAACGATATCGTGGGAAAGACCGGTCTTGAGAGCGTGCTCGAGACGACGCTGCAGGGTGACAAGGGACATGAGGTCATCTACGTGGACAGCCTCGGCCGGACGCTCGACGTCGCGTCGCGCGTGGAGCCGCAGGCGGGCAACGACGTCTACCTGACGATCGATATGGATCTACAGCGCGCAGCCTATCAGATCCTGGAGCAGTACATCGCCGGTATCATTTGCCAGATGACGATCAACGAATCCGTATTCCACTCCGAGTGGATCTCTTCCTCCGACGATGTGAGGATCCCGATCTACGACATCTATTACGCACTGTTTGAGAACAACGTCCTGGACGTCAGCCATCTGAAGGCGAAGGACGCTTCGGCCAACGAACAGGCGGTCTACTCGGCCTTTATGAGCAAGGCGGCGGAGATCTTTGACATTATAAAAAATGAGCTTCTCACAGAGAGTCCGACGGCCTACCGCGATCTTGAGGACGCTTATGAGATCGGCGAGCAGTACCAGGTCTATATGTCCTATATTGTCAACGATATGCTGATGAAAGGGACCGGCATTCTGAACGAATCCGCGATCGACAAGACGGATCCCGTGTATCTTGCGTGGACCGAGGACGAGAGCATCAGTCTGAAGGAGTATCTCTCACACGCGATCTCTATGAACTGGCTCGATATCACCAAGATCTCGCCGGATGCGGCCTATATGGACACGCAGGAGATGTTTTCGGCGCTTGCGGATTACATCGCGGAGTATCTCTATGAGGACGATAATTTCTGTAAGCAGGTCTATCGCTACATGCTGCAGGAGGATCGTATCAGCGGCGCAGATATCTGTCTGCTTTTGTTCGATCAGGGCGTGCTTGAGATGAACGCCGAGGATTATGAGAACCTGCAGAACGGGACGTTGAGCGGCTACTATTTTATGCTAGATAAGATTCAGAATCTGGAGATTACGCCGGCGCAGCTCGCGGTGACGCCGTGCTCCGGTTCCGTTGTCCTGACCGACCCGAATTCCGGCGAGGTGTTGGCCTGCGTGACCTATCCGGGCTACGACAACAACCGCCTCGCGAACGAGATGGACAGCGACTATTTCAACAAGCTGAACATGGACAAGTCTTCTCCGTTCTACAGCCGCGCGACGCAGGAGGCGATCGCGCCGGGATCCACGTTCAAGCTTGTGACCTCGGTGGCCGGCGTCATGGAGGGCGTGCTGAACATCGGCGAGAGCATTGTCTGTACCGGCAAGTTCGAGCTCTGGGACCAGGCGATCAACTGTTGGAACAAATACGGACACGGAGCGCTTACACTTCAGCAGGCGATCACAGAATCCTGCAACATGTTCTTCAACACAGTCGGCTATCGGCTCGGCAGTGTGAACGGGGAATACGAGGATGCGGTCGGCATCGAGGCGCTCACACGGTATGCGACCATGTTCGGACTGAATGAAGAATCCGGCGTTGAGGTGCCGGAGTCCTCGCCGAAGATCTCGCAGATGGACGCGGTGCGTACTGCGATGGGACAGGCGGACAACCTCTTTACGACGACGCAGCTTGCCCGCTATGTCAGCACGATCGCGAACAGCGGAACCTGCTATAAGCTTACGCTCGTGGATGCGATCACGGATTCGAGCGGAAGCGTGCTCGAAAAGCATGAGGCTGAGGTGCGCAACACCGTGGAGCTCCCGCAGGAGCTCTGGGACACGATCCACGCGGGGATGCGCGGCGTGGTGAAGAATCACAAGGCGTTTACCAATTTTTCGGGGGTTTCTGTGGCGGGCAAGACCGGTACGGCCCAGGTCAGCACGGACGTGCCGAACCACGGCGCGTTTATCGGCTACGCGCCCTATGAGAATCCGGAATCCGAGGATGCGATCGCGATTGCCGTGCGTATCGCGAACGGATACTCTTCCGCGAATGCGGCGCTGGTGGCGCGCGATGTGATCTCATACTACTATAAGATTCAGCCGGAAGATCAGCTCATCACGGGCCATGCCTCGGAGACGTACAACGACACGGCGATCAACGACTAACGTGATAAAGCCCGGTCTCTATGCATAGCCGGATGGCAAGCAAGCGACGCGATGCTAGTCCTTTAGGGCTTGTCAGGCCGGCTATGCATAAGAGACGCCAACATATTTGAGCAAAAAAGCATTGCGAACGTAAGTGAGCGATGCGATTTGCGAAAAATATGCAGGATCGCGGGAGTGCGCAGCACGGAGCGATCCGTGGGCTATATCATGAAGCAAGGAGTGAAAAACAATGGGACGCGATGCGGTGATCCTCAAGAGCAATCCATACGGACTTATATTAAATCTGGACTCCGAGCTTCCCTTCGAGGATCTCTGTACGGCAGTCGCGGAGAAATTTCATGCTTCTGCCAGTTTTTTCAAGAATGCGAAGCTTGCGCTGACTTTTCGCGGCAGGGTTCTCACGCACGAGCAGGAATCCAGGCTGATCGAGGCGATCGTACAGAATTCAAAGATCGAGGTTATCTGTGTTGTGGATGAGGACAAGGAGGCGGAAGAGTATTATCGGAAAGCCGTCACACATTCCCTGGAGAAGCAGGAAGAGACACAGGGCCAGTTTTACAGGGGTACGCTGCGTTCCGGACAGGTGCTCGAGACGGAGACCAGCGTCGTCATCATCGGCGACGTGAATCCGGGCGCACAGATCATATCCAAAGGCAACATTGTGATCCTGGGCTGCTGTATGGGAAATATCTACGCCGGGGCTTCCGGGGACCGAAGCTGCTTCGCGGCTGCTCTCACGATGAAGCCGATGCAGGTGCGGATCGCGGACAAGATGGCCCGCAGCGCCATCGCGAAGAAGGAAGACAGCGGCGATTATCCGGTGGAGCCGAAAATCGTATATATCAAGGACGAACATTTGCAGATCAAACCCATTACCAACGATACGCTCGGCGAATATCTCTCTTAAGAAGCAGGCTGCGCACTGCACCTGGATACCCGGGGAGAACGCCGCCAAGCAGCGGCATAGGAGGAAAGCCGAACTGACAGGCGGCGCAGAGGTACGAAGGAAGAGTGATCAAACGGAAAATGGGAGGATGGATGCATTATGAGCGAAGTGATCGTAGTTACGTCAGGGAAAGGCGGCGTCGGGAAGACAACCTCGACGGCCAACATAGGCGCGGGTCTCGCGCGGATGAACAAAAAAGTAGTACTTGTGGACACGGACATCGGACTGCGCAATCTCGACGTCGTGATGGGGCTTGAGAATCGCATCATCTACAATCTGGTCGACGTCATCGAGGGAAATTGCCGGGTAAAACAGGCTCTGATCAGGGACAAACACTATCCCGGACTTTACCTGCTTCCATCCGCGCAGACGCGGGATAAGAGCGCGGTCTCTCCGGAGCAGATGATCAAACTTGCGGACAGCCTGACACAGATCTTTGATTATGTCATTCTGGATTGTCCGGCCGGGATTGAGCAGGGTTTTCGCAACGCGACGGCGGCGGCACAGCGGGCGATCGTCGTCACCACGCCGGAGGTATCGGCGATCCGCGACGCAGATCGTATCATCGGCTTGCTTCAGGCCGGAGGGATCAAGAAGATCGACCTCATCGTAAACCGCATCCGGATCGATATGGTGAAACGCGGAGAGATGATGTCGGTGGAGGATGTGCTTGATATTCTTGCGGTTCATCTTCTGGGCGCGATCCCGGATGAGGAGGGCGTTGTCATCGCGGCGAATCACGGGGAGTCTGTCATCGGCAGCGATACGCTCTCCGGACAGGCTTATATGAATATCGCGCGGCGGATCGCGGGGGAGACTGTACCGCTCATAGATCTGGAGACCGCTTCCACATTTTTGCACAGGGTCGCGTCCCTGTTTCGCAGGAAGTGACGACTGCGATGAGGCGTCGTCAGGACAGCTATGGGCGTACGTCAGGAAAAATCGCGAAGGCGCGCGCGGAGCTCACGATCGCTTCGGACCGCATCGACTGCAGTCAGGATGAGACGGAGCAAATGCGCAGGGAGATCGCGGATATTCTTTCAAAGTACATGAATCTGGACAGAGAGTTGTTTGAGATACGAATCGAGATTATCGGCAGGACAAAACGAGGAGCAAGGGATGTTAAGACAATACAGATTAAGTGATTACAGATTCCGGCTGATTCTTTGGGTAGTCGCACTCGCGACGCTCGGAATCCTGATCATCGGAAGCGCGAACGCGGAATATCAGATGAAACAAACGCTCGGACTGATCGGCGGCGTGGCCGTCATGATTCTGATCTCGCTGTTTGATTATACGTGGATCCTGAACTTTTACTGGCTGATTTACCTGTTCGGGACTGTGTTACTTGCCCTTGTGCTCTCCCCGTTAGGAGTGACGCGCAACAACGCGACGCGCTGGATCAATCTGGGATTCCAGTTTCAGCCGTCCGATATTGTCAAAATCATGTTGATCCTTTTCTTTGCGAAATTTTTTGAGGAGAGAGAGGATCGGATCAGCAGGCTGAAGACGATCTTATACGCCGTTCTGCTGATCGGGGTACAGCTTTTCCTGATCTACAAAGAGCCGGACCTCTCGACGACGATCGTTGTTACGTTGATGTTCTGTGTGCTGTTTTTTATGGCGGGGCTGAGCTATAAGATCATCTGCGGTATCCTCGTGGTGTTCATCCCGATCCTCGTTATCCTGATGGGCATTCTGATGCAGCCGGACCAGAAACTGGTGAACGAGTACCAGATGACGCGTGTCTACGCGTGGCTGCGCCCGGATGAGTACCCGCAGGATGCGTACCAGCAGCAGAACTCGATCAAGGCGGTCGGTTCCGGGCAGCTCTACGGGAAAGGGCTGAACAACGACGACGTCGATTCCGTGAAAAACGGGAACTTCATTCCTGAAACACAGACGGACTTTATCTTTGCAGTGGCGGGAGAGGAGCTCGGCTTTCTCGGCTGCTGTGCGATCGTGTTCCTGGAATTTCTGATTGCGCTCGAATGCCTGTTGATCGGGCGGAGGGCGAAGGTGCTCTCGGGGACGCTGATCTGCGCCGGAATGGCCTCGCTGATCTTTTTCCAGAGTTTCATCAATATCTCGGTGGCGACGGGTATCCTGCCAAACACGGGCATTACGCTGCCATTCGTGAGCTACGGTCTCACATCGCTGATCAGCTTTTGTATCGGGATCGGTTTTGTCCTCAACGTGGGACTTCAGACAAGAAAATATTAAAGGAGGCAGAGAGCATGAATGTAGCGTTTATCGCGCACGACACAAAGAAACAACTGATGCAGAATCTCTGTATCGCGTACAGAAGCATTCTTGCGAAGCACGTCTTATACGCGACCGGGACGACCGGGCGTTTGATCGAGGAGGCCACCGCCTTAAACGTGCATAAGACGCTTGCCGGCCCGATCGGCGGAGAGGAGCAGATCGGCGCAATGGTGGAGCAGAATCAGATCGATCTTCTGATCTTTCTGAGGGATCCGCAGGGCTCGCGGCCGAACGAAGCGGACATAAACAAGGCGATCCGGCTCTGCGATATCCATAATGTTCCGTTGGCGACCAATATCGGCTCCGCGGAGGTGCTTTTGAAATCACTTGACAGAGGAGATCTTGAGTGGCGTGAAATGTACAGATAACACCACGCAGCCGTCCATGTACACAGAGCGTGAGTGGGTGCGGATACAGGAAACGGAAAAAAAGGATATAAAAAAGCAGCGACGGCTGTTGCTCGTGACTGCCGCGCTCTTTTTGGTGACCGCGTTTCTGGTCTTTCTCGTTTATTATTTTGTTCTGCGTTCCCATGATTACACGTTGTTTCGCGCGTACAACCGAACGGACAGCAGCCTTGGCGCGGGCGGAAGCCTGCTCGCGGACAATGTGATGGATCCTTTCGCGAGCGATCTCTGCGTAGTGAACGGCGATGTCAATCCGGCCGCAGTTTCCCTGACCGCTTACTCGGCCGGAGTGTTTGACCTGAACGGGAAGGACGCCCTGTTTGCCAAGGACGTGTTCGCGCACAGATCTCCGGCGAGCCTGACGAAGATCATGACGGCGCTTGTCACACTGAAATACGGGAATCTCGACGATCTCGTGACAGTCACGCCGATCGTGAAGGATATCGAGTACGGTTCCTCCGTTTGTGACATCAAGGAAGGTGATGTGCTCTCGCTTCAGCAGCTGCTCTATGGTATGCTGATTGCGTCCGGAAATGACGCGGCCATGATGATCGCGGAGCATGTCGGCGGCTCGGTGGAGAATTTCGTCGCGATGATGAACGAAGAGGCGACGGCGCTCGGGGCGACCGGCACACATTTTACCAACCCGCACGGTCTGACGGATCCGAACCATTATACGACGGTGTACGACATCTACCTGATGCTGAATGCCGCCCTGAGGTACGATATGTTTCAGGACATCATCAGCCGCAAAAATTACTATGCGGAATACAGCAGGGTCGACGGCACTCCCGTCGCAGTGACCTGGGAGTCTACGAACTACTATTACCTGAACATGGCGGAGGTGCCGGACGGGGTGTCGATCGCCGGAGGAAAGACCGGTACGACAGAAGACGCGGGCGCCTGCCTTTCCATCGTGGCGAAGGATCTCTACGGGAATCCTTATGTTGCCGTGATCCTGCACTCGGAGAGCAAAGATACGCTTTACCCGGAGATGAACCAGCTGCTGGAGTTAATCGGGAACTGAACGGAAATCAGATTTTACTGTTGTAATTTTTGACCGGATAGTCTATAATCTAAAGTATAAACTATGTAACTGAAGGAGGAGATGACCCATGATACAGTTGATTTTAGGCGAAAAAGGAAAAGGCAAGACCAAGATCTTACTTGACAAGGTCAATTCAGAGATCAAAACCGCTCATGGAAGTATCGTTTATCTTGATAAAAGTACCAAGCATATGTACGAACTGAACAATAAGGTGCGCCTGATCGACGTTTCGTCGTTCGCGCTTCGTTCCAGCGGAGAGTTTGTTGGATTTGTCTATGGCATTCTTTCCCAGGATCATGATCTGGAGCAGATCTACCTCGACAGCTTCCTCAAGATCTCTCAGACGGATACAAATACGGTAAACGAGATTCTGGACAGGCTTGACGGGATCAGCAAAGAGTACAACGTCACGTTTGTATTCAGCATTTCGATCAGCGCAAACGAGATCGATCCAAAATTTAAGGAGAATATTATTGCAGCGTTATAGGATTTGCGTTTAAGGATACATAACGACTGCCGCAGAATATATGGATGCTCCATATACCTGCGGCAGTTGTTTTTTATTCTGAATTAAGTTCGGTTATTCTCTTCCCATTTCTCGTACGCGGCCGTACAGGCTCAGCAGATAGAGACCCGCAAGTCCAACCAGAATATATATAATTCTCGAAATCCACGACATGTTGCCGAAGAGCAGATTTACGAGATCCAGCTTGAAGATTCCAATCAGGCCCCAGTTGACGGCACCGATAATGACAAGAGTGAGTGCTGTGTAATCAAAACCTTTGCCCATGCGCTTTTCCCTCCTTTTTCAGAATAATGATAGTTTCCCCGCAAAAAACGTTTTTATTCAAAAACAAAGGTTGTATCATCGGTTTAAAAATGGTAAGATATCTAGGATATGAGCTTTCTCAACAGAAGGAGAAACGCACGGAGGAATTTTTCTTGGCGAAGGAAAACAAATCGGGGAAGAAGATTACAAAATATCATAAATATTCCTTTTTTAATATCGGGACGCTGCTGTTTGGCACCGTGTTCATATACATGGTGATCTCCGCGTTTATGTACCTGACCGAGAAGCACGTCACGGCTTATGAAGTCATGAAGGGTACGATCACGGGAAACTACCGCTTTCAGGCGCTTTCGCTGCGGACAGAGGAGGTTGTGAACGCCACGCAGTCCGGAAGCGTGCGTTATTATGAGCGCGAGGGCAGCAAGACGTCGGCGGGCAGCGTTGTCTGTGCGATCAATGAGACCGGCTCTCAGGATCCGGCGCCGATTCAGGATTTCAGCCTCTCAGCAGAGGACGCAGGCCGTCTGCGGAACACGATCGCGAACTTTACGATCAATTACAGGGACAGCGCGTTTCAAAAGGTATATGATCTGAAGGCGAGCGTCGACGGTATGATCTCCGAGATCGTCGAGGACAGCTCCGCGGATCATGTCAATGTGCGAAATCAGTGTACTGCGCCTGATTCCGGCTTCGTCGTCTACAAGATCGACGGTTTTGAGAACCTGACCGAGGATCAGCTCACCTCCGCGCTGTTTGACCAGACGGCTTACGACGCCGACAATCTGCGGAGTCAGAAGAATGTGGCGGCCGGCCGGCCGCTGTTCAAGCTTGTCACGGAAGAATCGTGGGCTCTGTATTTTCCGCTCGACGACAAGCTCATGACAGAGCTCGCCGACACAGAAAAGATTCGCTTCCGTTTTATGAAGGACAATGAGACGTTCACGGCGCCGTTCGCGATCATTCACAACGGCGACGAGTATTTCGGAAAGATCTCTCTGGACAATTCTCTGGTGCGCTATGCGACGGATCGTTTTCTTGAGATCGAGCTCGTCATGAACAAGAAAGCGGGGCTCAAGATTCCTTCCTCGGCGATCGTGGAACGCTCCTTCTACAAGATTCCGGAGGAATACGTGATCAAAAATCAGGATACGGATAAGGAGGTCGTTCTGAAGGTGGAGACCTTCGCTGAGGACGGCTCTGAAAAGGTTGAATACGTGACGGCGAATGTGTACGCACACGACGATGATGAGTATATGATCGACGCAAAACTGCTCCATGAGGGAGACTATGTCCAGATGGAAGATTCCGTCAAACGGATACAGATCCAGGAAAAGGATGCGCAGGTACTGCACGGCGTATACAACATCAACAAAGGTTACGCGGTCTTCCGCGAGATCACGGTAATCGATGAGAACGAGGAATACTGCGTGGTGGAGAGCAACAATATCTACGGTCTGGCGGCATACGATTACATCGTGCTGAATGCTTCCGAGGTGACGGAGGATCAGATCGTATATTAGGCGATCGTCCGATGACCGTCGAACAGATTTTGCTGGAAGGAGAGGAAAGCGATGCTGAGAGAGAATTTGGCTTCCGTGGAGCGAAAGATTGCAGAAGCCTGTGAGCGCGCAGGACGCAGCCGAGACGAGGTGACATTGATCGCCGTGAGCAAGACCAAGCCGGTCGAAATGCTGGAAGAAGTTTACCTTGCGGGCGCACGGGATTTCGGGGAGAACAAGCCTCAGGAGATCCGCGACAAATATCCGCAGCTTCCGGGGGATATCCGCTGGCACATGATTGGACATTTGCAGCGGAACAAGATTAAATATATTATTGACAAGGTCTGCATGATCCATTCGGTCGATTCCGTGCGTCTGGCACAGGCGATCGACGAGGCGGCCGAAAAAGCCGGGATCGTCATGCCGGTGCTCGTCGAGGTCAACGTAGCCGGAGAGGAGAGCAAGGCCGGCATCCGCCCTGAGGACGCGGAGCAATTTGTGCGTATGATCAGCGTATTTCCGCATATCCGGGTTGAAGGCCTGATGACGATCGCGCCTTTTACAGACAATCCGGAGGAAAATCGTCCATACTTTCGAAAATTAAACAAATTATGTGTTGACATACGGCAAAAAAACATTGATAATGTGAGTATGTGTGAGCTTAGTATGGGAATGACCGGGGATTATGAGGTCGCGATAGAGGAAGGCACCACTATGGTGCGCGTTGGCACAGGCATTTTCGGGGAGCGAATTTATTCCGCGCACTGAGACAGATGGGAGAGTAGAAGAATGAGTGTTTTGGACAAGTTTTTGAATGCAATGAAAATGAACGATGACGATGGTTTCGGAGACGATTATCTCGATGATGAGTACGATGATTATGATGACTTCGAGGAGCGTCCGAGAAAGCGTATTTTAAATAAAAACAGCAGGGATGACTTTGATGAGCCGGAACGCGCCGTGCAGGAGGCTGCGCCGACGCAGACTGAGAGAGCGCAGGCTGCGGCACGCCCGAAGGCAAAACCGGTTCGCACGGCAAAGGTCTCTCCGATGCGCAGTGCGAAGCGGGGCGGCGGCATGGAGGTTTGTGTGATCCGGCCGAAGAGCATGGAGGATGCCAGAGAGATCACGGAGACGCTGCTCGACGAGTGTACGGTGGTGCTGAATATGGAGGGACTTGATCTCGATGTCGCGCAGAGGATCATCGACTTTGCCTCCGGTTCCTGTTACGCGATCCACGGCAATCTCCAGAAGATCAGCAATTATATCTTCATCATCACGCCGGAAAGCGTGGATATTTCCGGAGATTTTCAGGAGATCCTAAGCGGCGCCTTTGATGTGCCGTCCTTCGGGACAAGATTCTGATATGGATAAGGAAGAACTGCTGGCAAAGCGTATCCGGGAGCTTGCAGAACTTGCGGATCGCAGGAGCTTTGTGGCGTTTAGCGATTTTTTAAATTTGAACGAACAGAATATATTGCATCAGACCATACAAAAGTTTCCCTGGATCAAAGGGGAAACTTTTGGCGGTTATGAGGGGGCGGAACGCCGGATCGCGGCGTTTGTGCCGAATGATTCTTCTTACGCAAAGTATGGAGCAGGGCAATCGTCGTCCGACAAAAAATCCGGATTATCTGACGTACAGGGCGACGTCCTCCGCAGTCTGACGGAATCGGAATATCCGATTGCCTGCGTGCGCATTGAGGCTGTGAACGCTCGCTTCGCGGAGAACCTGTCGCACAGGGATATCCTCGGCGCGCTCATGAATCTCGGGATTGACCGCGCAAAGACCGGAGACATCGCGCGGGACGGCGACAGCTGGTACCTGTTTTGCCATGAAAGTCTTGCGCCGATGATCTGCGGCGAGCTGGCGCGCATACGCCACACTTCGGTGAAATGCGCAGTTTGCAGCCTCATGGAATTTCACTATACGCCGAAGACACAGACCGTGCGAGGCAGCGTCGCGTCGGTCCGGCTCGACAGCACGATGGCGCTGGCCTTTCATGCCTCCAGAAACAGCCTGCTCTCTTTGATCGTGGATGGAAAAGTCTTTGTGAACGGAAAGCTGATCACGACGAACGCCTACACACTCAGAGAAGAAGATATTGTATCTGTGCGCGGACTTGGAAGATTCCGATACAAGGGTGTCCTCGGGCGGACGAAAAAAGGGCGGTGCATGGTGGAGATCGAACGTTACGTCTGATTTCTATTTGCTGAATATCGGACGGAACCGCATGGTACCCTTCCTGGGTATTTCCCGTCAAAATCGCAATATCGGCTTTTGCAAGGGAAAGCCGATATTGAACGGCTTTGTGGCGGAAAACACCCGGAAATCCCTGCGGTTCCTGTCTATGAAACGCTGTTGTGTCTACACATAATCAACCTATACTATAAACATAGTGAATGAAATATGCAATTGGAGGTTACTGCATGAGAACAGAGAAATTTGAATCTCTTCTTACTGTGAAGACCGCGGGGAATGAGCCGTACGATATCGTGCTGAAGGAGTCGTTTGCCGACCTGCCGGAGTGTCTGCGCGGGATTGGCTGCGAGGGGCGCAAGCTTTGCGCTGTGACGGATTCGAATGTCGCGCCGCTCTATCTGGATGAGGTGCGGAAACTGGCGGCCGGATGCTGCGCGCAGGTAGAGACGTATGTGCTGGAGGCCGGAGAGGAGCACAAGACGCTCGATGCGATCCGCGGGATCTATGTGAAGCTGATCGAGTCCGGCTTTGACCGCAAAGACTTTCTGCTCGCGCTCGGAGGCGGTGTCGTCGGGGACATGACGGGCTTTGCCGCTGCGACATTTCTGCGCGGGATCAAGTTTATCCAGATGCCGACGACGCTCCTTGCCCAGATCGACAGCAGTATCGGCGGAAAGACCGGCGTGGATTTCGACCGGTACAAAAACATGGTCGGCGCGTTCCATCAGCCCTGTCTTGTGTACAGCAACGTCGCTGCGCTGACCTCGCTTTCGGAGGAGCAGTTCGCGAGCGGGATGGGAGAGAGCCTGAAGCACGGGCTGATCCTTGACGCCGGTTTCTATGAGTGGCAGATCGACCATATGGGTGAGATCGGGGAGCGCGATACACAGACGCTTCTGGAGCTTGTGAGCCGCAACTGCCAGATCAAACGCTACATCGTAGAGAAGGATCCGAAAGAACAGGGCGACCGCGCGCTGCTCAATTTCGGACATACACTCGGACACGCATTGGAGAAATGCAAGGAATTTCGGATGCTGCACGGCGAGTGCGTGGCGATCGGCTTTGTGGCGGCGGCTTACATTTCCTGGCAGCGTGGAATGATCGATGAGGATGAATTCTATGAGATTCGCGACATGAACGTCGGCTTCGGCCTGCCAATCTCGTTCGACGGAGTATCTTCGGAGACGGTCGTAGAGGCTGCGAAGAAGGACAAAAAGATGGATGCAGGAAAAGTGCGTTTTATTCTTCTTAAAAAGCTCGGACGCGCCTGCATCGATACAAGTGTGACGGAGCAGGAGATGCTCGAAGCGCTTCGTACGCTGAACGCGGACGAAAGAGATTGAACAAGGTCAGGATGATCGATCGGACTTGCAAATGCTTGCGAGGGTCTGGAGACCTACAGCCGATATATGATGCTGTCGGGATATGATATAGGAGTATGATTTCGGTGAAGAAAAGAAATTTCATGTTCTCATTATACGGAATTTTTTGCTGTGCTGTGCTGATCGGACTCGATCAGTTCACAAAGTATCTGGCTGTTACTCGCCTTGCCGGAGAAAGGACTTTTTCGCTGATTCCGGGCGTTTTTGAGCTGTTTTACCTCGAGAACCGGGGAGCGGCCTTCGGGATGCTGACAAACCGCCAGTGGTTTTTCGCCGGAGTGGCCGTGCTGATGATCTTCGCGGCAGGCTTTGTGTATCTGCGCCTGCCCGGAGAGCACCATTATCTTTTTCTGCGCGTAATCTGTATCCTGATCGCTTCCGGTGCGGCCGGGAATCTGTTGGATCGGCTGATCCGTCACTATGTGGTTGATTTTCTTTATTTCTCGGCGATTGATTTCCCTGTTTTCAATGTCGCGGACTGCTATGTGTGCATCGGGACGGGACTCGCGCTGCTTGCACTGTTTACCGTGTATCGCGAGGAGGATTTTTCATTTTTAGCCCCGGGTAAAAAGGGAGAAACGAAGCAATGAATGAAAAACTTTGTGAAAGGCAGACTTTCATCGTCTGTGCGGAGGAGTCCGGCGCGCGTCTGGACCGTATTCTTGCGGACAGATTTCCGGAATCTACACGCTCGTATCTTCAGAAATTGATTCAGGCCGGGGATGTATCCGTAAATGATAAGATCGCAAAGGCAAGCACGCGTCCGACGTGCGGGGACAAGGTGACGGTCTCCTTTCCGGAACCGGAAGCACTCGATGTCAGGGCTGAAGCGATCCCTCTTGATATTTTGTATGAAGATGACGACCTGCTTATCGTCAACAAACCAAAAGGCATGGTTGTGCATCCGGCGCCCGGACATTCCGGCGGAACGCTCGTCAATGCGCTGATGTATCATTGCGGGGACAGCCTGTCCGGGATCAACGGCGTGCTGCGGCCAGGCATCGTACATCGGATCGATCAGAATACGACGGGTTCCCTGGTTGTGTGCAAGAATGACGCGGCGCATCGGGCAATTGCCGAACAGCTTCAAACACATTCCATCACGCGCGCTTACCGCGCGATCGTTCACGGGCGTCTCTCAGAAGACGGAACGATTCATACAACGATCGGCCGGCATCCGCAGGATCGCAAGAAAATGGGGATAAATGTGCCAAACGGACGGGATGCGGTGACGCATTACCATATTCTGGAACAATTTGACAGATTCACTTATGTGGAATGCCGTCTGGAGACCGGACGGACGCACCAGATTCGTGTGCACATGAAGAGCATCGGGCATCCGGTACTCGGAGACGATGTGTATGGACCGGCGAAGTGCCCGTTCCCGGGGCTTGAAGGGCAGACGCTTCATGCGATGACGATCGGCTTCATCCATCCGTCCACAGGAGAATATCTGGAAGTGTCGGCGCCTTTGCCGGAGTATTTTGAAGAATTACTGAAAAAACTGCGCAAAGAATGAAGGAATCCTGATTGCAGGTGTTCATTTATGCGCAGTTCTGTTTTTGAAAAAATCGCCTGTTCTGGCCGTGGCTATATGAATGGGCTTATGAATGGATTTCATATATGCATGTGCATGCTCAGGAATCGCCCTTTGTGCGATTCTTTTTTGTACAATAGGAAATTTCTCCTAACGGAGAAATCCTGAACGAAAAAAGCCCGCCGGAAGCGGGCAAGGGTAA
>CANQDA010000042.1 GCA_947591155.1 uncultured Lachnospiraceae bacterium
GCAAAAGTTAATTCTGCTAATTTGCAAGACTATCGTCCACAAAATCCCAAAAATAGCTTCTTGAAATTCATTTAAGGAACAATAAATCCTTCAAATACAAAATTAGAATGCGGAATTAAGTTTCGCATTCAGGTAAATTGTTTTTGCAAAGTGGAATTCAGCTTTGCACGCAATCCTATATTTTTGAGAAATATACCTCTTGAAAAAAGAGAACATATGTTCTATAATGAAATAAGAACGTATGTTCTCTTTTCGCTTTCTTCCAAAGAAGAATGTGTTTAAAGAATGAGTTTGTGACAGAGAGGGTGAAAAGCGATATGGAGGTTAGACCGGAGCTGACGCTTCAGGAGAAGCTGCATATTCTGGCGGATGCGGCAAAGTATGACGTGGCATGCACTTCAAGCGGCGTGGACCGGCGCGGCAGGGAAGGATATCTCGGAAATTCTGTGGCGGCAGGCATCTGCCACAGCTTCGCGGCGGACGGCAGATGCATTTCACTGCTGAAGATTTTGTTGACAAATCACTGTATCTACGATTGCAAGTATTGTCTGAACCGCGCTTCGAACGACACGCTGCGCACAGCCTTTACCCCGCGTGAGGTCTGCGAGCTGACGGTCGAGTTCTACAAGAGGAACTATATCGAGGGGTTATTCTTAAGCTCTGGCGTGTGGAAAAGTCCGGCCTATACGATGGAGCGGATCTGCGAGGCGTTGTATCTGTTGCGAAAGGAATACCGTTTCAACGGTTACATCCATGTGAAAGCGATCCCGGGTGCGCCGGATGAGCTGCTGGCGGCGGCAGGATATCTCGCGGACCGCATGAGCGTCAATCTGGAACTGCCGACCGGAGAGAGCCTGAAAAAGCTTGCCCCGAACAAGACGCACAAGGCGATTCTGCGGCCGATGCGGATGGTGAGTGATACGATCGCGGAGCACCGTCTGGCGATCGGGAAGAACGCGCAGATGGAGCGCAGCGGGTCGACGCGGAGGCTCGGCGGCGGGATCTTTGCCGGAGCGGGCGGTCGGATCGGGGAGAAGATGGATCAGGGCGGTTTTGCCGCTGATATGCGCCTGCAGAAGGGACAGTTGCCTGCAGGAAAAGAGAGCTTTGTCCTTCCGGCTGAGCTGAGGCGGCGGGATCTGCATCGCCCGTTCGTCCCGGCCGGGCAGAGCACGCAGATGATCATCGGGGCGACGCCGGAGACGGACTACCATCTGCTGAAGACTACGCAGCATCTGTATCAGACCTATGACCTGAAGCGCGTGTTTTTCTCAGCTTATGTGCCGCTCAACGAGGACAGTGCGCTGCCGGCGCTCGGCACGCCGCCGCCGCTTTTGCGGGAGCACCGGCTGTATCAGGCGGATTGGCTGCTGCGTTTCTACGGCTTTCAGGCGGATGAGCTTCTGAGTGAGGCGAGGCCGGACTTCAATGAACTGCTGGATCCGAAGTGCGACTGGGCCCTGCGGCATCTGGAGCTTTTTCCGGTGGAGATCAACACGGCGGACTATGCTATGATCCTGCGCGTCCCGGGCGTCGGGCCGAAGTCCGCGCTGCGGATCGTCCAGGCGCGCAGATACGGGAAGCTGGATTTCCCACATCTGAAGAAGATGGGAGTCGTGTTGAAGCGGGCGCATTATTTCATCACCTGCGGCGGCCGGATGATGTACGCGACGCCGCTCGAGGAGCGCTACATCGCGCGTCAGCTGATCGGGACGAACGAGAAGGAAAACTGGCAGATCCGGCACAGGGATGAGGCGAAGTTCCGGCAGATGTCGCTGTTTGAGGACTTCCGGTTGGGATGTGAAGCTGTGTGAGAGTAGGGACAGACGGGAAGCATTCAGTATTTTGGAGTGAAGCCGTGCGAGAGAAAAGACGATATGATACGGCTTGATGCATAGAGATGGGGGAGATGAGATGACGGTTTTTACCTGTGAAGATACGTTTGAGGCAATGATGACCTGTGTGTACGACGCCTGGGCGAGCCGCCTGGGCCATGATAATCTGCGGCTGCAGCTCGAGCCGGTCTGGCAGCAGGGTTTATTCTGCGATTATGTGCATGTGGACGAGGATTTTTCCAAGGCCGCGAAGGTGGTACGCGCGATTCAGAGAAAGATTTCCTACGAGGCTTACCGACAGGTGTTCCTCGCGGCCATGTCGTTCGATCCGGACCGCCTGGACGCCATCTACCGCTTCCTTGTGCTCGGCTTTGCTAACGGCCCGAAGCTGACGCAGATGCTGTTCCGCCCGGAGGTCGTCTGGATCTTTGAACTGAGCCGCAAGACGAACACCGAAGCGAATTACTTCCGGGAATTTACGAGATTTACGCAGGTCGGACAGGTCTATGTGGCGCACATTGAGCCGAAGTGCAACGTGACGGCGATCTCCGCCGCGCATTTCGCGGACCGGATGCCGTCGGAGTACTGGATGATGATTGACGACAACCGGCGGATCGCGGCGGTGCACCCGAAGGATCAGTCCTTCTATATTGCGAGGCTCACGCAGGAGGAGCTGGAGCAGCTGCGCAGGACGGAGGAGGAAGAGGATATTTACACGGATCTCTGGAGGGAATTTTTTGAGAGTATCGCGATCGAAGCGCGCAGGAACAGTGAATGCCAGCGCAACAATATGCCGATCTGGTACCGAAAGCACGCGACGGAGTTCTAAAAGGGGAAAGTCTCTTCGGTTCACCGCTAACGCTGATCGGTCAATTTTCGCCGTGAGTTCGTGAAAAACTGTTTCGTCGAAGATCCGCGAGAAATTGTTTCACCGATGACCCGTGAAAAATGGATTTGGCAAACGCTGTGTTTTCTGATATAGTAATGTAGAAAAACACTTGCGCACCTCAGCCGCCGGAGAGGAAAAGACGGCGGGAGAGGCAGAGATAATATACGGTGATACGGCGAAAGAGGATCTTATGTTTCACAGACACGGTGGGGATATCTATGCCTGGCAGACAAAGCGGCGTCCGAATGCGGCGGACGGGCAGTTGAATGGACAGGCGGATGGACAGACGGATGGACAGACGGACGGGAAGTACAGCGAACTGAAAGATTTTTCTGCGAATATCAATTTTCGGGGGATGCCGGATGCGGTGCGGACGGCTGCAGAGAGAGCAGTGTCGGAGTCGGTTCACTATCCGGATCCGGAATGCCGCGCGCTGAGGACGGCGCTCGCACGGAGGGAGAACGCGCTTTTGCAGCGGCAGGGCGAAGCCCCCGAAGCGGGACGGACGAGTCCAGACAGTTGCGAGGAGATCCCGTCCGATCTGAAGACATGGCAGATACGGCCGAAGCATATCATCTGTGGCAACGGGGCGGCTGAGCTGATCTTTGCGTTGGCGGCGGCGCGAAGACCGCGCAGGGCGCTGTTGGCGGTACCGTCCTTTTTTGAGTATGAGCAGGCGCTTGCGGCGTTCGGCTGTGAGATTCGCCATTTTGAACTGAGAGAAGAGCAGGACTTTCGTCTCGGCGAGGATTTCCTGAAAGCGATCGACGGGAAGACCGATTGCGTCGTCCTGGGCAATCCGAACAATCCGACCGGACGGCTGATCGAGGGGACGGTTCTGGAGCGGATCGTCGCGCGCTGCAGGGAACAGGGGATCCTGTTGGTGTTGGACGAGAGTTTTTACGATTTTCTTTGCGATGAAGACAAAGTCAGGACGTTTTCCGTATCCGGGGTAATCTTCCGCTGCGCCGGGCATCCGGGCGATGCGGAATCCGTGGATGAGTCGAACCATGCAGACGATATAAATTCCACGGACGAGTCAAACTATGCGGACGATATAAATTCCACGGACAAGTCAAACTATGCGGACGATACAGATTCCGCGGATGAGTCGGATCCTGCAGGCGGCTCGAATGCTCCGGAAATTTTCGTGATCAAATCCTTCACGAAGATATACGGGATGCCGGGATTGCGGTTTGGCTACGGACTTTGCCGGGATACCGGACTTCTCGAGCGGATGCGTGAGGTCCTGCAGCCCTGGAACGTCTCTCTTCCGGCGCAGGCGGCGGCAGAGCAGGCGGCGCGAGAACTGCTGTTTGCGCGCGAGAGCGCGCGCCAAAACAATGAAAACCGCGCATGGATGGCGCGCGGGATAGAGGCGGCGGGATACAGAGTCTTCTTGTCCGAGGCGAATTTTCTGTTGTTCCGGGGTCCGGAGGATCTGAAAGAATATTGTCTGGAGCGGGGGTTTTTGATTCGGGATTGCAGCAATTTCCCCGGACTCGGGAGAGGATATTTTCGCATCTGCGTTCGAGGCAGGGAAGAGAACGAGGCGTTGCTGCGCGTGCTCGCCGAAGCGACATCAGGGTGATGAAAGAAGGATACGGCATGCAAGTTTATCTCATACGACACGGCACGACAGCGGGGAATCTGGAACGCCGCTACGTCGGGACGACGGACGAGCCTCTGACGGAGAGGGCGATTCGGGCGCTCCGGGCTGCGCGGGAAAGCTATCCGTTGCCGGACAGTGTGTTTGCGAGTCCGATGAAACGATGTGTACAGACGGCGGAGCTTCTCTTCCCAGAGCGTCAGGCGGAGCTATGCGACGACTTGCGCGAGTGCGCGTTCGGTGAGTTTGAGTATAAGAACTATCAGGAACTGCAGGGAGACAATCGCTATCAGGCATGGATCGACAGCGGCGGGATGTTGGCGTTTCCCGGCGGGGAGAGCCTGGAGATGTTTGCGGACAGGTGCTGCGCGGCGTTTGAAGCGTGCATCCGAAGCGCCCGTGCCAGGGAGAACGGCTCGATTGCGTTCGTGGTGCACGGCGGGACCATCATGGCGATCCTTGACCGCTATTCCAGTCCGCATCGGGATTACTTCGACTGGCAGGCAGCGAACGCGGGAGGATTTCTGTGTGAGCTGCTTCCGAAAGGAAAGGTGGAAGAGTCCGGGACAGAAGCGAAAGAGTCCGTGGCAAAGGCAGAGAGGTATTCCCTCAAGCTGATCTCTGTCCTGCCGTCCTCCAGGGAGTGGGCAGAGACCCGAAGCGATCTGCCATGGGACGGGGAGGAGCGGGAGGATGCGCCTGAACAGGATATTTTTTGATGAAGCAAGGTCACAGATATCATAATAGCAGAGAGGAGACGGAAGCAGGATGAGCGGGAAAAATCAGAATTTCAGGAGCGGCAGTCAGAGAAACGATCAGAAGCATACGCAGAAAAACAGCACGGACAGCGTGCAGGAAGCGCAGAAGCTGTACAAGGATCTTCGCAGAAAGAAGGTGCCGGTGGCGCTCGCCGTCGTGATCTGCGCCGCGGTGATCGGATTCGGAGCCTGGAGTGGAACACACTCCGGCAATCCAGGCGGACAGCCGGGGGAGCAGACCATACAGACGGAGCAGCCGCAGAATACAGGCAAGGCAGAGAAGTCGCGGGAAACGGATAAGGCGGAGCAGCCGCGGGAGCAGACGGACAGTCAGGAGATTCGGTACGGATTCCGTACGGAAAGGCAGCTGGAGGATCATTTTGAGCGTCATGGCGTCGAGATGGGATTTGAGGATGAAGACGCCTATGTGGCGGGGGCGAACCGCGTGATCGCTTCGCCCGACGCGCTCCATAAGCTGGAGGCGGAGGATGGAGATGATGTATACTATCTTGAAGAGACGAACGAGTTCGTGGTTGTGTCGAAAGACGGGTATATCCGCACCTATTTTGAGCCGACTGACGGAATCGATTACTATGAGCGACAGTGAGCGAGGGGCGAGCCGTTTGGTTCTATAGCTTTATTTCTATGGCTTTCTTAGAAGAAGGAAATTAGTTTAATATAGAAATTAATATAGAAATTAAAAATTATTTAAAATAAAAGACTTAATTGTTTTATATAGAAAACTTAAAAAATAAAATTGACAGATATCCCCAAAAGAGATAGAATGAAAGTGGATTATTGTACACAGCCATAAGGGGATGCTGCGCGATGAAGAAGCGGGACGGAAAAGAGCCTTTATTTGAATACGATGAAGAGCTGATTGGCCTTGGCGGCAGAGCATTTGAAGCGTTCGCTGAGTCTTCCGATGAGCGCTATCTTTTTATGTGCAATATGGAAACGAATATATCGCGTTGGTCGCGCTCGATCGTGGAGGAGTTTGATCTTCCGGGAGAGTATATGCACAACGCCGAGAAGATCTGGCTGGAGCGCATTCATCCCGATGACAGAGAGCTCTACCGAAAGGATCTCGAAGCGGTCTTCAAAGGCGAGAAGCAGAATCACGACGTGACCTACCGTGCGAAGAATAAGCATGGGATTTACATCGTATGTACCTGCAAGGGCTATCTCCTGAAAGGGAACGGACAGGGACCGGATATCTTTGCCGGGACGATCTACAACCACGGTGTGATCGACGACGTCGATCCGGTAACGAACCTTTACAATGTATACAAGCTGATGGACAATCTGCGCAAGTGCAAGGCGGCGGGGCAGCCGGTGAATCTTCTTCTGGTAGGGATCAGCCAGTTCCGCAGGGTGAATAACACCTACGGCTATATCTGCGGGAACCAGATTTTGCAGAAGTTCGGGCAGAAGCTCCGGGAGCTGATAAAGGGCCACGGGATGGCGTTCCGGCTGAACGGGGCGAAGTTCGTGCTGTTGACGGAGGTCGCGGGCAGGGAGGATACGCAGCGGCTGTATGAGAAGGCGAGCGACATCGCCAGAAATGAGTTGTATCTCGAAGAGGTGAGAGTCAGTCTTGCCCTCTGCGGCGGCGCTTTGAGCTTCCGCAGGATCGAGATGGAAGAGACTTCCGTGCTGACGGAGCTCGAATATGCGCTCAGCATTTCCAAGCAGGAGGGGCAGGGCGAGCTGATGTATTTCGACGACAGCCTGCATGGCAGCGCGAGACGGAAACTGGAGATGATCGATGCGATCGTCCGAAGCGTACTTTATAAGGACTTTAGCGGATTCTATCTCATGTATCAGCCGCAGGTACAGGTCGACGGCACGGTCATCGGCGCGGAGGCTCTGGTTCGCTGGAAGCATGAGAAGTGGGGCGTAGTTCCTCCAATCGAGTTTATTCCGATCCTTGAGAATGATCGCTGCTTCTATGAGCTTGGGCTCTGGATCCTGCAGACGGCGCTTGAGAGCACGAGATCGATCGTGGAGAAGCACCCGGACTTCAAGGTCAGCGTGAATGTTTCCTACCGGCAGCTGGAGCATGTCGACTTCAAGACGGATGTGACTTCCATCGTTCGGAAGATGGGTTTCCCTCCGAAGAATCTCATCCTTGAGTTGACCGAGCACTGCAATTCCGTTCAGCAGACGATCCTGCAGGAGAATCTGGACTATCTGCGGGCGCAGGGAATTTGCATCGCGGCGGATGATTTCGGGACGGGACATTCCTCGCTCGCTTTGCTGCGTGATTTGTCCTTCGACTCGATCAAGATCGATCGGAAGTTTATCGCGGATATTGTGGTAAACCCGGCCGACCAGTATATCCTCAAATCCACGATACAGTGCGCGAGAGATTTCGGTATCTCCGTGTGTGTGGAGGGCGTGGAGGATGTCGAGACACTGGAAATGGTCGATACCTATAAGCCCAATACCTATCAGGGATTTCTGTTTTCAAGGCCGATCATGCTAGACCAGCTGAAGAGTCTATTTGAAGATCAGGGGAGCCCGCGCATTGTGGTGGAGGCGTAGGGGCGCCGGTACATATTTTTGAGTTCAGGGGAATGTCTCCGGCGGGACATTCCCTTCTTTGCGCAGAGGATGAAAGAACTGTTTTCCGCCGTGGACAGAAAAAGGAAATGCCGATAGAATGAAGATCATACAGAAAAACCGGAGAGACTACGGATGAGCAGGACAGATATCAATTTGGAGAATACGATCGTGGGGATCACGCCGCGCGACGACCGCGCGGCCAAGATCGCGCAAAAGCGTTGGGACAGCATTGCCAAGCCGCTGCACAGCCTTGGCTGGCTGGAGGATGTGATTGTGCGGATCGCGGGTGCTCAGCACTCGCCGCAGGTGCGGACGGAAAAGAAGATTCTGGTGCCAATGTGTGCGGACAACGGCGTGGTCGCCGAGGGAGTGACGCAGACAGGGCAGGAGGTGACGGCGATCGTCGCCGAGAACTTTCTGGACGAGAGATCGTGTGCGGCGATTATGTGCAGGATGAGCGGCGCCGATATCCGTCCAATCGACATCGGAATGGCGACGGACACTCCGCGCGTGGAGAAGCGGAAAATCGCACACGGGACAAAAAATTTCGCATATGAGCCGGCGATGACGCGCGAGGAGGCGGTGTCCGCGATCGAGACAGGGATACGGCTTGCCTGTGAGCTGGCGGAAAAGGGATATTGTCTGATCGCGACCGGGGAGATGGGGATCGGAAATACGACGACTTCCAGCGCAGTCGCCGCGTCCTTGCTCGGCGTTCCAGCGGAGGAGATGACAGGGCGAGGAGCCGGGCTTTCAAGCGACGGACTGGAGAAAAAGATCTCCGTGATCCGTGAGGCGATCGGGCGATGGGATCTGACAAGACAGGATCCGTTGACGGTGCTTTCCTGCGTCGGCGGTTTTGACATTGCAGGGATCACGGGACTGTTTCTCGGCGGGGCGTACTGCCATATCCCGGTGCTGATCGACGGTTTTATTTCGTCTGTGGCGGCGCTTTTGGCCATCCGTCTCTGTCCGGCGGTAGAAGGTTATATGATCGCGACGCATGTGTCGAAGGAGCCAGCGGCGCGCAGAGTGCTTTCAGAGCTTTGCCTCACCCCCGCGCTGGACGCAGGCATGTGCCTTGGAGAGGGCAGCGGGGCCGTAGCGTCGTTCCCGCTCATCGATATGGCGGCGGAGATCTATCACAGCATGAGCACTTTCGATCAGATTCAGGTGGAAGCGTATCAGGAATTGAAATAAGGAGAGCAAAATACGATTAATAAAACAGGGCAAATAAAAAACTCCGCGAACACGGAGTTTTTTATTTATGGAGCATACGGGATTCGAACCCGTGACCTCCACACTGCCAGTGTGGCGCGCTCCCAGCTGCGCCAATGCCCCTAAAAGAGAAATGGAAGCAAAGGGGCTCGAACCCTTGACCTCCCGCTAGTCAGGCGAGCGCTCATCCCAGCTGAGCTATGCTTCCATATCATCTCTTCGTACGTCAGTACAAGAACGATTATATCATGTTATCTCAAAAAATCAACGAAAAGTTGCATCAATTTTGAAAAATCCCGTTACACACCAGACGCCCTCTGTTTCATATCATGGACTATAGGGATCATGTTGCCGACCGCATCCGATGCGAAAAGGCGGCCGAGACATGGCATGACAGGAGGTGTCAAAATGTGAAGTCGTTGTTGAAACTGAGCGATGTTTGTTACGCGTATCACAGCCGGAGTGGCGAAACATGCGCGCTTGAAAATATATCATTTCAGGTACAGCCTGGAGAGTTTATTGCTGTCGTAGGGCCGAGCGGTTGTGGGAAATCCACGCTGCTCTCTTTGATTTCCGGACTACTGATTCCAGAGAGCGGAACGATTCTGTTCGCGAAAAGGGAAGGGGAGGGAGGACCCCCATCTGACTTTGCGGCAGGCTCTTCTGCCGATGGGCCTGTGAATTCTGCTCTGCGGGAAAAGATTGGCTACATGCTCCAGAAGGATCATCTCTTTGAGTGGCGCACAGTCTACCGAAACGTTACACTGGGACTGGAGATCCAGCATCGTCTGGATGACGGGGGAAAGGCGAGGATCGATAAGATGCTGAGGGATTACGGCCTGGAGCGCTTTCGCGACGCGCGCCCGAGCGAGCTTTCGGGAGGAATGCGCCAGAGGGCGGCACTCATTCGGACGCTGGCCCTTGGCCCGGAACTTCTTCTCCTTGACGAACCATTTTCCGCTTTGGATTTTCAGACGAGACTTGCCGTGTGCGACGATGTTTCGGCAATTTTGCACAGAGAAAAAAAGACTGCGCTGCTTGTCACACACGACCTATCGGAGGCGGTCAGCATGGCAGACCGCATTATTATCCTGACAAAGCGCCCAGCGCGCATCCGGAAGATCATAGAGCTGAATTTTGAGCAGGAGGGCCTTTCTCCACTTGCGCGCAGAAGCACAAAAGAATTTCAGGAGTATTTTAATCTTTTGTGGGAGGAGTTGAACGACAATGAATAAGGTTTCTTCGACACAGCACAGCTATCTGCAGTCTCTGCGCAGCCGACAGTACCGCATCACGGCTCTTCGGATCCTGATCTTTGTCGTGTTCCTTGCCCTGTGGGAGACAGCGGTCCGGCTGGGCTGGATCGACGGCTTTATCTTCAGCAGTCCATCGCGAGTGGTGAAGACTTTCTGCGACATGTGGAGGGACGGCAGCATTTTCCGGCATGTGGGGATCACGCTTATTGAGACGCTCATAAGCTTTGTATGCGTGGTGGTACTCGGAATCGGGGTTGCCGTGCTGCTCTGGTACAATACGGAGCTCTCAGAGATCCTTGAACCGTATCTTGTCGTCCTGAACAGTCTGCCGAAATCTGCTCTCGCGCCGCTTTTGATCGTGTGGCTGGGCGCAAACATGAAGTCGATCATCGTCGCGGGAATGTCCGTCGCACTTTTTGGGAGCATCCTGAATCTCTACACCGGTTTCCGGGAAATGGACCCGGATAAGATCAAGCTGATCTACACCCTGCAGGGGACGAAACGGGATGTATTGACAAAAGTGATCCTGCCCGGCACCGTACCGCTTTTGATCTCTGTCATGAAGGTGAACATCGGTCTGTGTCTGGTCGGCGTCGTGATCGGTGAATTCATCGGGGCCCGGCAGGGACTGGGATATCTAATCATCTATGGGAGTCAGGTCTTTAAACTGGACTGGGTGATCCTGTCCATTGTGATCCTCTGTGTGATTGCCATGCTGCTGTATGGTATCCTGAATCTGGTGGAGCAAAAATGCCTGAGGGGACGAGAGAAATAAATTAAGGACGTTATTTTATGAAAGAATCGTTTTCGGATTTTCATGATAACATTGACAACGGGGGATTTATCCTCCATACTGACAGCAGACAGAAATTGAAAGAGAGTGCTTTTGCATTAGCAATCTGAGCGAAGGAGGAAGAAGATGAAAAAGAGACTGCTTGGAAAGACCGGTCTAATGGTAAGCGAGATCGGGTTCGGGGGCGAATGGCTGGAACGCCATCCGGAGACTGAGTCCGTGGAACTAATGCGTTATGCGTCAGAACAGGGGATCAATATCATTGACTGCTGGATGCCTGACCCCAAATCCAGAAATATCATCGGGAAGGCGATTGCCGGGAACAGGGAAAAATGGTATATACAGGGCCATCTGGGCTCCACTTGGCAGGATGGCCAGTATGTTCGCACAAGAGATATGAAGTATGTGCGGCCGGCATTTGAGGATCTGCTTTCGAGGCTTGGGACGGATTACATTGATCTGGGAATGATTCATTACGTGGATACGATAGAGGACTGGAACGCCCTTCAGGATTCTGCGTTTATGGAATATGTGAAGGAATTAAAGGAAAATGGAACGATCCGCCATATCGGAATGAGCTCCCACAATCCGACGACCGCGAAGCTTGCTGTGCACTCAGGGCTGATCGAGATGCTTCTTTTCAGTATCAATCCCGCGTTTGATATGCTTCCTGCCGGGGAAGATCTGGATGAACTGCTCACCGAAGGATATCAGTATGATCAGGAGCTTTCCGGGATCAACAAAGAAAGGGCGGAACTGTATCAGCTGTGTGAAGAGCAGAATGTAGGGATCACTGTGATGAAAGGCTTTGCCGGAGGCAGATTGTTTGACGAAAAGCGCTCGCCGTTCGGGGTAAGCCTCTCGCCGCTGCAGTGCATCCATTACGCGCTTACGCGCCCCGGCGTCTCCTCGGTTTTGTGCGGATACGATTCCAAGGAGCAGGTCGATCAGGCCGTGCATTATGAGAACGCTTCGGAAGAGGAAAAGGATTACGCTTCGGTGCTCGCGCATGCGCCGTTCCATTCTTACAGCGGGCAATGCACTTATTGCGGTCATTGTAAGCCCTGCGCGGCGGAACTGGACATCGCCATGATCAATAAATATTACGATCTGGCCGTAATGCAGCCGGAGGTACCTGCGACGATAAAGTCCCACTATATGCTGTTGGAGCATAAAGCTTCCGAGTGCATCGCCTGCCGTGAGTGCGAATCCAGATGTCCCTTTGGGGTTTCGATTGCAGAGAAGATGGGAAGAACAGCGGAACTGTTCGGGTGTTAATCGAATCCCGTATGCTCCAGACAAAAAAGACTCCGTATTTGCGGAGCCTTTTTCGTCTAGGCTGTGGACTGCGATGCTGTCTCTGCCAGACGGCTTTTTGCCTGTTCCCGTTCCCTTTTGGAGAACACACAGCCGCAGTAATCCTGACGGTACAATCCGTACTCGGCCGAGAGCTCGACGGAGCGCTTGTAGCCGTTTCTTTTTTTGAAATCCGAGGGGAGCCAGCGCGCGCCGTATTCCGCGGCGAGCGTTTCCCCGATCTCATTGAGCGCGGAGGCGTTCTTGAGCGGACTGATCGTGAGTGTGGTAGTGAAGTAGTCGAAGCTCTGCTCGGCGGCAAGACGGGCCGCGGCGTCAAGACGCAGGCGGAAGCAGGCCAGACAGCGCTCGCCGCCCTCCGGGATGTGCTCCTTACCGCGCACCGCTTCGTAGAATTCGGACGGATCAAAATATCCTTCCAGAAAGCGGACGGGACGAGGCAGGGGCATTTCCGAGACCAGGCGTTTCTGTTCCTCCACGCGCCGGAAATATTCTTCCTCCGGGTAGATGTTCGGATTGTAGTAGAAGACCGTGATTGAGAAAAAGTGGGAGAGGTATTCCAGCACATAACTGCTGCACGGCGCGCAGCAGCTGTGCAGCAGGAGCGTGGGAACGCGCCCGTCGGAGGCATTTGGCATATCCAGCCCGTTCATCCCGTGCAGGCTGGCCTGTCCGGTATGAGGATCCGGCCTTCCCTGTCGGTCCAGTCCTACGAGGATCCGGTCCAACTCTCTCTGATAGTTTTTTTTGCTCTGCGTCATAATGCTTCTCCTGACAGATATAAGTTATTCGTATTCTTTTGTTATATTGTTCAGCCACTTGCCGCTGCGGTAGCGCGCGATCACCCATGGCCACTTGACGAATTCGTCCGTGCAGAGCAGGAAATAGACGACCAGATGCGGAAGCTTAAGGACGAATGCCGAAAACAGGCCGAGCGGGACTCCGTAGCACCACATGTCGATCGTATCGCAGATAAATCCAAAACGACTGTCGCCGCCAGCTCGGAAAACCCCGGCGATCAGCGTGGTGTTCACAGCGGTTCCCATGACGTAATAGCTGTTGATCAGCAGCATGTATTTGAGATAGTGCATCGCCTGATCGGTCAGGGACGCGTGCCCGAGTACGAACGGAGATGCGGCGAGCACGAAGACTCCGCCGATCGCTCCGGCGGATATTGTCAGCCACAGAAGGCGGCTCGCGTCTTTTTTTGCCCCGGGCATATCTCCTTTTCCGAGCTGCTTGCCGAGCCAGATCGTGGATACGCTTGCGAGGCTGTAACAGAAGACGGTCGCGAAGTTGCGGATCACCACGACGATGGAGTTGGCGGCGACCATGTCGCTCCCGAGATGCCCGAGAATGGCGGAATACACGGAAAACGCCACGCTCCAGACGAGATCGTTGCCGAGCGCAGGGACCGAGAGCCGCAGAAAGTCCTGAAACAGCACCTTGTTGCGCGCAAATATATAGGAAAATCGCAGTTTGATATTGCGGGAGAGGCAGGACGTCACTACACAGCATACGAGCTGGATCCCGCGGGCAATGCTGGTGGCGAGCGCAACTCCGGCGACTCCAAGCTTCGGCGCGCCGAACAGGCCGAAGATGAACACGGCGTTTAGGCCGACGTTCAGTCCGAGTGCGAGCGCGTTCAGCACGGTGCTGATCGTCACGCGCTCCACACTGCGCAGCGCGGCAAGATAAATCTCGGAGACGCTCCAGAACAGATAGCTGAGGCTGACGATGCGCAGATAGGCCGTTCCGAGCGCGATCAGTTCCGGATCGTTGGTGAAAAGTTTCATCATCAGCTGCGGCACCGTCAGAGCGCCGAGCGTGAAGATCGAGGAGATCGCGACGGAGAAGCGCAGGGCGATCCCCTCAATGAGCTCGATCGCGTGGATGTCCTGTTTTCCCCAGTACTGCGCGCTCAGCATGGTGGCTCCGGTGCCGAGGCCGTAAAAGATCATAAAGATGACATTCGCATACTGGGCTGCAAGGGAGACCGCTGAAATGGCGGATTGTCCGACGCTGTTGAGCATGACGACGTCCGCCGAACTGACGGCGGCGCTTAGGAGATTCTGGATCACGATCGGCAGGGTCAGTCTGAAAATCTGCCTGTAAAACGGATCGTTTCGCTTAATATGAGACATGGCATCCGGCACCTTCCTTTTTTTTTTAATTCTATCAGAACAAAACGCTGTGGACAAGGAAAAAATAGAGACGCGAAAAGAATGCGTAAAATAAGCGGATGAGGGAGAGACAAAGCGAATCTCTGAAAAACGGGCCGTCGCAAAATGTGATGAAAATGAAATAAAGAAATGCCAGAAAAGGCCGGAAAATAAGGGCGTAGAGCGCTTGACACTGTCTGGCAATTCTGCTATGATATTGTAAACAATCGAATAATTGCACACGGCTGTTGAGCGATTGTTTGGTACATATTTCCGGGGAAAGTCCGGAGCCGGGGAGGAATACGGAATGAAAAAGATTACATACGCAAAGATAATGGGGGTTCTGATGGCGGTGCTTGTGCTTGCGCTTATGCCAGCGTTGGTTTCATCGGCAGCACCTGCACCTGTGAATAAGCTTCGCCTGATCTGCCGGGGGAATAAGTCTGCGTTTCTCGGGTGGAACGATGTGAAGAACGCGGATGCCTACAGTATATACCGCTGCGAATCAGATGGCAGCTATACCCTGATCGCCAGGTCAAAGACGTCGGATTACCATGTGAAGCATCTCAAGCCTGGCAAAAAATACCGTTTTGTGGTGCGCACCGTGAAGGGTGGCGTGGAGTCTGAAAATTCCAATATTGTCACGGTCACCGGCAAAAAGATCAACGTCAATGACGTCCACGGGCGATACTGGGTCGCCAAGATGAAGACGACGATGACGGTCAAGGATCTGAAGACAGGGAAGAAGATCAAGTTAAAGAAGGGGACCGCGCTTTTCACCACCGCCTGCACCAATATTAAGATTACTGGGATCTTAAAGAACGGGCATAAGATCAAGATCAAGGGCAACAAGTTAAAATATTCAAACCTGTGGGTCACCAAGTCATGGAAATATTATTCCAAGGAACAGGCAGAGGCGTTTGTCAACAGCAAAGGCTACAAGAGCGATACAAACTGGTTGATCTGGGTCAGCCAGTATACCTCGAGCGTTCATATCTTTCAGGGAAGCAGAGGAAAGTGGGTGCGCAAGAGGATCGCGCCGTGCGTGATCGGTACGCTTGGACACACGACGCCCGGAGAATTCAAGTTGATCAGACGGGACCCCAGTCACGGAAAACCGGGTGTTCTTTTCAGCTGGAATCCGGAAAAAAACTGGGGACACGCTTTCCACTGCCGTATCGACAGCCACACGACGGGACCGTACTCGAATGGATGCGTCAGACTCGGAGACAGCGATTTGGTTTATCTCGTAAACAAATGCCCGCTTGGCACAAAGGTGGTATCTTACTGATATGATTTCATTTGCTGCAGATGGCCTGGAGTCGTCTGCAGTATTTTTATGTTATAATTCTTTTTGTTGCAAGCAGACCGTTCATGTGATAGACTCTATGTTCAGGACAGGCTGCGCAGACAGATCGGATACCTGTGGCCGGGACCGGAGTCGGAGAAAGGGTACATAGGAACCGAAACAGAAAAGAGGATGAGGATGGCACAATTGTGGGGAGGACGCTTCACGAAGCAGACCGATCAGGAGGTCTACGAGTTCAACGCGTCCATTTTGTTTGACAAAAGGCTGTACCGCCAGGACATTGAGGGCAGCATGGCCCATGTGAAGATGCTCGCGAGGCAGGGGATTCTGACGCGGGAGGAATGTGAGAAGATTCTGGATGGGCTGGAAGGGATCCTGGGGGACGTGGAGAACGGAACGCTCGCGATCACGCCGGAGTACGAGGATATCCACAGCTTCGTCGAGGCGAACCTGATCGGACGGATCGGCGACGTCGGGAAGAAGCTCCACACAGGCCGCAGCCGCAATGACCAGGTGGCGCTCGACATGCGCATGTATGTCCGCGAGGCGGTGCGGACGACGGACGGTCTGCTGCATGATCTGCTTGTGGTGCTGCAGCGGATCATGGAGGAAAATATCGATACGTTCATGCCTGGCTTCACCCATCTGCAGAAGGCGCAGCCGGTGACGCTCGCGCATCATCTAGGAGCGTATTTTGAGATGTTTCGCAGGGACCGTTCCAGGATGAAGGATATTTATCACCGAATGAATGAGTGTCCGCTTGGAGCCGGGGCGCTCGCGGGGACGACGTATCCTCTTGACCGCGCGTACACGGCGCAGCTGCTTGGCTTCGACGGCCCGACGCGCAACAGCATGGACTCCGTGTCGGACCGCGACTATGTGATCGAGTATCTTTCCGCGCTCTCAGTGATCATGATGCATTTAAGCCGTTTTTCGGAGGAGATCATTCTCTGGAACTCTAACGAGTACGGTTTTGTCGAGTTGGACGACGCGTTCAGTACGGGGAGCAGTATCATGCCGCAGAAGAAAAACCCGGATATCGCGGAGCTCGTGCGCGGCAAGACGGGTCGCGTTTACGGTGCGCTGACGGGCATGCTGACGACGATGAAGGGATTGCCGCTCGCATACAACAAGGATATGCAGGAGGACAAGGAGGGCGTCTTCGACGCGATCGACACGGTGACCTCCTGTCTGCGGCTGTTTACAGGGATGGTCAGCACGATGAAATTCAACCGCGGGGCGATGGAAGCTTCTGCCAGAAACGGTTTCACGAATGCGACTGACGTAGCGGACTATCTGGTGAACCATGGCGTTCCGTTTCGCGACGCGCATGGGATCTCGGGGCGGTTGGTGCTGAAGTGCATCGCGGAAGATAAGGCGCTCGACGATCTGACGCTTGAAGAATTCCGGGAGGAGAGCGAGGCGTTCGGCGAGGATATTTATGAGGCGATCAGCATGAAGACCTGTGTGGAGAAGCGGTTGACGCAGGGTGCGCCCGGACAGGAGGCGATGCGCAGGGCGATCGCGGAGAGCCGCGCTTATCTGGAGAGAACGCAGGGCGGAAAGTTTGACTGAACAGGCGGATCCGCCTTCTGCCGTCGGGACTGTGACAGCCTTTTTGGGTCTGAGAATGTATCGGATTTTATACTTGACAGGCAGATGAGATGAGTGTATTTTATAAAGACAAATGTGCGCTGTACAAATACACATATAGATATAGTCTCTGCGTACCGCAATGACTGCATGGATGTGGAGAGCAACGTCGGCTGTCATGTGATGCGCAGCTGAGACAAGAAGTTCGGCGCGATAGAAAAGAATGAGGAGAATGGAAAAATGGAGCAGAAATTGAGAGTCGGAATTCTGGGAGCGACAGGCATGGTGGGGCAGAGATTTATCTCCCTGCTTGAGAACCATCCGTGGTTTGAGGTAGTCGTGGTGGCGGCGAGCCCGCGCAGCGCGGGGAAGACTTACGAGGAGGCGGTGGGCGGCCGCTGGAAGATGACGACGCCGATGCCGGAGGCTGTGAAGAAGCTGATCGTGATGAATGTGAACGAGGTGGAAAAGGTAGCGTCCGAGGTGGATTTCGTGTTCTCCGCGGTCGACATGTCCAAGGATGAGATCCGCTCGATCGAGGAAGCCTACGCGAAGACAGAGACTCCGGTCGTGTCGAACAACAGCGCGCACCGCTGGACGCCGGATGTACCGATGGTGATCCCGGAGATCAACCCGGAGCATTTCGAGGTGATCGAGTCGCAGAAGAAGCGCCTCGGCACGAAGCGCGGTTTCATCGCGGTGAAGCCGAACTGCTCGATCCAGAGCTATGCGCCGGCGCTGAGCGTGTGGATGGAGTTTGAACCGTACGAGGTCGTGGCGACGACGTATCAGGCGATCTCGGGCGCGGGCAAGACCTTCAAGGACTGGCCGGAGATGGTCGAGAACGTGATCCCGTACATCGGCGGCGAGGAGGAGAAGAGTGAGAAGGAGCCGCTGCGCATCTGGGGCAAGGTGGAGAACGGGCAGATCGTCCCCGCGAGCGAGCCGAAGATTACCTGCCAGTGCATCCGCGTGCCGGTGCTGAACGGACACACGGCGGCCGCGTTCGTCAAGTTCCGCAAGAAGCCGACGAAGGAGCAGCTGATCGAGAAGCTCGAGAATTACCGCGGACTTCCGCAGGAGCTGAACCTTCCGAGCGCTCCGAAGCAGTTCATTCAGTATATGCAGGACGACAACCGCCCGCAGGTGCAGCTTGACGTGGACTACGAGAACGGCATGGGCGTGTCGATCGGGCGCATCCGCGAGGACTCGATCTACGACTTCAAATTTGTCGGATTGTCCCACAATACGGTGCGCGGCGCGGCCGGCGGAGCGGTGCTCTGCGCGGAGACTCTCAAGGCGAAAGGATACATCAGCGCAAAAAACTAGTTGCCAAAAACAGATAAGATAACGTATAATAAGACTGTTATGGAATTTTACCGTGACAGTCTTATTTGTGTTGTGGGGCGGTTGACAGACACCAGATGTTGTTTTTCCTTTCCGATGGCATTCGCGGCGGGCGCTTTGCCCTGAACCGGGCTGAGGCCAATTTCCGGTCGGAAGGGCAACGAATTATAGACGGTTCGGAGGGGTCGGATGAAGCAGCTGTTCATTGCCGAGAAGCCGAGTGTGGCGCAGGAGTTCGCGAAGGCGTTAAAAGAGAATATGAAGCGCGGCGACGGGTATCTTGAGTCGGATTCCTACGTGGTGACCTGGTGCGTTGGACATCTGGTGACGATGAGTTATCCGGAGGTCTACGACGAGAAGTACAAGCGCTGGAGTCTGAACACACTGCCTTTTTTGCCGGAGAATTTTCTATACGAGGTAATACCGGGCGTGAAGAAACAGTTCGCGATCGTCAGCCGGCTGCTGAACCGCGAGGACGTCGACACGATCTATGTCTGCACGGACTCCGGGCGCGAGGGGGAATATATCTACCGGCTCGTGGAGCAGATGGCGGGCGTGAAGGGCAAGCAGCGCAGGCGCGTCTGGATCGATTCGCAGACGGAGGAGGAGATCCACCGCGGGATCGAGCAGGCGAAGGATCTGTCCTTCTATGACAACCTCTCCTCGGCGGCCTATCTACGGGCGAAGGAAGACTATCTGATGGGGATCAACTTTTCCCGGCTGTTGACGCTGAAGTATGGCAACGCGATCTCGAATTACCTCGGGACAAAATACGCGGTCGTCTCGGTGGGCCGCGTGATGACCTGCGTGCTCGGCATGGTGGTGCGGCGCGAGCGGGAGATACGCCAGTTTGTGAAAACTCCATTCTATCGTATCATGCAGAGCGTGGAGCTCGAGGGCAGGACGCTTGAGGGAGAGTTCCGCGCCGTGGAGGGCTCAGACTACTATCTCTCACCGAAGCTCTATAAGGAGAACGGATTTAAGGAGAGAAAGGACGCCGAGGAGCTGATCGCGCGTCTGACGGGCCGAGACGCCGGAGAGAGTGAAAAGGAACAGGCGGAAGAAACACGGACAGCAAAAGGGCGGATAGACAGTTCCTCTGTGACGGTCATCGATTTCATTGAGAAGAAGAAAGAAAAGAAGAACCCGCCGCTTCTCTACAATCTCGCGGAGCTACAGAACGAGTGCTCGCGCATGTTCAAGATCAGCCCGGACGAGACGCTGCGGATCGTGCAGGAGCTGTACGAGAAGAAGCTGGTCACCTATCCGAGGACGGACGCGCGGGTGCTCTCGAGCGCCGTGGCGAAGGAGATCTACAAGAACATCTCCGGGCTGCGAAAATTCGGGCCGGCCTCGGAGTTCGCGCAGGAGATCCTGGAAAACGGAAGCTATAAGGGGATCGCGCGGACGCGCTACGTGAACGACAAGCAGATCACGGATCACTATGCGATTATCCCGACCGGGCAGGGCATGAACGCGCTCGGCTCGCTCAAGGGGAACGCGTTCGGCGTGTACGCGGCGATCGTGCGCCGTTTCTTAAGCATTTTTTATCCGGCGGCGGAGTTCCAGAAGATCAGCATGGCGACGAGGATGGGGAAGGAGAAATTCTTCTTTGCTTTCAAGGTACTCCTTGAGGAGGGTTATTTCAAGGTCGCCGGGAACCCGAACGAGAAGCGCGCGAAGAGGGCGCGGGCGGAATCCGGGGAGAGTACGGATGGCGTGCAGGGTCCGGCGCAGGCGGTCACGGGACCGGACGCACAGACGGGCGGTCAGGGAAGCGGAGCGCTTTCGGACGAAACGGACGCTGACGGAGAAGGATCTGCCGGAGCAGAGTCAGGAGAAACGCAGCTTGGGAAGGAATTCCTCGAGACGATGCAGCATCTGAGGAAGGGGATGGAGCTTCCGGTGAGAGCCTTGAAGATCAAGGAGGGGGAAACCTCCCCGCCGAAGCGTTACAATTCCGGTTCGATGATCCTGGCGATGGAGAACGCGGGACAGCTGATCGAGGACGAGGAGCTGCGCGCGCAGATCAAGGGCTCCGGGATCGGGACGAGCGCGACGCGGGCCGAGATCCTCAAGAAGCTGGTGAACAACAAGTACATAGCGCTGAACAAGAAGACGCAGATCCTCTCCCCGACGCTTCAGGGCGAGATGATCCATGACGTCGTGTTCTATTCGATCCGCTCACTTCTGAACCCGGAGCTGACTGCGAGCTGGGAGAAAGGACTGACATACGTGGCAGAGGGGACGATCACAAGCGAAGAGTATATGACGAAGCTGGAGCATTTCATCCGCTCACGCACAGAGGGCGTGCTGGGACTCAACAATCAGTACGCGATGCGGCCTTTGTTTGACGAGGCGGCGAAATATTATAAAAAATCCCGGAGGTAACTATGGAGACTTGCAGGATAGAGAATCTGTTTAATTTAAAGGAGACGATCGCGGCGGACCTGTTTGAGGGCGCGATCTATCCCTGGGCGGTGCTGCCGAAGATCGGAGCGTTCATCGTCGAGCTCGGGGCGACGCTCCCGGCGGACGAGTATGACCGTGTGGAGGAGAACGTCTGGATCGCGAAATCGGCGAAGGTGGCGAAGACGGCGTCCATCACCGGTCCGGCGATTATCGGGAAAAATGCCGAGGTGCGCCATTGCGCGTTCATCCGCGGCAACGCGGTCGTGGGAGAGGGCGCTGTGGTCGGAAATTCCACGGAGCTCAAGAATGTGATATTGTTCAACAAAGTGCAGGTGCCGCATTACAATTACGTCGGGGACTCGATCCTTGGCTACAGGGCGCACATGGGCGCCGGGTCGATTACATCGAATGTGAAGTCGGACAAAAAGCTAGTTATTGTGAAAGACGGGGACGAGCGCATTGAGACCGGGCTGAAAAAGTTTGGGGCGATGCTCGGGGACGAGGTCGAGGTCGGCTGCGGCTCGATCCTGAATCCGGGGACGGTCGTCGGGCCGCGCACGAACATCTATCCGCTGTCGTCAGTGCGCGAGGTGGTGCCGGCGGATTCGATCTACAAGAAGCGCGGGGAAGTGACGGAAAAGTACTGAGCTTGACACAAAAGCTGTGCGTGAAGTGTACCTCGAACGATACGGGCAGGAACATGCGCGGCAGAAGATGGAAGGAAGCAACGGATTAAATTGAAATCGGAAGGGAAGAGAATATGGCGAAGAGCAACACGTACGACGCGAGCAGCATTTCCGTGCTGGAGGGTCTCGAGGCGGTCAGAAAACGCCCGGGCATGTATATCGGGAGCGTCTCGCGCAAAGGGTTGAACCACCTGATCTACGAGATCGTGGACAACGCGGTGGACGAGCACCTGGCCGGCTACTGCGATGCGATCGAGGTCTATCTGGAGAAGGACGGCTCGGCGACAGTCGAGGACAACGGCCGCGGCATTCCGGTCGGCATGCACGAGAAAGGGATGCCGGCGGAGCGTCTGGTCTTCACGACGCTGCACGCGGGCGGAAAATTCGACGATACCTCCTACAAGACGAGCGGAGGTCTGCACGGCGTGGGCTCGTCGGTCGTGAACGCGCTGTCGACCTGGCTAGACGTGCAGGTCATGCTGGGCGGGCAGATTCACCACGACCGCTACGAGCGAGGCATTCCGGTGCAAAAGCTGGAGAAGGGATTGCTCCCGGTTATCGGAAAGACGAAGAAGACCGGCACGCGGGTGAGCTTTCTGCCGGATCCGGAGATCTTCGAAAAGACGCGCTTCTCGGCGACGGAGCTCAAGAGCCGTCTGCATGAGACCGCCTACCTGAACCCGCAGCTCACGATCTACTTTGAGGATAGGCGCGGAGAGAGCGTCGAGCAGGTGACCTTCCACGAGCCGGACGGGATCGTCGGTTTCGTGCGCGAGCTGAACGAGACTTCCGAGGCGATCTGCGAACCCGTCTATTTCAAGGGCGAGGCGGACGGGATCCAGGTGGAGGCGGCATTCCAGTACGTGAATGAGTTTCACGAAAATGTGCTCGGCTTCTGCAACAACATCTACAACGCCGAGGGCGGCATGCACCTGACTGGCTTCAAGACGACGTTCACGACCGTGATGAACGCCTATGCCAGACAGATCGGCGTGCTCAAGGAGAAGGATATCAATTTTACGGGCGCGGACATCCGCAACGGCATGACGGCTGTCGTGTCGATCAAACACCCGGATCCCCGCTTCGAGGGGCAGACAAAGACGAAGCTCGATAATCAGGACGCGGCGCGCGCGGTCAGCAAGGTGACCGGCGAGGAGATCGTTCTGTACTTTGACAAACATCTGGACGCGCTCAAGAGCATTCTCTCCTGCGCGGAGAAGGCGGCAAAGATCCGCAAGACCGAGGAGCGGGCGAAGACGAACCTGCTCTCGAAGCAGAAATATTCCTTCGACAGCAACGGCAAGCTTGCGAACTGCGAGAGCCGCGACAGCAGCAAGTGCGAGATCTTCATCGTGGAGGGAGATTCGGCCGGCGGTTCGGCCAAGACAGCGCGCGACCGCAATTATCAGGCGATCCTGCCGATCCGCGGAAAGATATTGAACGTCGAGAAGGCCAGTATCGACAAGGTGCTCGCGAACGCCGAGATCAAGACGATGATCAATGCCTTCGGCTGCGGCTTCTCGGAGGGCTACGGGAACGATTTTGACATCACGAAGCTGCGTTACGACAAGATCGTCATCATGGCGGATGCGGACGTCGACGGCGCGCACATCAGCACGCTACTTTTGACGCTGTTCTACCGCTTCATGCCGGAGCTGATCTATGAGGGGCATGTCTATATCGCGATGCCGCCGCTGTACAAGGTGATTCCGGCGAAGGGCAAGGAGCAGTACCTCTACGACGACAAGGCGCTGGAGCAGTATCGGAAGACACACAAGGGATCGTTCACGCTGCAGCGCTACAAGGGACTCGGCGAGATGGACGCCCAGCAGCTCTGGGAGACGACGCTGAATCCGGAGACGCGCGTCATGCAGCGCGTGGAGATCGAGGACGCGCGCATCGCGTCAAACATCACGCAGATGCTGATGGGGACGGAGGTGCCTCCGAGGAAAGCGTTTATATACGAACATGCGCAGGATGCGTTGCTGGATATCTGAAATACCGGACGCAGAAAATTCGTTCGGTACCCTTTCTGGGTGTTTCCCTCGGGAAAGCATTTATAAGCTTTCCGCAGAAAACACACCGAAAATCCAAACGAATTTTCTGCTGACGGTGTGTTGCTGTAATGATAATATGTGTAGGAAGTTCGATGATTTTTCGGGATGAATGATTTTTCTGCTGACTGGGTGATGCCATAGTGAGAAGATATGCCGGTGAATTGTGTAATTGCGATAAGAACGCTTTTGCACGATAAAAGAGAGAATGGGAGAAGATAGAATGGATGGACAGATAATCCGGGCGGAATATTCTGATATCATGCAGAAGTCGTATATTGATTACGCTATGAGCGTGATTATATCCAGGGTGCTGCCGGACGTGAGGGACGGACTGAAGCCGGTGCAGCGGCGGACACTTTACGATATGTACGAGCTTGGGATAAGGTACGACAGGCCGTACCGGAAGTGCGCGCGTATCGTCGGAGATACGATGGGCAAATTCCACCCGCACGGGGACAGCTCGATCTATGAGGCGCTCGTCGTGATGGCGCAGGATTTCAAGAAGGGCATGACGCTTGTGGACGGCCACGGCAATTTCGGTTCGATCGAGGGCGATGGGGCGGCCGCGATGCGTTACACGGAGGCGCGGCTTGAGAAGGTGACGCAGGATGCGTTCCTCGCCGATCTGGACAAGGACGTCGTGGATTTCGGGCCGAACTTTGACGAGACGGAGCGGGAGCCTCAGGTGCTGCCGGTGCGCATCCCGAATCTGCTTGTGAACGGGGCGGACGGCATCGCGGTCGGCATGGTGACTTCGATCCCGCCGCACAATCTCGCAGAGGTGATCGACGCGGTCAAGGCGATGATCCGCAACAACAAGATCACAACGGAAGGTCTGATGAAATACGTCAAGGGGCCAGATTTCCCGACCGGAGGCATCATCGTGAATCAGGACGAGCTCCCGGCGATCTACGAGACCGGGCAGGGCAAGATCCGCGTCCGCGGCAGGGTGGAACTCGAGAAGGCGAAGGGCGGCAGAGAACGCCTCGTGATCACGGAGATCCCGTACACGATGATCGGCGCGAACATCGGCAAGTTTTTGAACGATGTGGCCGCTCTCGTCGAGACAAAGAAGACGACGGACATCGTCGACATCTCGAACCAGTCCTCGAAGGAGGGCATCCGTATCGTGCTAGAGCTGAAGAAGGGCGCGGACGTCGAACGGCTGAAGAATCTTTTGTATAAGAAGACAAAGCTGGAGGACACTTTCGGCGTGAACATGCTCGCGGTGGCGGACGGCAGGCCGGAGACGCTGGGACTGCGCCAGATCCTTGAGTACCATGTGGATTTCCAGTTTGAGCTGGCAACGCGGAAGTATCAGAATCTGTTGGAGAAAGAGGAGAAGAAAAAGGAGATTCAGGAGGGCCTGATCCGCGCCTGCGACGTGATCGACCTGATCATTGAGATCCTGCGCGGCAGCAAGAGCCGCGAGCAGGTGAAGGCCTGTCTCGTGGAGGGCGTCACCACTGGGATCAAATTTAAGAGTGAGAAGTCGAAGAAGCAGGCGGCGGAATTGAAGTTTACAGAGGCGCAGGCCAACGCGATCCTCGATATGCGCCTGTACCGTCTGATCGGACTTGAGATCGAGGTGCTGATGAAGGAGCACGAGACGACGCTTAAGAACATCGCCCATTATCAGGATATTCTCAACAATTACGACTCGATGGCGGCGGTCATCATCAAAGATCTGGACTCCTTCAAGAGGGAGTTCTGCAGACCTCGGCGCACTTCGCTTGAGAACGCGGAGGAAATCGTACTCGAGGAACAGAAGATCGAGGAGATGCCGGTCGTGTTCCTGATGGACCGCTTCGGCTATGTGCGCACGATCGACGAGGCGACCTACGAGCGCAACAAGGACGCTGCGGATACGGAGCAGCGCTTTGTGATCCATTGTCTGAACACGGACCGTGTCTGCGTCTTCACGGACGCCGGGAAAGTGCATCTGCTGAAAGTCCTCGACGTGCCGTTCGGCAAGTTCCGGGACAAGGGTACGCCGGTCGACAATCTGTGCAACTACGACAGCGCTGAGGAGAATTTCGTCTCGGTGATGGCGCTGAACGACATGAAGGATACGGCGCTCACCTTCGTCACAAAGCAGGCGATGGTGAAGCAGGTCGAGGGACGTGAATTTGACGTGTCCAAGCGCACGATCGCGGCGACGAAGCTTCAGGAGGGCGACGCGGTGCTCGAGGTACACGCGGCGCACGAACAGGCGCATCTGGTGCTTGGGACGAAGGGCGGGTACTTCCTGCGCTTCCCGGCGTCCGAGATCCCGTTCAAGAAGAAGACGGCGATCGGCGTGCGCGGCATGAAGCTGGGCGCGGGCGACGAGCTCACCGGAGCCTACTGGCTCGAGGGCGGCGAGTGCCCGGAGGTGAACTTCGGAGACAAGCCGGTGCATATCAACCGGCTGCGCATCGGCTCGCGCGACTCGAAGGGGACGAAGGCACGTTAGGCAGATAAAGGGAGGCGGATCGGAATGACAAGTCGGAATTTGTATTGAAAAAGTGCTTGTAAATTCTGATTCGTCGTTGTATAATACACGCATGCGGATATAGTTCATTGGTAGAACACCAGCTTCCCAAGCTGGATAGGCGGGTTCGATTCCCGTTATCCGCTGCCAAAAAGTACCGTGTTTACGGTACTTTTTTTGTATCGCACTGCGTTTCGTGCTGCAGGGACCGGTCGGTGCCGGATCACGGCCGGGATAGAAAGATGTCGGTACATTCGGGCGATTATCTTGCAAATTCGGTTTCATTCTATTATTGCAGGAAAAAGAATAGTATGTTAAGATAATTTTGTTTCCATTTTACATATTGTTAATAAGGAGGAAGACATGAAAGAGAGAGTATTTGCGTTCCTGCTCGCCTGCGGGTTGTGCCTTGCCACATGCGGGACCGCGGCGTTGGCGGCAGAGGGAGAAACAGAGGCGACGGCTGCGGAGGCGGCGGAAGGAGAGCTTTCCGATGATATTTACAGCTTTCAGTTGAAGCTGGACGGGGATCTCTACCAGTTCCCGATGGCTTACGCGGATTTTGTCGCGAAAGGCTGGACCTGTGTAGAGGATGAGACGATGGAGATTTCTCCAAACTATTACGATTCATTCCGCTTCACAAAGGGAAATCTCGAAGTGTATGCGGAGGTATTCAACCTCGGGCTCAATACGGTTGCGGCTTCGGAGTGTATGATCGGCGGTATGTCGATCGATCATTTCCAGCTTGAAGACGCGCCTGAGACGGTGGTTGAGTTCCCGAAGGGAGTCAGCCTGGGCGTGTCCACACTGGACGACGTCAAGGCGGCGTGGGGCGAGGCTACCGACACCTACGAGGGCGACAGCTACACGGAACTGACCTATGAGTACGACATCTACCAGACCATCGAGCTTAACTTTGACGTCGAGACAGGCATTATGAACGGCTTCGACATGGAGAATCTCACGCAGGAAGAGGGCGCGAACGACGCCGCGGCTGCCGAGGTGAGCGGGGAGCCGACCGAGGCGGTGCTTGCCTATGAGGCGCCGACCGAGCTGGGCGACGATGTCCATTCCGGTATCGTTGACTTTGCCGGGAATCTGTACCAGCTTCCGACGCCGGTGTCCGTGTTCCTTGAGAACGGCTTTCAGCTGAAGCCGGAGGATTGCGATCCGGTTGTCGCGGGCGGAGACACGGGTTGGTTCTCGATGATCAAGGACGGCAAGGAATTCCGCGGGCTGGCGCGCAATAAGGACGCAAACGCGACGACGATCGAAAACTGCTTCGTCACGTCGGTGGACGTCGACAGCTACGACAGCGATTTTCCGCTCACGCTTCCGGGCGGTATCACCCACCATATGAGCGCGGACGAGCTGATGCCGATCCTTGAGACGCTCAACTATGAGGTCAGCAGCGATACCGACGACTACACTTACTATAACGTGCAGGAGAAGGACAACTACGACTGGGGCATCACCATCGCGGTGAACAAGGAAGAGAACGCCGTGATCTCGATCGAGTACGAGAACCGTTAAACGGAATTTTTCGCTGTTTTTCAAATAAAATGCTTGCATTTGCCGGAAAATGGTGGTATGATTGCTGAGAATTAAATATTGATGCTAGTTTAGAAAGTGGACCGTTCGGTCCACTTTCTTGTACAATAGGAAATTCCTCCGGCATTTCCTATTGTACAAAAAAGCCCTCCAGGCAGGATCGCACTGCGGCGGAGCAGAAGATGTCGCTGACGCGACCCGCCGCAGGCGGAGAATCTCGCAAGCGAGATTCTATTTTATACAATAGGAAATTTCTCCTAACGGAGAAATCCTGAACGAAAAAAGCCCGCCGGAAGCGGGCAAGGGTAACA
>CANQDA010000043.1 GCA_947591155.1 uncultured Lachnospiraceae bacterium
AAAATATCACAGCATAGTTGATACAAGTGAAAGCTTTGGGCTTGACTTTGACGCACCGGAAATAAGCCTTGAATTGCTTAATGAAAATAATAATAAGACTTGTAAATTAAGCGGAGATGATAAAATAGATGTTGATGATAAAATAGATGTTTACGATAAGAGTGTTAAACTTAAAGTAACAATTACAGATAGGAATTTTGCAACAGATAAAAATTTATTTTCCTATAGCATAACCAAGGATGAAAAGGATTACACTAAAAATCAAGAAATTACTGACTGGAAAAGTAATGGAGATACACACACTGGAATTATTTACTTTGATGAGCAGGGAGTTTATGAATTCCATACAGAAAAACTCAGGGATATACTTAGTGATGGTAATGGGAATAATAATGAAAATGTAAATAAAATTAGCTTTGCAGTAGATACTGAGGAACCAAAGGTTGCTATCGAGTATGAATCGAATTCGTTACAGAAACTTTTAGAATTGGTTACATTTGGATTTTATACAAATGATAAAGTAAATGTTACTGTAACAGTAAGTGACGAAATCGCAGGTGTAAGTAAAGATACTGTACAGATACTAAATACTCTTGACGATGAAAACACTGATATGAAATCGAGTTTTGAATGCAATGAAAAATCTGCAACAAAGGAATATGTATATACTCTTGAATTGCAAGAAGATGTTGCATATAAGCTGAAAGTTACGGCAAAAGACAATTTGGGCAGAGATTACGATAAAGAAAATGCTTCTGAAAGTAATCTTGACCCTGATATGGAAATTGCCACAACTCAAGATGTTCCGAGTGTAACGTTTGAGGATACAGACAACTGGTATGGCAAATGGTATAACGAAGATAATAAAGACTTTAAAGTTAAATTTACTGCCAAGTCTGACAGTAAATCGAAAAATGCGGATGCAGGTCTAAGAAGCGTAAAGGCAGAGTTGCTCTATATAGAAGATATTGCAAAAGAGAATGATGAGGGTTGGCAGACGGTAGCTGATATTACAGATGACGAAAATGGTATTTCTATGTCTAATGAGACAAGTAAATTTGCTGATGTAGTCAAATTAACCAGAAATGAATATCAGGATAAAAATTTTGCCCAAGAGAAAATCACAGAGTGTGGTTATACGCTTTCCTTTGACTTTGAGAAAGACAATCCATTAAAGTCAGGTTATTATAAGCTAAAAGTTACAGTTGAAAATAATGTGCATAATGAAAGCCAAAATGAAAATTATGGAAAATATCACAGCATAGTTGATACAAGTGAAAGCTTTGGGCTTGACTTTGACGCACCGGAAATAAGCCTTGAATTGCGTAATGAAAATAATAATAAGACTTGTAAATTAAGCGGAGATGATAAAATAGATGTTTACGATAAGAGTGTTGAACTTAAAGTAACAATTACAGATAGGAATTTTGCAACAGATAAAAATTTATTTTCCTATAGCATAACCAAGGATGAAAAGGATTACACTAAAAATCAAGAAATTACTGACTGGAAAAGTAATGGAGATACACACACTGGAATTATTTACTTTGATGAGCAGGGAGTTTATGAATTCCATACAGAAAAACTCAGGGATATACTTAGTGATGGTAATGGGAATAATAATGAAAATGTAAATAAAATTAGCTTTGCAGTAGATACTGAGGAACCAAAGGTTGCTATCGAGTATGAATCGAATTCGTTACAGAAACTTTTAGAATTGGTTACATTTGGATTTTATACAAATGATAAAGTAAATGTTACTGTAACAGTAAGTGACGAAATCGCAGGTGTAAGTAAAGATACTGTACAGATACTAAATACTCTTGACGATGAAAACACTGATATGAAATCGAGTTTTGAATGCAATGAAAAATCTGCAACAAAGGAATATGTATATACTCTTGAATTGCAAGAAGATGTTGCATATAAGCTGAAAGTTACGGCAAAAGACAATTTGGGCAGAGATTACGATAAAGAAAATGCTTCTGAAAGTAATCTTGACCCTGATATGGAAATTGCCACAACTCAAGATATTCCGAGTGTAACGTTTGAGGATACAGACAACTGGTATGGCAAGTGGTATGATGAAGAATTTGCAGTTGAATTTACTGCCAAGTCTGACAGTAAATCGAAAAATGCGAATGCAGGTCTAAGAAGCGTAAAGGCAGAGTTGCTCTATATAGAAGATATTGCAAAAGAGAATGATGAGGGTTGGCATACGGTAGCTGATATTACAGATAACGAAAATGGTATTTCTATGTCTAATGAGACAAGTAAGCTTGCTGATGTAGTCAAATTAACCAGAAATGAGTATCAGGATAAAAATTTTGCCCAAGAGAAAATCACAGAGTGTGGTTACACGCTTTCCTTTGACTTTGAAAAAGAGAATCCATCTAATCGCCTTTTAAAGTCGGGTAGTTATAAGCTAAAAGTTACGGTTGAAAATAATGTGCATAATGAAAGCCAAAATGAAAATTATGGAAAATATCACAGCATAGTTAATACAAGTAAAAGCTTTGGACTTGACTTTGACGCACCGAAGATAGAATGGTCTTATGATAATAATGTCATAACAAATAATGCTAAGAACGATAGCAATGATATTGACTATTATAATAAGGAACGTACTCTCACGGTAAAAGTCACTGATCATAGCCTTACAGCCGATGAAATAGAAGATTATCTTGATTACAGTATCAAGGATGAGTCGAACAATAAGATAAATCTTAATTGGAAAAGTAGTACAGATAAGAATAATGAATTTATCGCAGAATATAAGTTTGAGGATAAAAAAAATTCAGATAAGGATGGCAAATTCTCTGTTGAGTTTACCAACCTTACAGATAAATGCGGTAATTCAGCCGAAACTAAGGATCTGTCCGATAAAGCAGAAGTGTTTATAATTGATACGACTGCTCCTATAATTTCATGGAAATATGATAATAACAAGAGCACAAATAATAGTATTAATGCAAGCGATGATCTGAATTATTACAATGATGAGCGTAAGCTTACCGTGACAGTTAAGGAACATAATATAACTGCTGACAAAATAAATAATTATCTTGCTTACAGTATCAAGGATGAGTCGAACAATGATATAAAGCTTAATTGGGTACAGGTTGAAGGTAAAATTGATGAATATTCTGCATCATATACGTTTAAGGATCTTCCAAATAAAGACTCAGACGGACGATTTGATGTTTTAATTTCATCATTTGCGGATAAAGCTTCCAACAAAGCATTAATGACAGATGGAAAAGAATTTAATAAATATGAAGAGAGCTTTATCATTGATACTACTGCACCTGTAATTTCATGGACGTATAATAATCATACTCATAATGAAGTCAAAAATATGGCTTATTATGATGCCGAACGTACACTTACTGTTAATATTACGGAACATAATATAACTGCTGACAAAATAAATGATTATCTTGCTTACAGTATCAAGGATGAGTCGAACAATGATATAAGGCTTAATTGGGTACAGGTTGAAGGTAAAGTTAATGAATATTCTGCATCATACACGTTTAAGGATCTTCCAAATAACGGCTCAGACGGACGATTTGATGTTGTAATTTCATCATTTGCGGATAAAGCTTCCAATAAAGCATTAATGACAGATGGAAAAGAATTTAATAAATATGAAGAGATCTTTATCATTGATACTACCGCACCTGTAATTTCATGGAAATACGATAATAACAGCAAAAAGACAGACGGCGGTAAGGACTATTATAATAAAGTTCGTAAGCTCACCGTTACTGTAACCGAGCATAATATAACGCTTGATGAAATCAAAAACAATGATTATTTCAAATACCTGATAAAAGATGAACACGGTAAAAAACAAAAGCTCGAATGGCATAGCGTTGACGGTGCTAATACTTTTATAGGAGAATATACTTTTGTTGATAAATCAGGCGATGTAAATGACGGCGAATATTCTGTTGCATTAAACGCATTTAAGGATAAGGCAGGAAATCCGGTCCTTAATAACAGAAAAGAATTTGAAAATTACAATGAGAGTTTTGTAATAGATACTACAGCGCCGGTTATTACATATAACTATGATAATAACACAAAGCAGACAGTTAGCGGTAAGGATTATTACAGTAAAAACAGAATAATCACAATAACTGTTGACGAGCATACCTTTGAAAATCAGTCTCAGCTTAATGACAAGCTTAAGTATTCTATCACAGACGAGCATGGTTTATCACATACCCTAAACTGGTCTAAAACAGGAAATGTATATAGAACCACATATAAATTTGTTGATGATAAGAATGATGCTAATGACGGTGCATACAAAATAAGCATTTCTTCTTTCAAAGATAAGGCGGGTAACAGTGCTGAACTAAAAAATACTAATAACAGCAAGGCTAAGTTTGGCGGATATAGTAATAGCTTTATTATTGATACCACAAATCCTTCTGTAACAATTAATTATAGGGATCTAAACAGCTTTAATAAGCGTTACAATGGATATGATTATTACAGAACAGATTCTCTTGTTGCAGAAATTACCGTTGTTGAACATAACTTCAATACGATGACGGGAAAAACAGCCGACTATAATGTTGTGGAATACAGTACAGTGGATATTAACAATAAAGCCCTGAATAGTGTCAAGCTTAATAATGGTAATTTGAGTTGGACCAAGAGCGGAAATACATATACCACTTATGTAAGACTGAACGGAAACACGAGATATAGCAATTTCAGCTATGCGGTTATTGATAATTCAGGAAGAAAGGTAGAAAAGAAGAATAACAAGACAAATTTTGTTATTGATAATAAAAATCCAAATTCCATGAAAATCAACTATTCCTCCAATCCGTTTACAACGATTTTAGAGAAGCTATCATTTGGATGTTATCGTTCAAGTGTTACAGTCACGTTTAGTGCTATGGATGATACTGCCGGTATTCAGAGAATAGAATATTCGTATGTAGGACTTGATGGTTCAAGAAGCGGCAGTGGTACCTTTAATTTTGAGCAAATGAATCGTGCACCCTCGCACTTTGCTGATGGCAGCTTCACAATAGATCCCCAATTTAAGGGCTATATTGAATTTAATGTTGTTGATTTCAGTGGCAATATTTCCACCTATAGCACTAGTAATCAAAATTACGGTATCGTTGTAGATAATGCTGATCCTAATGTTGATAAAATTGCGCCTGTTGTTAAAGTAAATCCGTCAATTACACCTAGAAACGGTATTTTTAACGGAGATGTAAAGATAAATGTTGATGTAACCGATCCTAAAACTAATGGTGTTTCGTCCGGCGTTAACAGGATTGAATATGTGATAACCAACAAAACAACAGGTGCCGTGGAAAATGGTACTATCACTAATAATAATAAAAAATCAAATGTTTTCTCTGCTTCGTTTAATGTTGACAGTAAAAAGTTCAATAGTAACGATGTAGAAATAAAGGTTTCTGCGTATGATAATTCAGAAAACAGAGGAAATAGTTCGAGAAATATAAAAATTGATATAACAGCACCAACAGTATCGATAAAGTATCAGGGAGGCAGTGCAAATACTGTAAACGGAACTGATTATTATAACAGTAACAGGACCGCTACTATCACCGTTACGGAGCGTAATTTCGATCCTGCTGATGTTAAATACACAATAAAGAATACTGATAAGGTTATACCAAGTCTATCACAATGGACATCGAGCATTAATTCCTCTAATCCGGATCTGACAACACATACCGCAAAAATCGTTTATGCTGCAGATGGTGATTATACCTTTGATTTCAGCTTTGAGGATATGTCAGGCAATCCTGCCGCAAAGGTGCAGACTCAAAAATTCACTTTGGATAAGACTCTTCCGGTAATAGGTGTTTCGTATGATAACAATTCATATGAAAATACAAATTATTACAACAGTGAGCGAACAGCTACCATATCCGTTAAGGAACATAACTTTTTTGCCGGCGATGTAAAAGTGAATATTTATGCTACAGATGCAGATAATATTACAACTACTGCTGCTCCTAAGGTCAGCGCATGGTCTTCAAATGGTGATGTTCATACTGCTACGGTTAAATTTAGTGATGATGGTAAGTATAATATAACTGTAAATTATACTGATTTGGCTAAAAACTCTGCACGAACCTTTGAAAATGGCGAATTTTATATTGATAAAACCGCACCTCAAGTTGAGATAACCGGTGTAGAGCCCAACAAGGCTTATGGAGGTAATGTCCGATTTGCTGTCAATATTGATGATATAAATTACAATGCGGATTACTCATACAAAATTGATAGAATAGATATAAACGCTGATAAAAAGGACGCTTCTGATTTGTTTAATGTATCGGTTACAGAGGACGGAAAATTGATAAGCTCTGCTTCTTTAAAAGAAGTAAGAAGCAACGACGGTATATATGTTCTCTCGGCTATTGCAAAAGATAAGGCAGGAAATGAAACAGCAAAAAATGTTAAATTTTCTGTCAACAGATTCGGTTCCACATACGAACTTGATAACAATACAAAAAAGTTGTCGGGTAATTGTATAAGTAAGGAACAGGATGTGGTTATAAAAGAAGTAAATGTTGACCCAATCGAATTAGAGGAAATTTCAATTCTTAGGGGAAACGATACGATAGTTCTTAATAAGGGTGAGGACTATACTGTTGAATTGAGCGGTAATGCCAATACATGGTATACAGCTGTTTACACTATTAAAGCTGATGTTTTCAGTGAGGACGGTGTCTATAGTATTAAGCTTATATCGGGTGATTCAAAGCTTGGAGTAAAAAACAGTAATGTTGATACTGATAAATCAAGCGATGATTCGGCTAAGCTCGTGTTAGGATTTGTCGTAGATAAGACGTTACCACTTGTTACACTTTCCGGAATTGATAGTGATGTCCTTTATGAAGAGGGTAAAAGAACCTTGCTTATAAATTGTGAGGACTCTAATTTGCAGGTAGATAGTTTGATCGTTACAATCGGTGGAAAGAAATATGTCTTTGATAAGTCAAATATTGAAGTGACTGATTCGGGACTCAAGCTTTCTTTAGATTTGCTTTCAGAGGAATTTCCCGATTACATTGATGTTGAAGTTTCTATTGCTGATAAGGCAGGAAATGTAGGCATTGCAAGCAGAACTCATTTTAAACTTTCCGCAAGTGCGATAGAAAGATTTTTTGCAAATACTCCTCTTGTTTTGATAAGCGCGGCTGTATTATTGTTGATTATCGGATTAATAATATTTGTCATAGTAAGAAAGAGAAAATCTAAAGAGAATAGATCATAAGTTATTATATTTGTTTATTAGTGATAAAGGAACATATTTTCATACGAAAATATGTTCCTTATCGCAATAAACATTAATTAAATGGTTATGTCTATTATAAAAAGTATAATCATTCAACTAATGTTTAATAATTAAAATGAGGTGTTATTATGCTTAAATCGGGAGATATTATAAATGATACATATATGATAGATTCCGAGATTGGCAGTGGTGCATTAGGGGTAGTTTATAAAGCCGTACATATTCGTTTGGAAAAATATGTAGTATTGAAAAAAATAAAAGCTGATAAGGTATCTTATGGTCAGATTAGAATTGAGGTAGATACGTTAAAGCAATATAAGCACGCATATCTCCCAAATGTTTATGATTATCTGGAATATGAAGGCGATATTTATACTGTAATGGATTATATAGACGGTTATGATCTTAAGAAGCTTATGGAAAGAGGCTATATATTTACTCAGCAGGAACTTATTAAATGGCTAAGACAGCTTTGCTCGGTTTTGAATTACCTGCATACAAATAAAATGCCTATAGTACATAGTGATATCAAGCCTGATAATATACTGATTGATAGTGAAGGTAATGTGTGTCTTATAGATTTTAATATTGCCGGCGGATTTGGTATGACGAGGGAATATGCTTCACCCGAACAATTTGCAATTGTGAGTATGTATTTAATGGGAGATCCAAACGCTTCGATGTATTCTATTGATGGTAGGAGTGATATATACAGTTTAGGTGTTACATTTTATTACCTTATGACATCCGTTACTCCTGATGTTCAATGGTATGATATGCCGCGCCTTACAGATTATGAGGGTTTAGCATACAGTGAAACGTTTATTGAAATAGTCGAAATGATGAAATGTCGCGATATAAATAAACGTTTTCAATCGGCGCAGGACATTCTGCGAGCCCTTGATAATATCAAGTGGAGAGATTCAAGATATAAAAGGTATATACTTATGCAGATTTTTGCTGCAATTATTTTTGTTGTTTTGCTTGTTTTTGGTGTAAGAATGATATTGCATGGTTTTTCTATATTACAGCACGATGAATTTTATACAGAATATGATAAAATTAGTCAATCTTATGAAAAAGGTGATTATCAGACAACAATAGATCTTGGATATGATTTGCTTAATTCTTCAAAGTATCAGGATGTTATTACAGATGGGGAAATAGGTCAGATATTTTATATTATGGGGAACTGTGCCTATGATGACGAGGATTACAGCAATGCTGCTTATTATTTTGAACAAGCCTATAAATATATTGATAAGCTGGAAATAAAATCGGATTTATATACAGATTATGCGGCGGCATTAGCAAAGTCGGATAGGATTTCTGAGGCTGAGAGTATAGTCGAACAGGCCGAAAATGCACAGGTAGAAAGCTCAAAGCTGCTGCTTGCCAAGGCGGAAATAGCATATATGCGTGGAGATTATTCGACGGCACTGTCAAATGTCATTGAATGTATAAAAGGTTCAAATGATGATATAAAAACAGCCAAGTGCTATTTGCTGATGGCAGATATTTATGATAAGGTTGATAATTACACTGAAAGTATAAAGTACTACAAAGTAGCACTTGAATATACTGAAGCACCCAATACATATCGAAAACTGTCTCATGAATATATAAAATATAACAATCAAAAGTTTACAACCGATAATGTTCAGTATAACGAAAATATAAAATCGGCAGAAAGATACTTACGTGTAGTCTATGAAAAATATGTGCCGAATTATGTTGATTATTTAAACCTTGGTGAGCTTAACAAAACACTTAAAAATTACGATTTTAGTCTAAAGGTTATCTCAGAAGGACTTGAAAAATATCCGAACGACTACAAACTATATCTATATATGGCATTGACATACGAGGCCATGGGTGACATCGAAAATTCTAAGGATAATGTAGGCAAGGCAATGCAATATTATAAGGCGGATGGGAAAAATGACGCAGATTATGATAATCTTATGAGATTGTATTCATTATATTTTTCTAATGGGAGGTGAATCGCCGTGAGCGGGGCTGATTATATTTATACAGGTGCGGCAATTCTTGCGGTGGATGTTATATTATTTGTCGTGTTTCAGGTTGCCATAAAGCATCATATTAAGTCATTTAAGGAAATTTGGAAGAAATTGGATTAAATAAATATTATTATCCTGAAAAAACGGAGGTATTGTGATGAAAAAAAAGTTGATTTACATACTTGTGCCAATATTAGTAATATGTCTTGGCGCAGTTGCGGTTCTTATAACTGTACAGACATTTAATGTAAAAAGCAAAACGGTGTTTTCTGAAAAGATTTCGGCCGCTGACAAATATTTGGGTGAGAACGATTACGAAAATGCAATTATGTACTATAAGGAAGCTATAATGATAGATTCCAAAAATGTAGATGCGTATATAGGACTTGCGGAAGCATATTACAACAGTGGACAATACGAAAACGCAATAACAACGCTTGAGGTTGGCTATGATAGGACAAACTCCGACCTGATTAAGGATAGATTGGAGTATTATAAAAAACATAAGCCGGGTGAAGGTGGAGAAAATAGTGCCAATAATGACAATACTGCTAAGAAAGACGATAAAAAGCTCCGTATAAACGACTCTCTTTTTGATATAGTATCCTCGTATACATATAGGCAGTATTGTGATAAATATTCTGTTAGCGAAGAAACTACTACGAGTGATGGTGATGTTAAAAGTAAATTCGGAAATCTTGAGCTTGAGTTCTATTATAAGGATACTGATGATAAGAAGGTGATAGATTCAAATACAGGAAAACCGATAGACGATGCTATGCCATATAAGATAGTAAGTCCCGGCCTTGATAAGATTATTTCAAATGCTGCAAATGGATTTAATATCGAGGATATTAGGAGTGTTGTTGGAGTTACCGATACAAGTGTAACAATGAACAGCGATATTAGAAAGAATGTAATACAATTCAATTATAAAGATTGTTTGATTTTAATAGAATGTGATGAAAATGGAAATGTAAGTGGTAATGACGCTTGGAATGAAATAAATCCCCCGGAAGAAATTGATGACACCGAAACACATAAATTTATAGGAAACATTAAAGATGCGTCGGATTATAATATCATATCCACAGATGTGAATGTATATGCAAGAGAGGGATTAAATAATAAAAACGGCGATGTTGTTGCTCAGACTGTTTCACAAAATGGAAAATTTAACTTGGATCTCCCGACAGGAGATTATACATTGGAGCTTAATGGTGGAGGATATATCCGTGATTACTATAACATTCATATTACAACCGATACTACCGAAAAAGATCTTGTTCTTTCAAAGAGTGTTTCAAGCGGAACGATGCGTGTAGTTCTTACATGGGGAAGTGTTCCGAGAGATCTCGATGGTCATCTGACCGGAGAGACATCATCCGGCAATCATATCCATGTATTTTTTGCTAATAAGTCTACACAAGATAACTCAGCAAACCTTGACGTAGATCATGTAAGTGGAAATGGCTGTGAAACTATAACAATCAATGATATAAATGGTAGCTACTTATATGCTATTAATAGATATTCTTCAGATGGTTCTATCGGCACATCAGGTGTGGTAGTTAAAATTTATACTGATGATGGTCAGGTTACGACTATTACACCTCCGACAGACGTTGACCCGGTGAACTGGGATGTATTCAGAATTGAAAACGGGACAGTAAAGGATATTAAAGGAAATATAGAATAAAAGTGGAGGGTGGCAGCATGAGCTTAAAAGTTTTGTTAATTATAATTCTTGTTGTATTAGCTATTGTTGCCGCCATTATTTCTGTTGTTTTTATTTTTATAAAGAGATCTGAAAGAGCAAAATGTTATCGCGCAGCGGCACATATATTGCATGAAGAATATTTACGGGCATCTCTTATGAATTCACAACTACAGGAATGTGATATGTCAAAAATATATGCGGTTCGGATGATGGTATATGTTAAGAATATCAGCTCTAAGCCTAAGAAGGGCTATGTATTTGATGTAGGAGATAATGTACTTTTTGGGCGGAAGGAAAGCTGCAATGTAATTATGAACGAAGTCATTGTTTCCGGAGAACACTGTGTGATTTTTATGCAAAATGACGTTGTCTATCTAACAGATATGTCAGCTAACGGTACGATTCTTAAAAGAGGACTACATAGTATAAAATTAAATAGCTGCACCTGTGAGGTTTTTAGTGGTGACGTTATTATTGTCGGCAGGACAAGCTTCAAACTGGTGTTTTTCAAATTTGACGGAAGACTGGTATAAAGACGCTTACGTTCATATTATGGTGTTGCAGCAATTGTCATTTTTGGGATTTGTTTGATATGTGATTGTTGTATATACTGTTATCTTTTTGAATTTATTGATATATGACTGTTGTATTTTACAGAACGGAGAAGATTTTATGCTTATTATGATTTTTAAGGACATGGCTTTTAAGGAATTTACGTTGCCTAATTCAGAAAATATAGACTATTCAATCATAGCTGATAAAAATTTATTTGGGCTCAACGAGGATCTGGAAATTAAGCTTGAAAATATCTCCAAAAGTTGGTTTGTAAAATCTAAAAAATATTCAATATCTGTTAAAGGTCTTATACATGAACAAATAAAACTACAGGATGAAATGATTATTGATATTCTTACCCAAAATGGTGAGATACTGACGGCGCTTATAGTCGATTGTGAAATATCGTTTGTTGTTTTTGATAAATACAGACTTCCTGATAATGTTGTGATAAATGTTGGAAGTGATGAGTCTAACATAATTAAATATAATTTTACAAATCTTGTTTCAGCACATCATTGTAATCTAAAGATTATGAGAAATCGAATAACAGTTGAGGACCATAGCCGTAATGGAGTATATGTTAATCATAGAAAGATAAGAGGAACCTATGAACTGAAATACGGCGATACAATAAATATATTTGGACTTAATATTGTAATGATAGGTGATATATTGTGTGTAGGAACGAGTTTTGGAAAAGTTAAAATATCCGATATGCTTAGCTGTTACAAGCTTGAAATAAAAAAGAAAAATGAGACTATCAAGCATAAGGTATCCAAGGTTCAGTATTTTAATCGAGCACCGAGGGTACTGCCCAACATAAATAAGGGCGTAATAAAAATCGATCCGCCGCCTTCACCACAATTTTCTAAAAAGAAACCTTTATTTAATATTATAGGTCCCTCTTTTACTATGGCGATTCCTATGATGTTAGGAACCGGACTGTCTATATTCAGCTCAATGTATTCGGGCGCGGGATCAAGCGCGTTTATGTTTACAGGAATCATTACTTCAGTTGGCTCAGCAATTTTAGGGGCTGTTTGGGCTGTTTTAAACCTCAGACAAACGAGAAAAGAGGAGTTTGAAAGTGAGAATACTCGATATGAAGCGTATGGAAAATATTTAATAGATGTGTCAAATAAAATAAAAAAACAGTATTCTGAAAATGAGATGGCGCTTCATTCAATGTATCCATCTGCCGACGAGTGTGTAAAATATGACAGGAACAGTCCTTCACTTTGGAATAGAAATTTTTTTCATAAGGATTTTTTGTTTTGCCGTTTAGGATTGGGTGATTTGCCATTTCAAGTTAACATTTCTGTACCGGAGGATAAGTTTACTCTTGTAAGGGATCAACTCAAGGATAAACCTGAATTAGTATATGAACAGTTCAAAATGTTAAAAAATGTTCCGGTCGGTGTGGATCTAAAAAGTAATCCGTTGATCGGTGTTGTCGGAGCTTCCCATGATACTTATGGAATAGTTGATGCAATTATAACCCAGATTTCCGCCAATAACAGCTATACGGATGTAAAAATAGCTTTTTGCGGTAATTGTAATTGTTTAGAGGGACATGAAAGGTGGAATTATATAAAATTTCTGCCGCATAACTGGACAAGTAATAATCTAATAAGGTTCTATGCCTCGGACAGATCCGAAAGCAGTGATATGCTATATGAGCTTACAGATATAATAAGACACAGAGCAGAAAGTGTAGAAAAAACTGAGTTTGTAAAGCCTCATATTATACTTATTGTTACCGATGCTGCAATGTTGGAAGATGAGCTAATATCGAAATACATATTTCACCCTACGGAAAAGCTCGGACTGACGACTATACTGATTGCTGAACATAGAGAAGCACTGCCTAATAGTTGTAATATGATCATAGAGAAAACAAACAACTTTTCAGGCGTATATAACACTCTTTCTACGGATGGAGAGATAAGTAACATAAATTTTGACACAGTTAATCTTGCACAGCTTGAGAGAATGGCTAAGCGTCTTTCAAATATAAAAATAAATGAAATAGAAAGTGACTCAAGCATACCGTCTAAGCTTGATTTCTTTGAAATGTTGGATATTACTTCATTGAATGAGCTTAATCTCATAGATTCATGGTGTAAAAACAGAACATATAACAATATGCGCGCGATAATCGGTAAAAAAAGCGGAGGGCTTAATTGCTATCTGGATATTTATGAAAAATATCATGGACCTCATGGTCTTGTAGCAGGTACTACCGGTTCAGGTAAGAGTGAGATACTTCAAACATTCATTCTTTCCCTTGCGACAAATTTCAGTCCGGAAGATGTTTCATTCTTTATTATAGATTTTAAGGGTGGAGGAATGGCAAATTTGTTTCTCGAGCTTCCACATTTAATTGGAAGTATTTCAAACCTTGCGGGTGATCAGATAAGAAGGGCTATGATATCTATAAAAAGTGAGAACAGCAGACGACAAATGCTGTTTAACGAGTATGGAGTAAATAATATAGACGCATATACAAGACTATATAAAAACGGAGAGGCAAAAAAGGCTATACCTCACCTTATAATAATTATTGATGAATTTGCGGAAATGAAAAGGGAAGGTTCGGAAGAATACATTAACGAATTGATTAGTGTTGCACAAATAGGAAGAAGTCTTGGAGTTCACCTTATTCTTGCTACACAAAAGCCGAGTGGTACAGTAAGCGATAATATATGGTCAAACTCAAAATTTAAACTTTGTTTGAGAGTTCAGGATAGAAAGGACAGCAGTGAAATGCTTCATAAGCCTGACGCCGCATATATAACTCAGGCGGGAAGATGTTATCTTCAGGTAGGTAATGATGAATTATATGAGCTGTTTCAGTCAGGTTGGAGCGGTGCTATTTATGACCCGGATAAAAACAACAAGGCTTCTATTGCAACTATGATAACATCTATAGGCAAAACAGCGGTTATAGGAAATTATATCAAGCACAAGAAAAAAGAGCATGATAAAAAAATTTGGTTTGATGCAATTTTGAAGTCGATAGAAGATGCGGCATCAGATCTTTTTGGTGAAAATGTTATAGTTTTGATAGCCGAAAATAAACTGTCTTCCGAGATGCAGGAAAAAATATATAAAATTTCCTTGAAGACTCTTAAAAGTCAGGGTTTCAATTTTGAGGAAAATGATGTGTTTGAAAAATGCTTTGGCAATTTTATTCCGCTTATTGGAGAGGCTTGCAAAAACACTGATGATAGAGATGAAGTCTTAGAGGAGATTATCCGTATATCAGAGGAGAAAAACATACGTATGCCGGAGCTCAAGGAAAAAACTCAGCTTGAGGCAGTTGTGGAGTATATAGCAAAAACGGCGGAAGAAAACGGATACAAACGCCAAAGTAGTCTATGGCTGCCTGTGCTTCCGGCACAGATTTTGCTTTCCGACATAATAGGGGAAAATAAAAGTTTTTCTTCTGTGCTGTTTTCAAATGGTGGAGATGTATTTTCACTTGAAGCTGTATTTGGCATATATGATGATCCCGAAAATCAGGAACAGCTTCCGGCAAGTATAAATCTTGCCGATTCAGGTCATATTGCCATTTGCGGGTCTGTTACGAGCGGAAAAAGCACATTTCTTCAGACTTTTGCGTATTCACTTCTTACAAAATACGATCCTACAAAAATCAATTTTTATTTCCTTGATTTTAGCAGCAATATACTTTTATGTTTTCAGAGTTTTCCTCATGTGGGCGACATTTTAACGAGCAATTCTGCCGATAAGGCAGACAAGTTCTTTAATATGCTGATTGGAATTATGGAAGAACGCAAGAAAAAATTCGGTGGCGGAAATTATGTTCAATACATAAAATCCACCGCAGAAAAAATACCGATATTAGCGGTTGTAATAGATAATTACGCAAACTTTAAGGATAAAACTGAAAATAAGTTTGAAAATGCTCTTATAAGGATTTCAAGAGAGGGATTAAGCTATGGAATATATCTCATAATTTCCTCTGCAGGTTTCGGTATAAGCGAAATACCAAACCGCATTGGGGATAATATGAAAACTGTTGTAGCACTTAATATGGGTGATAAGTATAAATTTGCTGAGGTATTCAGAAACAGTATTCGTCCAACGGTTCTTCCCGATAGTGAAAAAAAGGGAAGAGGTCTTGTTGCTGTCGATGGCAGATTACTTGAATTTCAAACAGCCGTATCCGTTGCGGCAAAGGACGATTATGAAAGAAATGATATAATCAGGCAAACCGGTATAAAATTGTCAACTGAATGGAAGGGGAAGGTTGCGGAAAAAATTCCTTTTATACCGGATAATGCAAGACTTAGTGACATTTCTGCCTTGTCCGGCTATAAAGCTGCAATTAAAAGTGATAACTTATTGCCATTCGCTTATAGGCTTACTGACGCTTCGGTATACAGTATAGATTTGAGATATAACTATTGTTTTACCATACTTGGAAAAAGACAATCAGGAAAAACCAATATTCTCAAACTTCTTATATATGCAGCTCAGAAAAAGGGCGGAGATATTGTGGTGTTTGAAAAGAATGCAAATTTATTGAAGGTGATTTCCGAAAAATATAATGCTAAATATATTAGCAATGATAAGGAAATGTATTATTGGCTAAAGGATAGCCTAATAAATGTGTTTGTACATAGAAATTCTATTAAAAAAGAATGTATCGCAAATGGTATGACTGAGAATGAAATATTTGATGTTATGCAAAAAGAAAAACCCATTTTTATATTTATTGATAACCTCAAGGAATTTTTTATAAGTGCTCAGAAGCCGTCCGATGGAATTGCAGAAATGGCATCTACACTTCATAATCTTATCTCAAAGGGAAGTCTGCACAATATATATTTCTTTGGTTGTCTGGATACAGAGGACTATGGAACGGTGTCAGCTTATAAGCTTTATAATCCTTTTGTTAGCTACAAAAAGGGTATATTAACTGGTGCAAGCGTAAATTCTCAAAGAATATTTAATTTTCAAAATATACCCTTTAACGAATTATCTAAAAATCTAAAAAAAGGTATTGGTATAACGGTATCAGATGAAGAAGAAGCTGTTGGAATAAAAATCGCAGTTCCTCTTATGAGGAGGGAGGAACTTTGACTTCCGTATTAATATTCAGTAGTCTGAAAGAGGAATTGAAGAAAATAACTGAGCATTATAAAAATATTTCTGCTCGGCTTGATAATGATAATTGGACTTTTTATACAATATCAAAATCTGAAGAATTATCGGAAGTATTTAAAAAAGCGTTAAATGTAGATATAGCTTGTATTGATGTTACAGAGAGGATTGGTATAACTGTTGCGGAAAATATAAGAAAAAAATATAAAAACAGCTCGATAATAATAATAGCTGACAGCAGTGTATCACCTCTGTTGTATATAAGACCTTCAATATGTGCGAGTGCCCTTATACTAAGACCGTATAATAATACGCATATATCTGTTTTAAGGGATGCCTTGCTGGAATACAGGCGAAACCATAAAAGCGTGTACAGAAACGAATGCTTTATTTTGGAGAACCGAGATGGAAGTCAATTTATCCCTTATAATAAGATATATTATTTTGAATCTAGGGAAAAAAAGATAGTTTTGGGAACAGAATTTGAGGAACTGAGCTTTTATGGAACACTGGATTGTCTTGAGAAAAAGCTCCCTTCGGGCTTTATACGATGTCACCGAAGCTTCATTATCTCGGCAGATAAAATATCATCTGTAAAGCTTTCCTGTAATACTGTAAGTCTTACTAATGGAAGTATTATACCTGTTTCAAGAACATATAAAAATACGGTAAGGGAGGCAGTAAATTGAATAATAATCCGAACATATCATATTTATTTACTTACTCCGAGATGTCCGTTATGGTACTGTCGATGGGATATAAAAATATAGTGGGATTTGATCTCGGTATAATAGACAGTGACCAATGCAGTATATTTAATACACTCAATTCTATGGTAAACAGGAATATCTATAAAAATACAGACAGATGCTTTTATCTTAATGAACCATACAGAGAAATGATAAAAATGATGTGTACGGCAAAGGAAATCTTGTGTATTAAATTTAAAAATAACAGTTTTTCGGATTTGTGTTGCTATATTTCAGAAGACAATATATTGGTGTGTGAATTGTCTAGAGAGAATAAAAAGGTAAGGATTACGGTTATGTCACCCGATTCGTTGTGGAACTTATTAATTGAGGACAAGCGTTTGCCTATATATAAAAATGCTAAAAATGCGGAAGTGGATTCGAAATATGAAACGGATATACCACTTGAAGATGTCGATAAGTTGCACGGAGTGGGTATTCTTACTCCCGATATAAATGTTTCAGTACGGATAGAAAAATATAACATTATATCCGGCGGTAGGGTTGATGCCGTCACGATTGAAAAAGCTCTTAATAACTATATATCCTATCTAAAGGGCGGTATTGTTACTAATTATGTTTATTCCCATGAGAAGCTAAAAAAAATTTTTTATGATATTCTGGAGATGAAATTATGATCGTTATTGAAGTTTACGCACCAATAATAGGGAAACTGTATGATTTTAAAATAGACGAAAATGCTTCTGTTATTGATTTAAAGGAAGAAATATGCGTTATGATCTGTCAAAAGGAACAGTATCCACTGATCAACAATATGGATGAACTGCTTCTATTCAGCATTGATAAAAAGAGTATTCTTATAGACGAGCTTTCATGTTCTGAAAACGGGATAGTAAACAGTGAACGATTAATTATTGTTTGAATTGGTCGTTTATACTAAAAAATATGTCGTTTGTCAGAAAAATGACACTAAATATTAAAAAGGACTATAATATAATTAGTCGTTAAAGACGGCAAGAAATATAAAATAGGAGGTTTTTATCATGTCGGAAATGGTAATTAATTCGTCAACAATTAAAGCACAGGCTGAGAATCTGAGTAATTTGAATGTACAATTTCAATCACAGGTGAACGAGCTCAAGAATATTGAGTCCACACTTAATTCGAGCTGGGATGGTGAGGCAAGGGTAACTTTCCACAGTGCATTTCAGTCTGACGTAGATCAAATGGATAACTTTTTTCAAGTTATTAGTCAGTATGTAGGAACGCTTATGAATATTGCCTCCAGATATGAACAGGCTGAAAACAAAAACGTTGAAATCGCGTCAACAAGAACATATAGATAAAAAGGAGAATGACTTATGGCAGATGTAGAATTTAAAGTATCAACGGAACAGCTTTCTGCAACAGCAAATGAGTTGGCAAGCACAGGTTCAACAATCAGCAATCTAACGGCTGAAATGGTTAATATATCAAATCAGCTTGCACCGTGTTCAAGTGAAACAACACAGGTATTTATAAGCAAACTTAATGCACTTGAACCGAGTATTCAGAAAATCAACAATATGATTCAGGAACATGTAAACGATATTGAACAGATCATAAACGAATACAACCAGGCAGAAACTCAGAATGTGCAAGAGGCAGAAGCACTTCAGACGGATATCATTTCATAATTATTTGTTTATGGGAACCGCAAGCTCCGCCCTTTTGATAGGTGGAGCTTTTGGTATACCATAAAATTCAAAAGGGTCATAGTTATGCCGGGAGTTGGATGTTATGATAATCAATTATGACTTACTTTATGAAAACGGAATGCTGATGGGAAAGCAAAGCGATGTATTAAAATCTGTTTTTGAGGAATTTGTTAAATTTAAAGAAATGCTTCTGCAATATAACGATTTTCAGTTGCTTTCTGCTGACCTTGATAGGGCTTCTATGGAACTATCGGAATGTGTAGAGTTGCTTTATAAAATTAAAATGGTTTTATGTGATATTGCTGAAACATATCGGAGTACAGAAGAAGAACTCAGTAATTCGTTGTATATGTCTGAACGCTTTGAAAAGACCGATTTTCCGATAGTAAATGAATTGGGAGATTTGCCGGAGATACCATTCGGTTAATTTGATATGCAATTTAAAATTCAATATTCAATATTTCCAAATACACAATATTGTCTCTTAAGAATTTCAAAGTAATATAGCAGTTTTTGGAAAAATAAACGTAGTTTAGGTGGATTGGAATGAAATATTCTCGAATTGCAGTAAAGTGTACAGCACTATTTTTAATTTTACTGATGTTTGTCAGTTGTCTCTTTGGATGTAAGAAAAAAAGAACGACAGCATCTGAAGTTTCGGATCATTCGCAGACAGTAAGTGAACAGACCGTTGAAGAAAAGATTACAGTAAAAGGCGATTACGGCTATGTTGACAAGGGTGGATATGCAGAACTTGTGTATTATGCCGGAGATCCGAAAACAACTGAAATAAATATTCCATCAACAATTGACGGCTTGCCTGTAAGGGAGATAAGGGAATATATTTTTTCGGATTGCAATGAGGCTAAAGCTGTCAATATTCCGAATGGGATAACAAACATAGGAAAATACGCATTTGTTTCGTGCAAAATGTTGCAGTCAGTGTGTATACCGGAAGGTATTACAGAATTAAATGAAGGGATATTTAAATATTGTACCTCGCTGAAAAGTGTAGTTCTGCCAAAATCATTAAAAACTATAGATGAATATGTATTTGCCGGTTGCTCATCGCTGGAGGAAATCAATATTCCGAATGGTGTCAGTATTGCCGACCATGCTTTTTCAGGTTGCGTTGCTTTAGATAACAGTAATATCTCTATAAATAATTTCGATAAAGTTACTACTTATGGAGTAACAGGAACTTTTTTGGAATGTAGGGATTGGACGGAAGATATACAGTTGTTAGATGATGATAATGACGGTATATACAAAGCGGTTATAACTGGTCTTAATAAAGGTACGTATGAGTTTAAGGTTCGTGCGAATGGTGAGTGGACTGACAGCTGGGGTGATCTTGAAAATGGTGTTACATATAATAGCCAACTGAATTGTAGTATTGAGTTGACTGAAAGATCGGATATTGAAATAAGCTTTGATACCACCGGATTGGACAGAAACACTTGGATGGTTTACAGAAAGATTCTGAAAAAAGAATAGTATAAAGTTTTTGATTATAGCCGAAGACTTATTAGGATATGAGTAAAATGAAAATGACTAAGATAATTACTGAAAATCTGAACGCTGATATAAATAAGCTTAGAGGCAGTATTGAGATTTTATCCTCGGTTAAAGAAAGCTTATCGGAAGATGTTGCTTTTTTATCTTCTGAGTGGAAGGGCGATGCGGCTATGAGCTTTTTTGCGACATATTTTACCGACATGGAAAATCTGGAAAACATTATCCGTGATTTGATATTATTGACAGACTGGATGAGTTATGCGTCTGAGTTATATAATGTGGTGCAGGAAAGAGCCGTTGAGGATATAAAGGAGTTGATGTTTTAGATGTGAAAAATATTTCTGATACAAAATCTGAGACCGAATCTGAAACTGAATTGAGTTTTTCAATAGATAGATTATATTTGTCTTCCGATGTTTTCAAAAGATGTATAGAGATATTTCTTTCTGAATTTGAAAATATAGAAAGGACTTTGTTGGGGACAGAGGAATATTGGGAAGGAGTCTCGTATGAGAGCTTCGCGGGTGTCAGAGATGACCTGTGTGCTGAAATAAAAGAACTTGCAGAAAAATTTAGAACTTATGATGGAAAACTTAAAGTAATTGCGGATGCCTATAAGGAAGCAGAGGATAAGAACCTTGAAGAAGTAGACAGACTTCCTGATAATATTTTAGAATAAACGTGGTGATCAAATTGAATTTTGACTTCAGTAACGAAAAAAAAATTTCAGATAGTCTGAATAATTTTTCTTATGATATTTTGGCTGTAAAGAAAAAATCTGATGAAATTATATCAAATATAATAACAGCGTGGAGTGATTACGCTGCAGATAAATTTTATATGCAATATAATGAAATAAGCAGCCGTTTGTACAGAGCATCATTAATGATTTGTGATATAGAAAAAGAATTTTTGGCTTTGTCAAAAAAGAGGGCTGATAATCAAATGCCTTCAGAAGATAATGAACCTTACGAAATGTCAGAGGGTTCTATATCAAATTCAAAGACATAAATTGTTTATAAAAAATATCTTCAAAGCGGTGTCATAATGAAAAAATACATATTGTTAGGGGTACTTGTGCTTCTTATTGTATTATTGGCTATTCTTGTTATATTATGTTTAAGACTTAGAAAAAGAAAAACGCATATAGATATTTCAAAAAAAAATGTATATAACGTGGAAATAAGCGGTGGTGCTGATCCTATTACAGGAGTTTATGAAAAAGGCGGCGCAGGGCTTATGAATAGCAGCAACAGAGGCACGTTGATAATGGAAAACAGAGGAGCTGTTAATATTCGTCTGGTGGATATCGAGCATAATATTGATTATGGATATATGTCACTGGCAAAGGAGGTAACTATCGGTTCACAGTATGGTAATGCAAAGCTTAAGATTTGGAATGACGCTACAATTTCAAAAGCTCATTGCATACTGTATTCTTATAATATGACGGCATATATAAAGGACATTGGTTCGAGTAATGGTACATTTGTAAATGGAAAAAGAATCTTTACAGATACCATTATTTTAACCAATGATGAACTGGTGATTGGTAATACACATCTTTTGGTTGAAGTGAATTGAGGAGTGAGAACAATGGGGTCAGATTTTGTTAATGTTAATACAGATAGGCTAAAGGGAGATATTTCCTATATGATGAATGAATTGGAGATAATAAATCAAAATATGAAAAATTTATATGAAAATATTGAGACTCTAAACGGTATGTGGAACGGACCGGCTAATGATGAGTTTACAAAACAGTTTACATCTGATTATTCATTAGTAACAAGCAATCTTGAGGATATAAGGAAGTATCTTGATGCTTTGAGCGAGTGTTGTTCGAAATATAACAGCTGTGAAAATAATGTTGGTCAGTTGGTTGATACATTACAGGTATAGGGGGAGCAAATATGCTGCAGTTTAATGGTTTTGGCGATATTATAAGCAGTATAAAAAAAGCTTTTGCTTCAGGTGGTGTTGAATTTAAGGTAAACACCAATGACCTGTTGTCTACTGCGTCGGATATATCTGTCAAAGTCGATGAAATGAAAAATAGGATAAATGAAATATCTGAAAAAACATATAATACTTCCGGATACTGGGAGGGTGAAGTTGCAGAAAGCCGCAGAGAAACATTTAATATATACAGAAATAATATAACTGATGCTTTGAACAGACTTTCGCTGTATGTAGAAACCCTTCAAGGAATATCCGAAAATTATACCGAAGCTGAAAGTCAGAATACCGAAGAGGCACAGGCGTTGCCAACAGATGTAATAAGCTGACGGAGGAAAAGATATGAATGATTTTATGTATGTGGCTCGAGAAGGCACAATCAGATTTGACTATTCAAAAGCATTACAGCAGGCGGAAATATTAGAAGAAATTGCTGCCGAAATTAGAAGCAATACATACAGAGATATATCTGATACGCTTGCGTCATTAGGAGGAAGCTGGAAGGGTCAATCGGCTTATAACTATTATACTAAGGTAAGAAAAGCTCTTGAAGATCTAAAAAATGCAGCGGACAATTACGATAAGATTGCACAAACTATAAGAAGAATTGCCAAGCGCAATTACGATAAAGAAATGAGAGCGATTCAGATTGCAAGAGAAAGAAACTATCGGAATTTCGGTTCCGGCGGAGGTGGAAGTTATTAAGTATAATAATAACAAAGAGGTGATAAAATGCCTGAGTTTTACGCGAACTGGTCGAGGATGATAGTATTATCCGGTGAGTTGAAAAAATGTTCAACAAATATGATAAGCCTTATAGATCGTACTAGCACCATAAGGAACAATCTCATTTTGGGAAATGAATTGTATCAAATTCAAAGTGCTCTTGAAAAAAGTAACTGCGAGTTAAACAGAATAGCTCTGATAATAGGAAAAAGTAGCGATGTTATGGAGCAGGCTGCTGATATATATAAGAGCACTGAAACACAACTTCTTGGCGAAAATGAGTCACTAAAAAACAAAAGCGATAATACTGCGGCTGATACTTCGTCAGATGAACAGGAAAACGATTTATTGGATTGGTTGGATGAAATATTTAAAATTGTCGGAAAAATTGGTGCTATTGGATCCGGCATAGAGTCTATTTATAAAATAATATTTGGTTTTATAAATGGTAAAGACTATGGAATTGATGATTTTATTAAATATGGTTCAGATGTTGTCAGTTCAATAAGCTCTACAATTAGTGGCTTTATAAAGGACGGTAAAGATATTTTTGACAAATTATTTGCTTTTCCTGCGAAAGTAGAAAAAATTGATAAAGTATCATGGTCAAATTATTTTGGTGATAACATCAAAGAGCAAATGGGGGATTATATAGGAAAATCGGGAAAAGGAGTGGCTGTATGCGAATGGTTAGGTCTTGCTACAAGCTTGATTTCAAATGGAATAGATAATTATAACGAATTTGGTAATAATATGTCACTTGAAGCTATTGAAGAAACTGTTATAGAAACAGCAACAGACATTCTTTTGAATACAGCAGCTAAGGCTGCTGTAGGAGGGGTAGTTGCGTTATTAGGTTTGAGTCCGCCGGGACTTGTTGTAGGTATAGCATCAGTAATACTCGTTGATGGTGCAAACGCATTATCTAAGCATTTTACCAATAAAAGCTTGACTGAATGGGCAGCAGATGGTGGTACTTGGTTGATAAACAATATAGGCAAGGGCATAGTAGACACTGCTTCTAATTTTTGCCATAGTGTAGGAGATGCTACTAAAGACTTTTTTGCTAATGCGCAGCAAAGTGCCTCTAATTTATTCCACTTCGCTTTTGGTTGATAATTTATTTTGAGGAGGATAATTGTTATGGTAAAAAATCAGGATCTGCTTCCAATTGGCTCGGTAGTAATATTGACCGGGGGAAAAAAGCGGCTTATGATATTTGGTGTTAAGCAGGTATCTATTGACAGCGGAGGAGTACCCAAGGAATACGACTATTGCGGCGTGCTTTATCCAGAGGGCAATATAAACGTTAATTCTCAAGTGTTATTTAATCAGGAAGATATTGCGTCTGTATATTTTAAAGGATATAATAACGATGAGCGAGAGAAATTTATAGAAGCTCTTGATACTTCCGATAAAATATTAAAGGAAGCAGCTGAAAAAAATAAAAATCAATAATGGAGGTTATTATATGGAAATTAAGGATTTACTTCCCATAGGCTCTATAGTTTTGCTGAGTAATGCCAAGAAAAAGTTAATGATTTTTGGAATAAAACAAAGCAATGAGGATGCCGATAAGGAATACGACTACATCGGTGTTCCGTATCCTGAGGGAAATATTGGCTCTGAATATCAATATCTGTTTAATCATTCTGATATTTCTGCGATTATTTTTAGAGGATTTGAAGATATTGAGTATCAAAATTTCAGATCTGCGTTGACAGATTATTTCGCCAAAAAAAATATTTGAGAATTAACTTATTATATGAGTAGGTTATATTTCCTATATATATGATTTGAAATTTTGAGAAACGAGAAATTACGAAAATTTAATTAGCAAAATTCGGAATGATCTCAAAAGTTAGACAAAGTTAATAGGCTAAAAATGCACAAAGCGACCAAGAAAAATTTTGGTCGCTTTTTATGCAATAATGAGTCTGTATCCAGTATGAGATAACCCGTAAAAATAAGCGTAATGTGGTTAGAGCTGTATGATTCAATATAGGCTTTAAGAATATAAATGAAGTGTTCAATAAAAGTGGAATTTTGCAAATAAAACAGGGCAAAGAAATTAAATAAACTTTACTTTATTTTTAGACGATAATAAGAATGGATTTAAAAATTTTTAATATTGCAAGTTTTCTAAATGTAGTAAAATTTTTTTATTCGTATATAACAATCTATTACAGTAAAAATCTACGGCTCATTGATGAGCCTTTTTATTATGTTTACGGTGAAATGTTTAATTGCCTTAATTAGAGTATGTATATTACATATATTAACATTCGATGAAAAATTATAATTTTTTTTAAACAAAAATCTTGCTTTTACATTTGGATAAAAAATACATATAGCTATGAATAAACTGAAAACTTTAAATACTTAAATGAGTTGATACGGCAAGGGTATATCACAGATTATTGTACTTGATATTTACCCTACATTAATGTAAAATGATATAAGAAATGAGGGAACAGACGGAAGCGTATGTTTCATTCCGCTTCCGTGTATTTTGCATAATGTGACATAAGTGTTTAAGAATTATAAGGAGTAAAAAAGATGAAAATCAGAAAAATAAAAATAAAAATAAAATTCTTATCCGTTCTCTTAGCCGTTGCATTGATAGTTACCGCCATACCCGGCTGTTCAGTAAGTACCGACGAAAGCAGTGCTGCCGTGGAAAGCAGTGAAGTTAGTAAAATCGAATATACGGACAGCCGTACCGTACTTATATATATGTGCGGTTCAAATTTGGAAACAACTTTCGGGGCGGCAACAAAAAATATAGCCGAAATGCTCTCTGTTAATTTGCCAAAGGGCGTCAATGTTATTATAGAAACGGGAGGAGCAAAAAAGTGGCGAGATTATGATATTGCAAACGATAAGATAAGCCGCTACACAATAAAAAACGGAAAGCTCGTACTGCTTCAGGCACTGGAACGGTCGAATATGAGCTATGTAAAAACTTTTTCCGATTTTCTCGATTACGGTTTCAAAAACTTCCCCGCAAAAAAGACCGCCGTCATACTTTGGGATCACGGCAGCGGCTGTATAAACGGTATGATAAGCGACGAGAATTACTCAGGTTCGCTGAGTGTTGACGATATTAAAACAGCTCTTACGGACGCCGAAAATAAATATAATAACATAGATGTTGATCTTTTGGGTATGGACGCTTGCCTTATGGCGAATTTTGAAACAGCCTACATTCTTAGGAACTGCGCCGATTATATGCTTGCTTCCGAGGAGATAGAGCCGACCGGCGGTTGGGATTATAAG
>CANQDA010000044.1 GCA_947591155.1 uncultured Lachnospiraceae bacterium
CTCCATTCTGCCTTTATAATAACTGATATTTGGGAAAAGGTCATTTTATTTTTGTACTATTTTTATACTATCACTAACCCAATTATCGCCTGACGGGGCTCCTGGATATGATAGACACTCTTTATGCCAGATACAATACCCTCCTGTCTGAGAATGGATATGGGCCAAAATACGATCTTGGGGATGCCCATATGTTTGTCATCGAAGGGATGGACAAAGTCAGGAAGACCATCGAAGAAAACAGGAAACGGAAACTGACAAAGCACAAAAAGATTTCCAACAATATCCTGATCGAGATCGACAACTGTTCCCCGCTTGAGATCCTGAAGCTGCAGATGAATCTGGTGCGGATCGCACTGGGGGAGGGAGGGATCGGGTTCGTTTCCAGGAAAGGGAAACACAAGCCGGAGATCCAGAAACTTTATGAGGAACTGGAAGAATGCGGAAGCCGCCTGATGAGGTATAAGGAATGTTTTGAAATCATGGGGAAAGACCGCAACAGTTATTCCAAAACGGACCTGGAAGCCACATTCATGCGGATGAAGGAAGACCATATGCTTTAAAACCGGTTTACAACGTCCAGATCGCAGTGGAGAATTAATTTATCGCCCACGGTTACGTGAGCAATGACCGGACCGATTACAATACCCTGGTCCCGGTTTTGGAAAAGCACCGGAACGTGTTCGGGGATACCCTGGAGGCGGTGACGGCCGACAGCGGTTACTGCAGTGAAAGGAACCTGCTGTATCTGAAAGGGAACGGGATACGGAGCTTCATCAAGCTTCAGGACCATGAGAAACGAAAGACCCGTGCTTTTAAAGAAGACATCGGAAAGTATTACAAGATGGCATACGCAGTCTTTGAAGATGAGCATTATTACATCTGCCATGACGGGAGGGAGCTGCGCCATATCCGGACAGAAAGCAAAGAGCAGGACGGCTACACCCAGACAGTGGAAGTATATGGCTGTGCGGACTTGCAGTGGCTGCGGGCATAAGTCAAAATGCCTTTATAAGTATGACGCCCGGAAGAACCCGGACCGGAATAAGGTGATGAAGATCAATGAACGCTGGGAGGAACTGAAGAAAGAAAGCAACAGAAATATCCAGAGTGGGGAAGGGATCCGAAAGAGGCAGATCCGGTCAATCCAGACCGAAGGGCACTTTGGGGATATCAAAGAGAATGAAAACTTCCGGCGGTTCCACTACCGTTCAAGGGAAAAAGTATATAAAGAGTTCATGCTGTATGCGATAGGCCGGAACATCATGAAATACCATCGGTTTATGCATGATGAGATCGAAAGATACGAAGGAAAAAAGGAGCAGGAAGCGGTTTAGCCAAAGGAGCGCTCCGTAAAATCCGGAAAAGGGGCTTTTGCGCCCTAAAACAGGGGATAAGAAACAGAGGAGACGCCCCGCGATGAAATTCGGCTGTAAAAAAGCCTGAATTCTGCGGGATCGTCTCCTCTTTGTTTATCAGGAGTTAAAAATCGGTATTAACCGATAACCCCTTTTATAGTATTCTTTCTTTATCGCGTCCAATTTCGATGACATTTTCATTTCTGTTTATGGTTGACAAATCTAATTTTTCAAATGATTGACGAGAAGAAAGGGATATCCTATAATATTTTCAGATTTTTGCTTGAGAGCAATGAGCGGACAAGCATAAAGACAGTTTTTGTGTATTTCTCTGAACATGGAGGAATCTGGAGGGTGAGTATGCTCGATTTTGAGAATCTTGAAAAATACAGAGAGAATAATCGAATTGAAGCGAAGAAGGCGCTTGGTGGTCTGCCGCACAGCATATGGGAGACATATTCCGCATTTGCGAATACACTTGGCGGGATTTTGCTTCTCGGAGTGGAAGAACGCGAGAATAAGTCCTTGCATCCTGTAGACCTGCCTGATCCAGAGAAGCTGGTGAAAGAGTTCTGGGATATCGTGAATAATCCGCAGAAGGTCAGCGCGAATATCCTTACTTCCAGAGATGTGACGATACGGCAGATTGACGGCTGTCATATCATCGTTATTGTTGTGCCGCGGGCTCACCGGAATGATCGTCCGGTATATGTAGAGGGAAATCCAATGACCGGTACGTATCGACGAAACGGCGAAGGCGATTACCGGTGTACGAAGGAAGAAGTATTCGCAATGACAAGGGACGCTTCTGTCAGGACACAGGATATGCAGATTCTTGAGGAGATGGACACGGATGTGTTCTGTTATGACAGTGTACACAGTTACAGAATGCGTATGAAATATGCACGGCCGGGACATGTATGGGAGGATCTTGAGGATATTGATTTCCTGTTCAGGCTGGGAGCTGTCGGCAGGGGAGCGGATGGAAGGCTTCATCCGACGGCAGCTGGGCTTTTGATGTTTGGATACGAATATGAGATCGTGCGGGAATATCCCATGTATTTCCTCGATTATCAGGAGCAGCTGGATGATTCTGCCCGCTGGACGGATCGGATCGTGTCCTCTTCCGGGGACTGGAGTGGGAATGTGTATGATTTCTACTTTCGGGTTTATAACCGGATTGTACAGGACATTAAAGTGCCTTTCCGTATTGAAGCAGGGTTGATGACACGCCGGTGCATACCGCTCTGCGGGAAGCTCTTGCAAACTGTCTGGTCAATGCAGACTACTATGGACATCAGGGGCTGGTTATTACTCGGAGAAAAGATCAGATGACCTTTTCTAACCCGGGCGGCTTTCGGATAGAGATTGACGTGGCGAAGAGCGGAGGGATATCCGATCCAAGAAATAGTGCCATGCTGAAAATGTTTAACCTGATTGATATCGGGGAACGCGCTGGAAGCGGAATTCCAAACATATATCATGTATGGGAAAGCCAGGGCTGGAAGGAGCCGGCTATTGTTGAAGGATTTGAACCGGAACGTATTACGCTTGCGCTTTCTCTAAAAAAAATCGGCGATAAAAAATCGGCGATAAAAATCGGCGATAAAAAATCGGCGATAAAAGAAAACATGAAAACGCAGATCATAGAGTTTCTGACGGATCATTCGACGGCAAAAATGTCTGAAATCACGGAGAGCATCGGGCTGAGACCTTCGAGAACCAGAGATTATATGAGAGAATTGATCTCCGAGGGGATTGTTGTCGCCGAAGGCGCGAATCGCAACCGGACATACAGACTGAAAGCTTGACAACATTTCGACTTTGATTACTCTATAATCAAAAGCCACTCTAGTATGGGGATCCCAATACACGGCTATAATCCGATGAATGGCAGACGCTCCCCGGAGGATAAGATTTTTGATTGTCATACGGTTTCAAATTTATGACAAATTTTATGACACTTGACCGGGAAAATGCGAGAAGATTTAAGAAGATTTGAGCTGAGGCAGGAAAAATGAAAGACCAAAAAAGCACGTATTTACAGGCATTTGAGGAGTTTTGAGGAGATATAAGAGGAATGATAAAAATACTTTTTGTATGTCACGGCAGGACTGTGGCAAATCGGTAGTTTTTGTTAAAAGGTTGATTACAAGCCCCAAACTTCGGCATAGTACGGCAAATCGTTAGAGGGGTGTTCAAATAGCACATTTTATGACTACGATTAGACTACGACTGGGCAAAGAAACCCTGCGTAGTCTTTTTTCTTTTTGACGGGAGAGTAGTCTTTGGGATAATCGTTAAAAGGTATGCCATAGATAGATTGAAACGCTCGGAAGCCTTTATTTATAGGCGTTTTGATAATCGTTAAAAGGTGTATCAAAGGTTAAAAGGTATAAGGATAAATCGTTAAATCGTGCAAAGGGAAAAGGAGCCGGCGGTACATTCCGCCAGCTCCGGGAAATAAATCGTAGCCAGTATTAACGGTAGTAGTCTTTGAGTTCTTTTCTCAAACGAGCAAGTAACTTCTCTTTGTGTCCCTGTAAGGTTGAACGAGGGATTTTGTTCTTCTTGCAGTATTCACGCTCGGACTTCTCATGCATAATCATGTTTGCGATAGCGAGTTCCTCTGCATCCATATCGTCAATCAAATCACGGAGCTTCTCCATAAGGAGCTTCTTTAAGACGATGTATTCAGGACTGTTGATATCTGTGGAGCTGTCATAACCACCTCTGCTTACCGACTCGTTACGGGAATACTCATCATCGTCATCATATTCTGTGGTATCGATTTCTTCGGTATCGTCAGCATCGTCATCAACCGAAGGGTCATCATCCTCAACCACTGAATCGGATATCTTTGCGCTGATCTTGATGGCTATATCAAGATTGTTGGATGAAGGGTCGAATCCAGCATCCATCATTCCCGTAAGAGAGACGTTCTCATGCTCCTTGATTTTCTTGTCATGGTACTGCTTGTTGCGTCTGTAGTTGCTGATTTTACGGCTGAACTGGTCAGCCTCTTCTTCAGCAGCTTTCTTCTCTTCTTCAGAAGAGTTCTCATCATAGTTTGGATTCTGAATGATGGCACATTTTCTTACCACACCGAATCTTTCAATCTCTCTGACGGGGATACCATGCTCCTTGTAATACTTTTCGGCTCCGATATCTTCCGGGTCGATAGGCATATAGCAAGGTGCCTTGATGGTCTCTTCAGTCTTTGTCTCTGTGGTTACTTCTGTAGTAGTTGTAGTAACCTGGGTTGTCGTAGTAACAGTAGTTGTCTTAGATTCTCTTTCTTTTGCCATAATGGACTCCTTTTCTGGCAGAAGTCCGTATGGCAGTCACTGACCGAAAAATGGGTGCAAAAACTTAGCCATCGAACGGACTCTGCCCGTTGCGTTGGTTAAGCTGACAGCCAATATGGTCAGCAGTTATGAAATTGTCCTCGCAGATACTCCCATTGGCTGGGTCATGACTCCCGGATTATCTTTGAGGTTTTCCTGAAATTTGGATTGTTATTTTCCCGACTTTTGTGTATAATTGTTGATGTATGAATAAGTAGGAATATCTATTGATAAATCCAAATTTATAGGTGTTCGGGATTGAGTTTTTCCTCAACCTTGTACCTATATTTTATCGCTATCAAAGCTTTCCTACATTGCTCCAACCTTGGCGTTTGAAGGTGAATCCTTGGCTTTTTGGTTGTCGAATCTTTGGCTTTTTGTTTGGATTTTGGATTTTTATGGAAAAGAGGAAAAACAGATTGTTTTATAGTGATATTTGCCAAGCTTTTTATATAACTGATGAGAATGAGGGTAGTGATGGAAAACTGATAGGTGTCGGATTAAAAGATATAGATTCCCAAGGGGCTATAGCAGAATTCTTTTTTAGGCTTGGGTGTGATGAAAAACATAGTGAAACGATGAACGGATATAATATAAGCACCTATAATAAGTGGTTCTATGGAACGACTGGAGCTGGGAATGCTTGGGAACGTTTTAAGGGAAACTTTGACGATAAAGAATATGCAAGACTTCTTGAAAAATCTTTTAATGCAGATATGTTGCCACAGGTGGCGGTCAAACTTGGCATTTCAGTTAAGAAGGGAAAGGATGTAGATGGCCATCGACTTGCTGTGGCTATTACACGTCAGTTATGTGAAATATATAAAAGTAAAAAAAGACCCAAACAAGCTGAATCAATACTAAATGAAGTATATTATGTCGGAGAAAACAAAGATGCATATACCCGTTATATTGAAAAGGCAAAAGAAAGATATAATGTGATGAAACTCATAGGGGGCGAGGAAGTACCTCTTGATAAGTTTTTTGTATGTAATGCAATTGGAGAGAAAGAACGAGTATTTGCAGATAAGAATAAGATTACCGGGGAATATTTGGATAAACCAACAATGCAATCTATCCGGGATATATTTAAGAGAAGAGGTTACGATAATTTAAGGACATTGTTGATCGGTAGTGGTGGATGTGGAAAATCCTTGATGTTGCAACATTTGTTCCTTCAATCAGCAGAGGAATATACGGAGACAGGAGTCCTTCCAATCTTTCTTGAATTAAGACATTTCAAACAGAGCGATGAAATTTTGTCGTTCATTGTTGAAACTGTGCGAAGCATGGATGATTCTTTTAATGAGGAGGCTACTGTAGGGTTGCTGTTGACAGGAAATTGCCAGTTGTTTCTTGATGGTTTTGATGAGATTGATCCATCTGACATAGGAGATTTTCTGACTAAGTTTAAGACGTTTTCCGGCAAATATGATAAAGTCCAGATTGTCGTAACTTCAAGGCAGAATGAATCCTTGACGGGATTTTCACAGTTTATGAGATTATACATCTGGCCGTTTGAAAACACGCGCTCAGAGTTGCTTATTAATAAAATTTTAGAGTATCAGAAAGAAACGGATGCAAAGGAAGCGGTACTGGAGTATATCAATAATGGCTTTTTGAAGAAAGATGGCATTTTTGCATCACATCCGTTACTCTTGACATTTGTTACCATGAAATATCCTTCATTCCATCGCTTTAACGAGGATCCGTCATTGTTTTACAAGGTAACATTTGAGGCACTTGTTTCCGGGCATGATGATAATAAGAAACCATATGACCGAGTGTTTATGAGTGTGGATAATGCAGAGCAGTTTACAATTGTATTCAGAGAATTCTGTGCGTTGACCTATAAGGATGGAGTGCTTCAGCTTAATTCAAGATCCTTTGAGGAATACTTTAATCAGCTTAAGGAGCATTTGAAATTTGAAAACCCGCATAAAATGAACGTGAAGAATTTTAAGCATGATGTATGCTCTACTGCCTGCATTATGTACGAGAGGGATTACGATATTTTTTATATAGATCCCGGATTCCAGGAGTGCCTGTTTGCGGAGTATTATTATCATGCGAATGAAGAGGAAGTCGCTGAATTGACTGCTTCATTGGAAAAGACATCATTTACAAAGCTATCTCGGTTTGAGGCTTTAGATATGCTTCGGAAGTTGGCAACGGAAAAGTTTGATTACAAGGTTTTATTACCTTTCCTTGAGGAAATATTCAAGAACAAAGATGATAAGCAGTCTTTCCGTAATTTTCTACAATGCTGTTTTGATGCAGTTAAGGTTGTTAGTATAAAAGATAATATTCGGCTGTCTTATATGGAAAAGCTCGGTGTTACAAAGGTTTTGTATCCGATGGAGGAGAACTATTCAAAAACAGTGCTTCTGAACTATATAATGAAAGATATGGGGGAAAACCCAGAATATGATTTCTGCTTATATGCCAAAGACGATGCTGTTGATGGAAAGAAAGTCATTTCATTAGATATCCCGGAAGATGCTGAAATATCGGGTGTAGTTATTGCTCAGGAAATCCAGAAAGATAATGACAAGTGTTTGTTGATAGATTGTAAGCCTATGGAGGCATATACGCATTTCAGAAGTGAACATCTCAAGGGAAACCAGGATGCCTATTTGGTAGATGACAAAAATGACCTTGTTCTTTTTGGCAATAGAATAACATTGGAAGGTTACTATCTTCAGAGTGAGCCTGACGAATTTGATGTCTTGCTTGAGAATATAGCTGCAAATAGTCAGAATACATACTCGATGTTTTTGAGACTGAAAGAGTATTGCAAGAAACTAAGAGTAGAGAGTTTTAAACATAGATAGGGATATGAGTGTCCTGAAAAACGGACAGCAAGGAGGCTATAATGGATAATGTAGAAAGATGGATGAGTCTGAAAGAAATAGCTGAGCATCTCGGAGTCAGTATGGATACGATTCGTTCCTGGATAAAAAAAGATACAATTCCATTTCACAAAATCGGAAGACAATATAAATTCAGATTATCCGAAGTTGATGCGTGGGTTGAGAGTGGGCAAAGTGCAGATGCTGACAAATAAAGATATTGGAGGATTGAACGATGGCAATCGATAATAAAAAAGAACAAGAACGAGACGAACTTCATCGAGCTATATGGGCAATTGCTGATGAACTTCGTGGTGCTGTTGATGGATGGGATTTCAAAAATTATGTTCTCGGCACCATGTTTTATAGATATATATCGGAGAATCTTACTGCGTATGTAAATAAGGGGGAGATTGATGCTGGTAATTCGAACTTTAATTATGCAGAGTTAAGCGATGAAGAAGCCAAAGGAGCAAAGGATGGTCTTGTAGAAGAGAAGGGATTCTTTATCCTTCCGAGCGAATTATTCTGTAATGTACATAGAAAGTGTTCTGATGACAAGGCGGTATTTATTGATAGAGAAGGGAAAGAAAAAAATCTCAAGGCTAACTTGAATGAGTTTCTTGAATTGATATTTGACCATATCGAGACCTCGGCAAAGGGAAGCCAGTCAGAGGGCAGTTTTTCAGGCTTGTTTGCTGATTTTGATGTGAACAGTAATAAACTTGGTTCCACCGTTGCAAAGAGAAATGAAAGGTTAATAAAGCTGATAGATGGTATTGCTAAAATGAATCTTGGTTCTGTACAGAATCATGATATTGATGCATTTGGAGATGCATATGAATATCTAATGAAAATGTATGCATCGAATGCCGGAAAATCGGGAGGAGAATTCTTCACTCCTGCAGATGTTTCTGTGCTTCTCACAAGACTTGGTACTGTAGGGAAGAAAAAGATAAATAAAGTGTATGATCCCGCCTGTGGTTCCGGTTCTCTTTTGCTTAAGGCTGAGAAGATACTTGGAAAAGAAGCCGTAATGAACGGTTTCTTTGGACAGGAGATAAATATAACCACATATAATCTTTGCCGTATTAATATGTTTTTACATGATATCGGCTTTGATAAGTTTGATATAGAGTGCGAAGATACACTTACAAATCCACAGCATTGGGATTATGAGCCATTTGAACTGATAGTATCGAATCCTCCTTATTCCATCAAATGGGAGGGCGATGATAATCCGTTATTAATTAATGATCCGAGATTTTCTCCGGCGGGAGTGTTGGCTCCTAAAAGTAAAGCGGATATGGCATTTATTATGCATAGTCTTTCATGGCTTGCATCAAATGGAACGGCAGCAATAGTTTGTTTCCCAGGTATTATGTACAGAGGCGGAGCAGAACAGAAGATTAGAAAATACCTTGTAGAAAACAATTATGTTGATTGTATTATTCAATTACCTGCGAATCTATTCTATGGTACATCCATAGCCACTTGCATAATGGTTATGAAAAAGGGAAAAGCAGATAATAAGGTGCTGTTTATTGATGCAACAAACGAATATGAGAAGGCAACGAATAACAATGAATTATCCGAAACGAATGTTAATAATATAGTTGATGCATATATTGAGCGTAAGGATAAAGACCATTTTGCAAAGCTGGTTTCATATGATGAAATCGAGAATAACAACTTTACACTTTCCGTTTCAACATATGTTGAGGCAGAAGATACAAGAGAAAAGATAGATATCGTAAAGCTGAATGCTGAAATAAAGGAGATTGTTGCAAGGGAGCAGGTTCTTCGTGATGAGATTGATAAAATCATTGCAGAAATAGAGGCTGATGAATGAGAGGCGAAGCAGAACAGGAATGCTTGGATTTGGTAAAAGCGAGTTTGGATAAGGATGTATTCTTTGCAATGTCATATGAAGATGATTGTAAAGTAAAGAAGGCATTTGCTGAAGCAGTGCCAAATCCGAAATTAAGCGAATTCCCGGATTTTATATTCGATGAAGGTTTTATTGAACATTTTCAAGTGACTTCATCATTTGAAAACCGTAAAGGCTCAACAGTGGCGAGAGAAAAGAGCGACATCAACCGGGACTTTCAGGATAGAGCTAATAAGGCATCGGAGAACTTGCCAAAGGATCAGATTACGATTCATTCGGTTGAGACTCCACCATACTGGCATAAACAGCACTCATATGAGAACTTTGTAGATTCTTTCAAGGGAAATTTTACACACCATATAGAAAGCCTTAAGAAGTACGGCGGAGAAAAGAAATGCAAATTATTCATTATTGAGTATAGTGATTCCGCTCTATGTATGAGTAAGAAATATGCAAGTAATTTGATGCTTGAGGTTTCATACGGCGATTTGCTTACACGAGAGAATCCGGCATACAGATTATCACGTGATATAAATATGCTTCGATTTATCCATGCGAATCATGAAAATGTAGATTATGTGATATTCGTAAACAGGAATGGTTTTCATGGAGTTTTTGTGGACATCATAAAAACTGAAAATGCGTTGGAAATAATAAAACTTCTGCATGAAGGATATGATTTTCATTGTGCGATGGTGGGAACATCACAGATTGGAATAGGAGTAACTGTTCCGCATAGAGAAGGAGATGCAGGTATATGAGTAAGCTTGATGAATTGATAAAAGAATACTGTCCTGATGGGGTGGACTACTATAAATTAGGTGATGTTGTGACATTTCTTAATGGCAGGGCATATAAGCAATCTGAGCTTCTTGATGAAGGAAAATATAAGGTGCTTAGAGTAGGAAATTTTTTTACTAACGATAAATGGTATTATTCAGACCTTGAATTGGATGATGACAAATACTGTGATAATGGAGATTTGTTATATGCATGGGCAGCTTCACTTGGACCGCAAATATGGGATGGAGACAAGACCATTTTTCATTATCATATTTGGAAATTGGTGTTTGATGAAAGCGTTGTGTTAAAAAGGTTTTTATATCATTTCCTTTTGATGGATGTGAAACAAATACAAGGCTCGCTTACGCATTCAACGATGCCACATGTTTCGATGAAAAACATGAAAGAGCGCAGGCTCCCTGTACCTCCTCTGGAGGTACAACGTGAAATAGTCCACGTGCTGGACTCTTTCACGTTACTTACAGCCGAGCTTACAGCCGAGCTTACAGCTCGGAAGAAGCAGTATGAATACTATAGGGATAATCTGCTTTCAAAGCATAAAGAGACTCCTAAAAAATCAATTGATTCTTTATGTAAGGTTTCGGCGGGTGGAGATGCACCAAAAGACTCAATGTCAAAAGAAAAGACTGATGAATATACTATTCCCATCATAAGTAATGGTGTGGGGGATAATGCTATATATGGATATACCAATGAGGCGAGGATTACAGAACCGGCAGTAACTGTGGCGGCAAGAGGGACCATAGGATATGCAGAATATCGTGATTATCCATATGTTCCGATTATCCGTCTGCTTTCATTGATTCCAAAGGACAATGACGAACTTGATACAAAGTACTTATATTATTGTTTGCAGGGAAAAGAGTATAATGTTCCGACTACAGGCATACCACAGTTAACTGCACCGATGGTAAAGCAAGTAGAAATCCCTGTCCCAGAAATAAAGGTTCAGAGAAGAATTGTAGAGGTCCTCGATAATTTTGATAAAATCTGTACAGATTTAAATATCGGTCTTCCGGCAGAGATAAATGCAAGACAAAAACAATATGAATTTTATCGTGATCAGCTATTGACATTTACTGAGACAGGTAGCAGCATCCTTACAGACAGACAGACAGACAGACAGACAGACAGACAGACAGACAGACAGAGCTTGATTAGGCTTTTACAGTATGTTTTTGGCTATGCTCGAATACCGCTTGAGGATGTATGTAATTCGGTGTCTTCTGGAAAGGCCAAAACAAAAGAGAATGAAGGATTATATCCTGTATATGGTTCGACAGGTATTATTGCAAGGACGGATAGTGCTGTGTATACGAAAGAGAATATTTTAGTTGCTCGTGTGGGAGCAAATGCTGGGTTTACGCATATTGCCAAGGGAGAATATGATGTTTCGGACAACACATTAATTGTTGATGTAAAAGAAAACTATAGCATGAAATATATCTACTATTTGCTTGTTAATGAAGATCTGAACAAGTATGCAAAAGGTGGTGGACAGCCTCTTGTAACTTCGGGGCAGATTAAGCAAGTCGTTATTTCGATTCCTGATTATGAAGAACAAATAAGGATAGTAGATATACTGGATAGATTTCAGACATTATGTGATGACATTAAATCGGGACTCCCGGCAGAAATTGATGCTCGGCAGAAACAGTATGAGTATTACAGAGACAAACTCCTTACTTTCAGGGAGAAGGAAAAGGTGTGATTAAATGTTAAAGGAATTACAGCAAGGTCAAAGACTTTTGATTTTGCGATATGGGAAACAGATAGTAGAAAACTGTATAAAACTTCATCAAGACATTATCGATGAAATAGGTTATTGTTGGTTTGGCAAATTAGGTACAATACCCTCAAAGAAATCCATTGAAGAAATGCTTGATGAAGAGAAACCCATGATGGTTTTATATGCAAGAGGCGCTGCTTATATATGTTCGGTCGAAGTCGTAACCTATGATAAGCCGGAAAACGGATATCCAGATTATTATCAGACAGAATTATTTGATAGGCTGCTGTATCCGTCAATATACTTCAAGCTTACCTCTATACAAGAAATAGAGATTGGTATTTTGAATAAATTTACTGTTATAAGCAGTGGGAATTCGGCAGCCAATACATTGATGCATTCTATGTCATCTTTCTTATTTGTTTCTTATGGAAAGTCAGTTATGGTTGATGAGAAACCGAAGAAGAAAGAACCAAGGAAAACAAAGCGAGAATTACTGCCTGAGAATGATTGTGTATACAAGAAAGACGGGAAATGCGGTCTTCGGGGGTTTGTGAGTTATCAGTTTGAATGCGAAAGACCAAGCACCTGTATGAGACAAAAAAGATAAGGAGGTAAGCGTATGCCGTATTTTAACATAGTGGCAGAAACGAATGAAAATACCGTTGTCACAACATATGAGCCTGTAAAAAAACGCTCGGACGCATATCAAAGCGAAGCCGAACTTGAAAAAGAATTCATTCGTATGCTTACAGAGCAGGGATACGAGTATGTAAATATTCACACCGAAGAGGATATGGTGGCCAACATTCGCTTGAAGTTAGAGGAACTAAATGATTATAAGTTTTCTGACACGGAATGGGAGAGGTTTTTCAAAGAGTGTATAGCTAACGGCAATGATGGGGTCGTTGAAAAGACCTGCAAGATTCAAGAGGATAATGTGCAGGTTCTTAAGCGTGACGATAATATGACGAAGAACATCACGCTCATTGACCGAAAGAATATTCATAATAACAGATTGCAGGTAATCAATCAGTATGTTGTTACCACAGACCAGGGAGCAAGGCATGATAACCGCTATGACGTGACTGTTCTTGTAAATGGTTTTCCACTTGTTCATATCGAGCTAAAAAGAAGAGGAGTTCCTATCCGGGAGGCTTTTAATCAAATTAACCGTTATGAAAGGGACTCCTTTAGTGCTGGATATGGTCTGTTTGAATACGTGCAGATTTATGTTATTTCGAATGGAACGAATACAAAGTATTATTCAAACAGCACCAGATATAATGCTATCAAGGATGCCGAGGCAGCAAAAACAAAGAAGGGTAAGACGAGCAACAGTTTTGAATTCACATCATTCTGGGCTGATTCAAATAATAAAATCATCCCGGATTTGATTGATTTTACCAAGACTTTCTTTGCAAGGCATACTATCTTAAATATTCTCACGAAATACTGTGTATTCACATCGGAAAATATGCTTATGGTTATGCGTCCGTATCAGATTACGGCTACGGAGAGAATCATTAACAGAATCGAGATAGCACATAACTATAAGAAGTATGGAGACATAGCAGCAGGTGGATATGTGTGGCACACAACTGGTAGCGGAAAGACGCTTACTTCGTTTAAGACTGCAAGAATTGCATCTAATCTTTCGTACATAGATAAAGTACTCTTTGTTGTAGACCGTAAAGATCTCGATTATCAGACTATGAAAGAGTATGACCGATTTGAAAAAGGTGCGGCAAACAGCAACTCTTCAACGACTATTTTGGAGCGACAGCTAAAGGATTCCAAGTCAAAAATAATAATAACTACAATTCAGAAACTGGCAACCTTTATAAAGAAGTTCCCGAAAGACCATCCGGCGTTTACAAAGCAGATTGTAATTATTTTTGATGAATGCCACCGTAGTCAGTTTGGAGAAATGCATGCGTCTATAGTATCAAGTTTTAAATACTACTATATGTTCGGTTTTACCGGGACACCTATTTTCCCTTCAAATACTGATGGTGGACAGAATCCGAAGTTTGCAACAACGGAGCAGACATTTGGAGATCAGCTCCACACATACACGATAGTGGATGCAATCAATGACAAGAATGTTCTTCCTTTTAAAGTGGAGTATCATCAGACAATGAAGGCAGAGCCGGATATTGATGATGAGATGGTCAGAGACATTGATAGAAAGAAAGTGTTTAATGACCCGAAGCGAATAAAGAAGATTACAAGCTATATTCTTGAGCATTTTGACCAGAAGACATATCGAGGCGATAAGACCTATGTATACAATTCTCTTACCAACATCGCAGAGGTTGCATCTGCCGGAAGAGGCAAGGTTGAGGAGATAAAACAGAAACAGCGACTTAGCGGATTTAATTCCATCTTTGCAGTATCCTCGGTTGAGATGGCAAAAGCATATTATGATGAGTTCAGGAAGCAGATAAAAGAGGATCCGACAAAAGCTATAAAGATAGCTGTTATATATAGTTACTGTGCGAATGAAGAAGAACAGGAAGATGTTCTTGAAGAGGAGAACCCGGAAGATACATCACAGCTTAGTCAGACTGCGAGAGATTTTCTGGACGGAGCCATCAAGGATTATAACCTGATGTTCCATACAAATTATGATACTTCATCGGATAGATTCCAGAATTACTATAAAGATGTTTCGCTTCGTATGAAGAACAAAGAGCTGGATATGCTTATCGTTGTCAATATGTTCTTAACAGGATTTGATGCAACAACCCTTAATACATTATGGGTTGATAAGAATCTGAAGATGCATGGCTTGATTCAGGCTTTCAGTAGAACTAACCGAATTCTTAATAGCATTAAGACTTTTGGAAACATAGTATGTTTCCGTAATCTTCAAAAAAGAGTTGATGCTGCCATATCTCTGTTTGGTGATAAGAATGCGGGCGGAATTGTACTCATGCAGAGCTTTAAGGATTATTACTATGGGTATGAGTCTGTAGACGGTAAGCAGATGCCGGGATACTTGGATATGGTTGAGCAGCTTACTACCAAATTTCCGCTTTCAGAGCCTCAGATTGTTGGAGAACAGAATCAAAAAGATTTCATTTCTCTATTTGGGGCAATACTCCGCATGAGAAATCTTTTAGTTGCTTTTGATGAGTTCAAAGAAAAAGAATGCCTTAATGAAAGGGATTTACAGGATTATCTTGGAAGATATCAAGACTTACGGGATGAGTGGAAACGAAAGAGAGAAAAAGGAGAGTTATCTGATATCACGGACGATGTGATATTTGAAGTGGAACTTATCAAGCAAGTAGAAATAAACATTGATTATATTCTTATGCTTGTTAAGAAGTATCATGATACTCATTGTGAGGATAAGGAAATACTTATTACAATTCGTAAGGCTGTTGAAGCAAGCCCGGAACTCAGAAGTAAGAAGGAATTAATTGAAGCCTTCCTTAACGGAGTCAATGATATAGATGACGTTATGATAGAATGGCATGATTATGTGGTTGAGATGCGTGAGCAGGAACTAACGCTCCTTATTGAGGAAGAGAGACTTAAGCCTGTTGAGACTCGTTTGTTCCTTGAGAATGCTTTTCGTGAAGGAGAAGTTAAAACAGTAGGAACAGATATAGATAATATAATGCCACCGGTCAGCCGATTTGGTGGAAGCAATAGGGCAGAGCGGAAGAAAGCTCTAATTGCCAGATTGATGGCATACTTTGAAAAATTCTATGGTGTTGGCGGACCGGTAAGGTTCGTACATTTAGAGGAGGATGAGTAAAAGGCAAAGACTAATCTACAATACAAGCACCCATTTTATTATCCGATTGAGGATGGCGATGAAGAATCCATTCAATTTTTCAAGATGAACGGAGTGCCGATATCATTCGTCAGATTTTACAGTGGCTATTCGTGCATTTGTGCCGTCATTGAGATGAGAACACAGAAACAGGCGGATACGTTTAACAGGATGATTAACAATCTGTTGAGGTGTGAAGAGAGAGCCGAAGAAAAAAGCAGGCACTATTGCTGGTCGTTGGATGATATATCCGAGAGAGGATTTGTGTTTCAGTCTGAGGAGGAGGACCCATTAGAGATTATAGTCAGGGAGATAACATATGAGGCTCTGCACGATGTACTTGACTTGATGACAGAAGAGCAGAGACGGATATGCCGAATGATTGTAAATAATGATCCGCAACGGAAGGTTGCTGATGAACTTGGTATACCAAGGCGGACTTTGCGAGACCGCAAGGATAAAGTGATATCAGAGCTTTCAAAGAAAATGAGACATTATAAAGACTAACCCCGATGGAATTCCACCGGGGTTTTCTGATCAGTCCTTTTTATAAAATTCTGTACAGTACCCGTCAGCATTTAAAGCCAAGCCTTCAATCCAGTCCGGGGTTCTGCCCATCTGTTCGCAGATGGCATTTATATCGACATCCATAGGTGTTTCAATGATAAGTTCATCATGAACGTGACCTACGATAAAGCAGTGGGAGAGAGTACGCATGGCATGGCACAGGATATCCCTGCTGATTGCCTGTACGATGTTCTCCACGAACTTGGGACCGTATGATTCGATGCGTTCCCATTTTTTGTTTGTACCGACACCTTCATATGTGACAGACTCACCACCGAACCTGTTCTCTCCAATCTTGGGTTTGATATAGCAGAGCCGTCTGCTGGAAGGGAGTGCGATGAATAACATGGCACTCTGGTATATAAACTTTATACCATGTGTCTCGGTAGCTGTTCTCTGTTTGATAGCCGTCTTTACTGCATCGTCAACATCCCACCAAAACTGCACGATATTTGGATTTGCTGACCGCCAGGAATTGACCAGGGGCTGAAGTTCATCCTCGGTAAGCCCCATATCCAAAGCACCCATAGAGGTCAACGCACCGACCGAGCCACCGTAGCCCAAAGCCAATTCAGCAATTTTGCCCTTCTGCCGGAGGTGACCGTTTACTCCGTGCTTTTCAACAGGCACTCCGAACATTGCACTTGCTGATGCACAGTAGATATCTCCGTTATTCCGAAAGACATCCATACGCCATTTTTCCTTGGCAAGGAAACTGAGTACACGAGCCTCGATAGCACTAAAGTCTGATACGCAGAACTTGTATCCCGGTTTCGGAACAAAGGCGGTTCTGATAAGCTGGGAGAGTGCATCGGGAACATCATCATAAAGCATATTCATGAACTCGTAGTCCCCGGATTTTACAATATCACGTGCTATTTTAAGATCTGGCATATGATTCTGTGGGAGGTTCTGCAACTGAATGATACGGCCCGCCCATCTTCCTGACCTATTGGCACCGTAAAACTGGAACATACCTCTTGCCCGGCCATCGGCACACACCGAGTTTGCCATTGCTTGGTACTTCTTTACGGACGATTTGGCAAGCTGCTGACGGAGTTTTAGTACATCAGCTACATCGGTAGGTACGGTCTTAAGCAGGTCGATGATAGCCTTTTTATCAAGAGATTCGGTTTCTATACCCTTCGAGTCAAGCCAATCCTTAAGCTGGGCTACGGAGTTCGGATTATCGAGTTCGGTCTTGTCCTTAAGGGTGCCCATAAGCCTTGCTTTGCTGAAGGTATCGAACTTGATGGCATTATTTACAACATCCATATCAAGGAGAATGCCACGGTCATTTATTTCCTGATCCAAGTGGTATTCATCCCATACAAAATCCGGGACAGGAAAGCGTGACAGCTTATTATGGATGCCGAGTTCAACTTCGACATCTCTGATGTTATAACTGCGGAAACGCTCCCATTTATCTGGGGCGTCGGAAGGCATATTTCTTGTCCTGCCACCATTTGCCTTTGTAGGCTTACACGGTACACAGAAATATTTGATGAGGTCTTTGCCTTCCTGCAGTTTCTGCTTATCGAGACCTAACACAGCACCGACACCTTCAAGGGAGAGTGGAAGTCCGAGATAGGCTGCCCAGATCATCGTACAACGCCATGAACAGGGATCAAGGTAGTTCGATACGGAGTCTTCCGGGATACTGTAGGATACGAAGTATTCCGGGTAGTTACGCTTAAGCCAATAGGATAAAAACACTCTTTCGAAGGTTGCGTTGTGAGCCCACTTGATTACATTATCATCAACGAGTGCCTTCAAGAGAAAGTCGGGGATTTCTTCCCCGTTTGCTACATCAATCAGTTCTACGGGGCCACCGTTTATGGAGTAAGAGAGGAGCAGTAATTCTGCATCTTCTGATTCTGCATACGGATACTGACCATACTTTATTGGTACACTTGAAAATGATTCGATATCAAGGTGTACTTCTTTGATAACTTCTGGAATTTGCCACATTTGTCATCATCTCCTTGTAAGAAAGAAGGTGACAGAGGTTTTATCCCCTGCCACCTTGGTTATGGGTTACACACTATGAAAGGAAGTCCTCATCGTCATCGGTAGCGAAGTCGGATGCTGCACTCGCCTTACCACCCAGAGGATCGCCATCCCTCATCTTCTGAAGGTTGTTGAGACCGCAGGCGATACCACGATTACCGTTTACATTGAAAGCATAGAAGTTAATCGATGCCCTGCCGTATACACCAGAATATACTTCACTTCTGTTGATAATCGGCTGTACGTTTTCGTCAACGATACCGGGAGCGGAAGAACTGTTCGCATTGATGAAGTATGCGTTTGCATATGCCTCATCGTCCGGCTTTTCGATGTCTCCGTCACGGAGCGGGTTCTTGATGGCTGAAAGGGGAGGTACGGTCTTACCATTACCCTTAAGCTTGGCTGCGCCTTCTTCGTAGGCCGCCTGGATAGCCTTCTTGATAGCCTCGACAGTCTCGGTATCGTCCTTGGATACGATAAGAGAGATTGAATACTTCGGCTTGCCACCATCGATGGACTTAGGATCCCATACATTCGCATAGGACCAACGGGTTTCAGGCCCCGTAATGACCTTTGTAAGATTCATAAACTTCGGCATAACTTTTTCCTCCTTAATTGTCTTTGAAATCATCTTTTGCCGTATTGAGTGCAGGACGCTTGTCTGTGTCCGGCACGAGTGTTGGTTTACCCTGGGGTTTTGTAATATAACACCCGAGGAGTTCTGCGAATCTCTGCTTTCCAAGAAGCGTGGTCATCGCAGTGAGCCCGAGAAGTTTCCGCTCGAAGGGGTCATATCCGGCAGCAGTTACAATCGAAGCGACCGTACTTTCGTCTGTATACTTACGGTTGGATTTCCCCTCGACCACCTTGTATCCGTCATACTTTGTACCGCTTAAAGCCTGCTTAAGTGCATATTCCTTGATGTCACTTACCCATGATACGAGTTCGTCTGCCTTACTTAAGATGGCTGCGATTTCCGTATCCTCAAGGTTAGCGGGCATCTCGAAATCGTACTTTGCGAGTTCCAAGTTGTACTCGGCACGTTTTCTACAGGTAGCCTTTACCTTACAGAACTGACAATGATCCCCAGCTTTGAACTCGCCCTCGCCCTTAAATGCCAGGGCAGCAGTAGGAGCAAGCACTGTATCCGCCCACTTGAGGAGTTCTCCCTTATCCAAGGTAAAGGTTGAAACATTATCCCTGCGTGGTTGGAAGATTGTCATCTTCACGGTATGTATGTCATAAATGCCATCGTAGAGATCTATGGCCCCGAGTGCATAACACATCATTTGGGGATTCCAGTTCGCATCTACTAAGACACCAAGACCGTATTTAAAATCGATTATGTGCAAAACCTCGTCTGCAACTATGACGCAGTCCCCGGTACCGAATCCTTCCGGCACCCACTGACTGAAATCGAGTCTTTCTTCAATCATTACCTGTGGGTCCTTGCAGAGTTTCTTTGCCTCCTCGTACTGCTCCATAACAAAGTTGCAATACTCGGTAGCGCAGTCCTCCATTTCTGCATCGTAGTATTCGAGGTTCTCGGTAGTATCATTGGGACTTCTCCCGAGTGCTGTGAGAACTTTCATTTCACAGAGGGAATGGGCATCGGAGCCTTCTTTTGCATAAGGACTTGCCCTGTCCGATTCTTCAGCACATAACCTTGCCGATGGTGGGCAGTTAAGCCACTGCTTACTTGCAGAGGCGGAGAGAAGTGCGTGTTTAGCCATTGCCAATCCCCTCCAGTTCTGTCATAAGTTCGGTGTACTTGTCTGCCGGGATTCCCGTGAAGGTTTTGTCTGTGGAGTATTTCTCTACCAGAGCCTTGACCTCGGGTTTGTACTTCTTGTTCTCAACCTTGGCCTTTTCTCCGAGTGCAGCCCTGACCTCAACATCCGTGTAGGTTACGGGCTCTTCCGATTTTTCTTCGGTGGGAGGAGACTCGGCAGGAGCATTGTCATCCGTTTTGGGAGCCTTTTCCTTTTTCAGTTTTGCTTTAGGCGGTTCCTCTGCTGAAGAATAAATCTCACTTAAGGCAGAGAAACTGTCAGCGATTGTTTTGAATAAAGCAGCTAATTCCTTGTTTTTCATTTGACCGCACCTCCGTTGATTATCATTTCTCCAATCAGAATGTCATGCTTATGGATTGTGATTGGATAAGGCTTTGAAAGACCGAACCCATGTGGAGCGTAGTGTGGAAGAACTGTACCAGAGAGAAAATTGTCATATTCTCCAGTTATAAGAACCGGGACAGCTTTTCCCTGCCAGGGGTAGGCTTCTGAATGCCCTTTCTTAAGTTTCACTTTGACGGTCTTTCCCGTCAGTCCGTAGTGCTTGAACTTTTTCATCGTTTGTCTCCTTTGTCATAAGATTTGCTGTGATTTTCCTGGCTAACCTTTTTGATATGACACTTATTGCGATAAGCACTTCTGCCATTTCTTCATCGAGTTCGATGTCGCACTCGTCATAAGCATCTGTTTTGTTGATTGCCATGATTCCACCGCCTTTCTGAAAGGTGTTTTTTCCTTTCACTTTTCTTTGGGAAGAAAATCATCAAGTGGCCGACACTTTTTTGATTTTTTTTAAAGGTGTGATAGGTGATTTACCTTTCAATATTCTTTGGGAGAGTTTCCGAGAAATGGCCGAGATTTTTTTATAATAATTGACACAAAGCAAAACTTTATCTAATATAAAGTAACAGTTTGTTTTAATAACTTTTGGAATATGATATTTTAGGGGTGATGAAGATGAGTACATTTATAAAGAAGTGCAGGGAAGAGGCAGGACTTACGCAGGCTCAGCTTGCAGAAAAGATGGATGTGTCCGTTGTTGCAGTACAGAACTGGGAGAAGGGGAAAACCAAGATTAACCTTGACAGATACATGGATCTGGCAGCGGTATTCAATATCCCGGTAGATAAGCTGATAAAGGAGATGCTAATAGAAGAAGATAAACTTCGCCCGGACAGATGGCCTGATTTTCTGTTTGATGAGGATACCAATGCAATAGTGAATACCCTGCATCTTAATCTTGCACAACAGGACTTGTTTGGACTTCTTTATATCTACGGAGCAGAGTATCTTGAAAAAACATGGATTGATATTGATACCTTCAATGAAGATTTAAAGAGGATACCATACGGGTTTATAGACAGAGTCGGAAGTATTCAGTTTATGAATCAGTCCGAGGGGCTGCATAAGGTTATTAAATATGTACAGACGGATTTTCTGATGAAAGTTTTGAAACAGAATCCCGAGGCGGAGTTTAATATAAGAAAGCTCTCAAAGAATCTTATATGTGAATTTATAGATAGCGGATATAAGCCTGTTGATGATTCGGCTGATATGGATGACGGATACGAAGGGGAGGACGGGATATACTTTCGAATATCCATGAAGAAGGCAAGAATCATGCTCCCTATATTGGAGAAGCTTGGTCCAGTTCATTTGACGGATGGTTGGTGGTCATATCCTGTGAGGGATGATATCCCGGAAGAGATTCTGACAGGCTATCTTTCATATAACGGCTACAGCCGTGAACTTTTTGATGAAGGATATTATAAGAGAGAATACAGCACATTAAATTTGATGGGAGGTCTTGAAGAGGTTACGGAGTATAAAAATGTGGCATCCAAGGGCAAAGAAGAAAAGTGGATGTGGAGCATAAATAATAAAGGAAGAAAGCTATTAGAATGGTTTAGGGAATAGTGGAATCCGTCACAATCTGTGCCGGTTCCAGAGTTAGGAGTGGATTATGAATAAGAAAAAATATGACGCAGCATACATCAGCTATGTTGAGTCAGGAGAGTCGGCAGCAGTATTTGTGGCAAGGGATATTGTAAGGTCTATTGATACAACCGGGATGTGGATTGATATATTAGACCTTGAGGGATGTAAGAATAATAAAGGCAGATGGGATTTTGAGTATTTTTCGTTTGAATTATTTCCAAGAAAAAGACATCCTAAGTACCCACCCGGTATTAGTGACGAAGATAAAAAGTATATTACATGGCAGACAGCCCATGCTGATATTTCGGAACAGAGAAGAGACGGGTACAGGGGTACAAGATTCAGGGTATGTCCGAAACTTGTGAATCGTAACATAGGTAAGAACGATAAACCGAAGTGGGATTATGACATTCTGTCTATAAAGCGTTTATAACATATAATAAGGTACAGATTTGACCGAGGAGAAATCCCCGGTCTTTTTTTGTTGCAGAAAAATGAAAATATCTCGGCCACTTTGCATAAACCTTCCCAAAGAAAAGTGAGGGATAAATCAAGCCCTACTTTTTAACGAAAGGAGCGGACAGGATGCTCGATTATAAGAACCCGGAAGGCTATGCCGACCCGACACCATATCACGCTCTGGCTGATAAAGGTAAGTACAGACCGATGGTTTATATCTGTTCTGCCTACAGCGGAGATGTGGAGAACAACGTAAGACGTGCGAGAAGTTTCTGCCGGATGGCAGTTGACCAGGGCGTTATCCCGATAGCACCGCATCTGTTGTTTCCACAGTTCATGTCGGAAGAGACCGAGAGGGAACTGGCAATGTTCATGGATATTGCAGTTCTTTCCCATTGTAAGGAATTGTGGGTGTTTGGTGAGCCGACAGCCGGGATGCAGAAAGAAATAGCCTACGCAGAGCGTAAGCAGATGACAATTAAATATTTTGACAAGGAGGATACCTAATATGCAGATGACAATTTTTACTGCCGACTGCGTTGGTAATGCAGCGAACTGCTCCTATTCCAATAAGGTAGAGGTTAAGTGTCCGAAGGACATGGAGACCGCCGTGGCAAGGGACCATGTATGCGCTACATACACCAACAACTACCGTAACGAACAGAACTTCCTTGAATCGGATGTTATCCCGATGGATATAGACAATGACCATAGCGAAGATCCCAAGGACTGGATAACGGAAGAGAAGATGAAGGAAATGTTCGGAAGTATCGACTTCATTCTTGTACCAAGCAGGCATCACATGGTTGCAAAAGACGGAAAGCCTGCAAGACCCAAGTACCATGTGTACTTCCCGGTATCTGCCATCAAGGATGCTGAAACTTATAAGAAGTTTAAGGCATTACTTCAGAAGGTGTATCCGTTCTTCGATGCAAACGCTCTTGATGCTGCGAGGTTCCTTTTCGGAGCAACGGTTGATGAGAGCGAGGTTGTATGGAATGAAGGATGGATGAGCATTATCGATGATATCGAAGATGCCCCGGAAGAAGACGATGATGAAGATTTCGATGGGGATACCATCAGCGGAACTATCACACAGGGTAATCGCAATAATACCTTATCAAGGTTTGCGGGCAGGGTTCTTAAGAGGTACGGAGAGACAGACAAGGCACACGAGATTTTTCTTGACCAGGCAAAGAAGTGCGACCCGCCTCTTGATGATTCGGAACTCTCAACCATATGGTTCTCGGCTGTGAAGTTCTTCAGAAACAAGATAGCAGGGAGCGGAGGGTATGTTCCGCCTGATCAGTTTAATAACGATTTCGGCAATGCACCGGGGTCACTCAAGCCCGAGGACTACTCAGATATCGGACAGGCAAAGGTGCTGACAGCCACATACGGTGACGAACTGAAATTCACGGCTGCAACTGACTTCTTAAGATTCACGGGTCAGGTGTGGGAAGAAGATAAGCAGTTAGCTGTCGGAGCGTGTGTCGAGTTCCTTGATTTACAGTTACAGGATGCGAAGGACTACCTTGAGGTTGCAAAGAAGGCGCTTATCGATAAAGGCTACCCGGAGGGTGATGTTAACAAAGGCTCGAAGGCAATAGCAGATGACATTCAGCCGGATGACTTACCTCTGTTTTATATGTTAGTGGGTGCGGAGAAGTACCTGGGATTTGCGATGAAACGCAGAGACTATAAGTACATCACTTCGGCACTCAATGTTGCAAAGTCAATGCTCCTTGTAAGCGTGGCCAGCCTTGATAAGGATGCAAATCTTCTGAATACACCGAGTGCTACCTATGACCTGGAGAAGGGAATGCAGGGAGCGAAAGAACATGACCCGGCAGACCTTATTACAAAGATTACGGAAGTCGCTCCGGGGGATGATGGAGAGGATATCTGGAAAGAGGCACTCAACACATTCTTCTGTGGTGATGCGGAACTTATCGAATATGTACAGAAGGTCATCGGACTCGCAGCCATCGGTAAGGTTTATGAGGAATTTCTCATTATAGCCTATGGTGACGGAGCGAATGGCAAGAGTACATTCTGGAATACTGTCGCAAGGGTTCTCGGTACTTACTCCGGGAAGATTTCGTCAGATATTCTCACGATGGGCAACCGTGTAAATGCACAGCCGGAGATGGCAGAACTTAAGGGCAAGCGTCTCATCATTGCATCCGAGATGCAGGAGGGTGTAAGGCTTAACACATCAATGGTAAAACAGCTTTGTTCAACTGACGAGATACAGGCTTGCAAGAAATATAAGGCACCGTTCCATTTTGTGCCGAGTCACCAGGTTGTGCTTTATACAAACCATTTACCGAAGGTCGGTGCTAACGATGACGGCATCTGGAGAAGACTGAAGGTCATACCGTTCAATGCCAAGATTCAGGGAAGTGGTGATATCAAGAACTATGCTGATTACCTTTATGAAAAGGCCGCCCCTGCCATCATGAAATGGATCATCGAGGGTGCCGAGAAGGTAACGAAGTCAGACCATAAGGTTGATGACCCGAAGTGCGTAAAAGATGCGGTTGACGCATACAGAGAAGAGAACGACTGGCTTGGACACTTCCTTGAGGAGTGCTGTGAACTGGATTTGTCCTATGACGAAAAGTCCGGGGAACTTTATCAGCAGTATCGTGCTTACTGTGTTCAGAATGGTGAGTACACCCGTAGTACCACGGATTTCTATACTGCTATCGATAAAGCGGGGTTCTTAAGGCATAAGACCAATAAGGGCATTATGGTGCGTGGCGTGAAACTCAAAGCCGGAAGTGACTTCATTTAATGTGAAGGTCGTGCAGGTCATTTCAGAAAGTGGTTTTTGTGGAGTGCAACTCGTGAAGGTCATTTCCATAAAAACCACTAAATCTGAAAACCCTTTATTTTCCTATATAGTGCAGGTCGTGTAGGTCTATTACAAAAGTAGCCTTATAGGGAGAAAAAAAGGGGTGGTGCTATGTCAAGAAAAAGTACAAGTTTAGAATGACCTTTTCTGTATCTTTAAATTATTACCAACTTCATTCCTA
>CANQDA010000045.1 GCA_947591155.1 uncultured Lachnospiraceae bacterium
CTTGGGTATAATATCAAGCGGGCGAGAAATCTGCTTGGATTTGAGAAGATGATGGAACTGATGGCGGCAGGAAACTGCTGATCCAAAAGAATATACACTTTATTCAGTTGTTGAGGTCAGATATCTATTTCGTATGAAATATATCTGGCATTTTTTGTTGCAGAAAACAAGTTTTGAGACGGTCTGGGGGGGGGTAACGATCTTAACACATGACTACGGATGGGCGGTGACCAAAGCGGTATACAATGATGTGCTTGGAAGCGTTAGAAATGTAGCAATAGGGGATAATGTATATATAGGAATGAATGCAATGATCCTTGCAGGAGCAAGAATTGGAAATAATGTAATTATCGGGGCCAATTCAGTTGTTACAGGAAATATACCGGATAATTGTGTAGCAGTTGGAAGTCCGTGCAAGCCGATTTACTCATTAGATGAATATCATGAAAAGCGAAAAAGTGCTCAAGTCAATGAGGCAGTGGAAATCATAAAAGCATATTATGAGCGGCTCGGGAAAATTCCGTCGTCGGAAATACTAAGCGAGCATTTCTGGGTTTTCACAAATAGTAAAGAAAACATTTACGAAAAATTTGTCAGTCAAAATAATCTTATGCCGGGAAGTGAAAAAGGAACATGGGAGAATTTTGAAAACCATATACCAGAGTTTAGGAACTATGACGATTTGGTTGAATTTGCAATGAAAGATTATGCAGATTAGGTAAAAGAGGGAGAATACAATGAAAATTTTAGCAGTAGGCGCGCATCTGGATGATATTGAAATTGCATGTGGAGGAACATTGGCAAAAGCAATCAAGAACGGACATCAGGTAAAAACACTGATCATGAGCAAATCTGGGTATACGAATAAGGAAGGCGAGATTCAACGGTCAGATGAAATAGCGGTGCAGGAGGGCAGAAAAGCTCTCCATGTGTTGGGAATTAGAGATATCGAGATCCTGAGTTTTCCGACGAAAGATATTCCATTTTGTTCTGATGTCGTGAATGCGATCGATGTCTGTATGGGTGCTTATAACCCTGACATTATTTTTACCCATCACCCATTTGACACGCATCAGGCGCATGTGGGGGTAAGTAATGCGACAATCGCAGCTGCACGCCGTAGAAATACGGTCTTTTTTTATGAACCCATTACGCCGTCCGGACGTTCTTATGTGGCGTTTAAACCGCAGCTTTATGTGGACATTGAAAGTACTATAGATTTAAAAATTGCATCGTTGCGGGAGCATAGATCGGAATACAGTAAATTTGGTGCTGAAGATTGGATAGACGGAGTACATAGCAGGTGTGGTTTTCGGGGATATGAGATTGGAAAAAAGTATGCAGAAGCGTTTGAGATTTTGAGAATAGAAATGGGATTTGAAAATGACCTTTGCTTTTAAAATGTCAGTTTATTCTAGGAGGGATCAAAATGAGTAGCGAAAAGAAACATGGTAGTATTTCCAACTGGAATTCTCGTTTTGGGTATTTAATGGTAGCAGCGGGAGCAGCAATTGGACTGGGAAACGTATGGAAATTCCCCTATCTTGCTTACCGTGGTGGTGGAGGAATTTTTATCTTTGTCTATATTGTGATAGTATTGCTTTTGGCTGAACCCATGCTTAATATGGAAACAGCGATTGGCCGACACGGTAAAGCTGATACAGTTACGGTTTTTGAGAAAATAAGTAAAAAATGGGGGTTTGTAGGTTGGATGGCAAACCTCTGCACCATAATGATCAATTTCTTTTACGTTGTTGTTGGGGGTTGGGTGCTTCGTTATGCTCTGCAGTTTATTTTTTCGGGCGATTTTGGAGAAAACCAAAATGACTTTTTCCAAAATTTTATTTCTGATCCCATTCAGCCGCTCATTTTTAGCTTTATTGTTTTGGCTATTGTTGCAGTTTTACTGCTTTTTGGAATAACAAGTTATGTCGAGAAGATTTCAAAAATAATGTTACCAGCATTGTTTATCTTACTAATTGTATGCGGCGTTTATGCGTGCTTTACGGCAGAGGGTTCTTTGGAAGGATTGAAGTACTATCTGCTTCCTGATTTTAGTAAAATGAGCATAAAGGTATTTGCAGATGCGGCTACACAGGTTCTGTTCTCTGTTGGAATTGGCTGGGGCATTTTTACGACTTTGGGAGCGAATGTGCCGTGGGATAATAATATTGCCAAGGATTCTCTTATGATAAGTCTGATGGATACTGTTGCGGCTATACTTGCAGGTTTTGTCATTATTCCTGCTGCATTTGGTGCAGGTGTAGATGTAGAAAAAGGACCGGCTTTATTGTTTGATGTAATGGCCGGAATATTTGGCAATCTTCCGGGAGGAAGACTCATAGGTTCGCTGTTCTTTACTGCATTGCTCTTTGCTGTATTCAGTTCGCTTTTCAGTTTTATCGAAATTAGTGTCCGTACGTTTGAAATAAAGTGTGGACTTGGCAGAAAAAATGCTGTTATTGCATCTACTGTGGTAATAGGCGTTGGAAATATATTGGTTTCACTTGGCTTTGGTCCGCTCAGTAATATCAAATTACCATGGCCATATGTTACGGGCATAGAATACTACGGCTTCTACGATTGGTTTGACTGTTTCACAGCGTATGTTCTACTGCCACTTGGTTGCTTGTTTACTTGCATTTTCGTTTGGAAAATTTGGGGATGGAAGGGTTATGAGAAAGAACTCATGGCAGATGGCAGAGATGGAAAACTTACTAAATATAAAAAGCTTCTGACGACTATTGTCGTGCCCTTTTTTATGATTATCGTACTGCTTAATGTGTTTGGTGTTATAAGATAATGTAGGGGAGAATTAACTATGTTAAAAGACCATAAGTGCATTGTGTTTGCAATTGAACACTATAATCCGCTGGGAATTGTGAGAAGCCTCGGAAGGGAGGGAATATCACCTGATATAATTGCAGTTCATGGTAAGGCGAAACTTATGTCAAGTAGTAGATATGTTTCTGAAATGCATGAAGTAAGTTCAGTGGAAGAAGGCTATAATGTATTGCTAAAAGAATATGGTAGATATTCTAAAGAATGTTTGCCGGTAGTTTTCTGCTCAGATGATAAAACAGTCGGATATCTGGATTTACATTATGATGAAGTAAAGGATAAGTTTGTCTTATTCAATGCAGGACAGCAGGGTCGGATAAATGAATTCATGAATAAATTCAATATTCTCAGGTGTGCTGAGAAAAATGGGTTAAGAGTTCTTAAGGCACAGGCCTGTAATCATGGCGAAATTCCGGACAATTTGGAGTACCCTGTAATCACAAAAGCTATTTCGCCGAATACTGGTGGCTGGAAATCAGATGTCCATATTTGCCACTCGCGGGAAGACCTAAAAAAGGCATTTGAGAGCATAAAAGCTGAAAGAGTGTTGATTCAAAAGTATATCGATAAAAAGAATGAATATTGTGTTGAAGGATTCAGCATTGACCGAGGAAAGCAGGTGCGTATAACAATTGCGTCTACATACAATTACCTTCTTACAGGATATTATAGTCCATATATGACTGTTAAAAATATGGAAAACGAATCCTTAAGAAGAAGCTTAGAGATAATGTTTTCTGATATAGGTTTTGAGGGCATTTTTGAGGCGGAGTTCTTGATAGATCAGGATGATGAAATATATTTTAGTGAAATTAACTTTAGAAATTCGACATGGAGCTGGGCCTCGACAATAACGGGTATGAATTTGCCTGTGCTGTGGGGAGAAGCTATGCTTTCTGGTAAAATTCCAAATGACATATATAAAGTTATTCCTAACCATTTCACAGGGATGGTTGAACCCATTGACTTTGGAAAGCGTGTGGAGACAGGAAAGGTTACGCCCGGACAGTGGCTTGCTGATTTTAAGGATGCCAAAGTCACATATTATTATGATAAGGATGATTTGGCACCATTTTTCCTCATGATGGATAATTGGAAGAAGCTAAGTTAAGACAAGAAGTATTCCGTGCGTCTTTCTATTCTTGTCGGTTTGTTCGTACTATTTGTATTGAGACTGTTCATTTCTAGGATCACCAAAAAACTACTTGCATTTAATGAGTATTTTTCATCAATCCTCATTCCATCAATGATTTTGAGTGCAGTCGAATGTGTGGAAGTAATAAGGAGGTAGGTGAAGCTGAATGGGTTGCAAACCATAATAGAAAAAAAGATGAATATGCAATAGCGCATGTTAGGATTCTTATACGATTGGCATATCCGGTTTCTTCTGAAAGGTTTTTGGAGTATCTTCGTGTGGACGATTATACTTTTAACTATATGAGTAAAAGACAGCAAACTAATCGATTATATTAGTGTTTGCAATAAAGAGGATATGAAATATATTTTCAGGAGCTAAATTAATGCGAATAATAGTTCATAAAGCTAACAGTTTAAAATTTCTCTTATGGTTTTCATTTGTTGTATCCATTATTGTCGAGACATTTGTTACGATGAAAGCTATTCCGGACAATCAGATGGTCAAGGCCATACAGTACATTTTGCTATTGATTCCAGTAGGGCTGAGTCTTTTAAAGATGATTGCAGGAAGACGTGGATTAAGTAAGAAACCTTTTTGGAAAGAATTGAAGTCTGGATTTATTATTGTGCTTGCTTTTTTAGTTTTATCCATACACAGGAGTTACATAGCCGGAAAGTTTTCTTTTGAGTCAATCATGCAGCTATGCCAGATAATTGTTCCATTTCTATTTGCGTATATCATGGTTAATGAACTGAGTGAATTGGAAATTACATACTTTATGAAAACAGCGTTATGGATGACAATAATTGGATATATTGTAGTAACCGCAGTTGATTTTGGCCCAGTCTCTAATATTTTTCGAATTTCGATTGTAAGATCATATTCCCCATTTGAGAATTCAGTTTTTGCAGAGATAGCTAGTGGCTTGGGGGCGTATTTTATTTATTACAGGAGAAAACTGCCGCGTTATGCCACGGCAGCGGTGATTCTGAATTTTTTAATATTTAAGCGGGTACTAATGTTGATGACAATTGTCTTATTAGTTATTTCGCTGCGGAATAAGCAAGATGAAAAGGTATCTAAAAAACTTGTTTGGATTGCTTGCGTTGGTTGGATCGTCTTGATTTTTTCCATATACAGTTTGTGGCAGCCAGAAACAGTCAGATTTATTAAGGAACACTTTGATTTTGATATTACGTCCTTTACAATGGCCAGAGTCTACCGTTTATGGTATGTATTGGAGAATCATTTTGTATCTTACGGATTGGGAAGTACGACACAATATATTGCGACACATGGTTCCTATTTGGGAGCTGAATTTGAGATGGATTTTATCCGAATTCTGTTTGAACTTGGACCGATTGCAATCGTCGTGTTTGTATACGAATATTTGTCAACAACCAATAGAAATAGATACGCGTTTTGGCTAGTCAATCTGTGTTTCCTAAATTTGTTGATGGCAAACGGATTATTGAAATACTGGGGATACACAGCACGGATAATTACAATTGCGTTGATTAATTATGGCGTTAATCAGAGAGAAGGTAGCGATGTTGTGTTTGACAGAAGCAGCTGATTTTGATGAATCGGGAGATTATGTGAATGGTATCCATTATATTGCCTGTTTATAATGTTGTGAAATATATAAAAGATTGTCTGGAAAGTATTCTTTGCCAGACGTATCCGGATTATGAAGTGATTATGGTTAATGACGGAAGCACGGACGGCAGTGAGAGAATCTGCCGGGAATTTGCCATAAAGGATAGAAGATTCCATTTGATCAATCAGGAAAATGCCGGTGTTTGCGCTGCACGGTCGAGAGGAGTACAGGAAAGCAGGGGAGACTTGATATCATTTATAGATCCGGATGATACGATTGAGGCAGATTTTATTGAGAAACTATGTGATAAGCTTAGGGAAACCGGCGCAGATATAGCGCAGTGTGACAGGAGTGTAAATGGCATCAAGGAACATCCGCAATGGGTGGGTGAACGCTTGTTTACCAAGGAAGAAATAATGCCGGGATATTTGAAGGGAGATTTTTATAATAGTGTATGCCTGAAGATGTATAAAAAAAATTTGATATGGGGTATACCATTTCCTGACGGCAGACCTATTATGGAAGATGCGGCATGGACTGCTTGGGTATTTGAAAAATGCAATTCGATTATAAGGATACCGAATTCACTGTATCATTACAGGATGGTTCCAACAAGCCTTACTCATATAAAACTTTCGGAGGAGAAGGAATGTGGAAGATTTAGGAATCTTGTGGATAAAGCCATCACTATTGAAAGAAATATTAAAGACAAGGAGTCCTATATCAACCTCAATAATTTTGTATTGGATTTTCTGCCGTGGACGCTTGGCTCTCATGCCAATTTAATGCTTTTTAATACTTATGAAGGTTTAAGATGCTTGGTTAGGGTTCTTTGCTCTCATGGATTTGAGAGCTGGATTTATGACATAATTATGGCTAATACAGATTTCCGGAAGGCCCAAAATGAATACTTCAGGAGAGAATTCTTTCATGGACGCAATAAGGGTTTTATATATAGATTAAAGATTTTTTGGAGAAGGCTTAAATATCCGGGAAGGTCCAACGGCGGAAAAAGATGAGAACAAAAAATTCAATTTACAATGTCCTTGGAGTAATAGGGCTTTACCTCACGAAGATAGTTGTCAACTTTTTGGGAAAGACGGCTCTGATAAAAGTGATGGGGGATCAGTATAATGGAATTTCAGGACTGTTCGCTAACATAATATCTGTCCTTTCCATAGCTGAACTTGGGATTGGATCTGCGATAATATATAATTTATATAAACCTGTAAAAGAAAATGATATCGAGGCCATTAAGTCCATTATGCGCTTCTACCGAAAATGCTATCATACGATTGCATTAATTGTTTTGATGGTTGGTTTATGTATACTCCCATTTATGGAATCTATTGTCAAAGACGTACCAATAAGAGATAATGTATATACAATATATCTCTTCTATTTGGCGGATTCTGTTGCTTCGTATGTCCTTTCATATAAACGCTCGCTCCTATATGTTTATCAAAAGAACTACATTATAAGCATTTTTGATGCCTTGTATAATCTTTTTATGCAAGTGTCACAGATCATAATTCTTTTGCTGACACATAATTTCATGCTCTTCCTTGCGGCGATGGTTTTTTGCCGTGTGGTCGAAAATGTATGTATACATATATATGTAGACAGACATTACAGCTTTCTGTTTGGCGGGGATGTCATGCCAGTTTCCGACAGTACAAAAAGGGATATTATCACAAAAGTGAAGGGTCTGATGTTTCACAACATCGGATCTTATGTTGTCCTGGGAACCGATAACATACTGATCAGCAAGCTTATCGGAGTCGTGGAAGTCGGATTTTATTCTAACTATAATATAATTTTCGGTTCCCTTTCCAGTATTTTAAAGCAGATAGTTACCGCGGTGCAGGCTTCGGTCGGTAATTTACTGGTTGAGAAAGATTATGAAAAAAGTTATCAAATATTCCGTAAACTTGAGTTACTAAATTTCTGGTTATACAGCGTGGTAAGTATATCTATATTTTATGTAGTTCAGGATTTTATTAAGGTATGGCTTGGAGAAAGATATTTATTTAGTAAAGGAGTAGTGTTCTGCCTTGTGTTGAATTTTTGGCAGACGGGTATGCGAAACGCCATGGCTGTTTTTAAAGGGGCTGCAGGCATTTATTATGAGGATCGTTTTATCCCAATTGCCGAATCGGTTATTAATATTGTGGCTTCAATACTTCTTGCACTCAAGTTTGGTATAGCAGGTATCTTTATAGGCACTTTTATCAGTTCGCTTTGCCTTTTTCTATATTCCTATCCTTTTTTGGTATATAAGAGGGTATTTAATAGAAAACCGAAAGAATACTATTTTTCCCTTCTAAGGTTCACAGCCGAATGGGTTTTCTGTATTACTCTGACAGGAACGGCTGTTGCGGGGTATGATTTTTTGAGGTTGACAAGTAGTAGCATAGTAAATTTTCTGATAAAGGGGTGTCTGGCTTTTGTGTCTGTTAATGTAATTCTCTATGTTGTCCATGGCAGAAGCGAAGAATTTAAATATTATATAGATTTGATCAATTGTAAGATTCATAAGAGGCATTGACTCATAATTTTAAAAGGAGGTAAGGCCAAATGAAACGAATATTGATCATTGCAAATACGTATTATCAATTGATATGTGCGATTCAGATGAAGTTAAGTATCTTCGAAAAAGATGAAGTATGCCTGCTGTTATCCGATCATTCTAGGAATGTAGATAAAGTCTGTGAACGGCTTGGAGGTGAGAAGATATTTTATCAGGTTAAATATATAAAAACAAAGAATCTTATTTGTGGCAGAAGTGATTGGCAAAGGATTGGCGATTTTTTTAATATTGTATTAGGTAATAAAAATAGGTATTCATTCTACCTTAATGGTATTGAGAACGAAAATTTTGATGAACTGATTTGCTATAACTATAATATTGATATAATTGGGCTTTATTCAATCCTATATAAAAGAAATAGGGAAGTGAAGGTGTCACTATATGAGGAGGGACTCCTTTCATATAGCGTACGCTTTGATAGCAATATACATCGGGAAATAATAAAGTTCTTCAGAGAAATTATCGGAAAGAAGGATATATCGAAAGCATTCAATAACTTCTATTGTTTTTATCCGAAATTATATACAGGAACACTTCAAGCAATTGCTATTCCAGTAATTTCTTCGGAATCCAAATGCGTAGATATTCTTAAAAATATTTTTGATATTGGAAGAATCAAATTGGAGTATCCACAGAAGTATATTTATTTTTCCAGTTTGTTAGATTTTGAAGGTGGGGCTCCTATTGGAGAATACGAATTAGTGAAAAAAATTAGTGGCATGGTGGACAGGGATAATCTGATGGTTAAAACACATCCAAGAGACACGAGTGATATTTTTGAAAAGGGAGGATTTATAGTTGATCGGAATTCAAGTATACCTTGGGAAGTTATTCAGATGTCTGGAGATTTTACTGATAAGGTGCTTATGTCAGCAGCATCAAGCAGTGTTTTGGCAGGAAGCTTTATGTCTGAGAAGCCGATAAGAACATTCTATATGTATAAGCTATGTGATATTTCTGAAAATTATATTGCACAAGATGCTGCCAAAAAGATTAATAGTTTACTTCAGGAAGACAGCACTAAGAGGATTCTAACGAATGTGAAGGTCGTAAACACACTAGATGAAATAATTAGCTAAATGATTATTTCTGCACAGGATATGTGTGGCAATATACTTGAGAAAAAAGATTGAAGAAAGCGGTGCAAATGATTCAGAAAGAAAGGTTAAGCGAAGATGGAAACAATACAGAATAAGACACGGCATAACATAACAAGTATTTCGCGCAACAGTTTTCTAGACGGGCTGAAGGGTATAGCCATTTTATGCGTCATTATTACGCATTTTCAATGGACAGATACTTTGAGAAAAAAATTACTGTTTCCATTTTGGATTGATATGGCTGTTCCGATATTTATGATTATCTCTGGGTATGTTAATGCATGTTCCGGCGAACGAAACGGAACTCATGGATTGAGGGATGCATACCGAATAAAACGGATCAAGAAGAAACTGTTTCGTTATTTGTTTCCTTTTTTGCTTACTTATTTTGTAGAGGTAGTAATAATTTGCGCATTCAGCAGTGCCATTTCCCCATGGTCACTTCTGTACGGATGGATGGGGGGGGGTTATGGCCCAGGCAGCTATTATGTACCGATTATGATACAATTTATTTTTTTGTTTCCGCTGATTGAGAGAACTATCCGTAAGTACTCATTTGCAGGAGTTATTTTTTGGGGTGGATGTAATGTTCTTTATGAAGCAGTGCAAAGAGTGTATGGAATGGGAGAAGGCTGTTACAGACTATTGATTTTTCGCTATATGCTCTTGATTGCATACGGTTGTTATTTGGCATTGCACAGACAAAAAGTAAAGAAGTGGATCAGCATTTTAAGCTGTGGGACGGGTATTATCTTTATCTTCTTTACCAGTTATATGGCGTATGAACCGAGGCTGTTTATATACTGGACGGGCACGTGCTGTATTGCGGTTTTGTACGTAATCCCTCTTTTAGGGGCGGTTATCCGTTCCAAAATGTTTTATAACATACATATTGTGGGGCTAGCGCATATTGGGAGAGCATCATTCCATATTTATTTGTTTCAGATGGTTTATTACAGATTTGCGGAAAATAAGCTACACCCATTATTTCCGAACGATGGCGTTGCATTAATTTCCTCTATTGCAATTTGTTTGCTGGGCGGAGTGATGTTTTATGTCTTGGAAGGGTCCATATCAAGACAATTGTTTTCTTTTTTGATGGAAAGGACATGGATTTTAAGCCGGGAAAGAATGAGCAAATGGATTAATACGTTTTGCTTAAAAGACTAAAAACTAAGGAGGATATACCCGATGAAAATTGGGAACATAGAAATTGGACATGGAAGAGTACCCCTGGTTATTCCGGAAATCGGGATTAACCATAATGGGAACATTGAAATTGCGAAACTGATGGTTGATGCCGCCCACCGGGCAGGGGCACGGATCATAAAGCACCAGACTCATATTGTAGAGGATGAGATGGCCCCCGCAGCAAAAAATGTGATACCGGGGAATTCAGACCATTCAATTTATGAAATTATGAAAAGCTGTGCGCTCTCTGAAAAAGAGGAGCGGGAACTTATGGATTATACCCATTCTCTTGGGATGGTGTTTCTGAGTACTCCGTTTTCACGGGCAGCCGCTGACAGGTTGGAGTCTTTTGGAGTCGTTGCATACAAGATAGGTTCAGGGGAATTGAATAATTACCCTTTGCTTGAACACATTGCTTCGTTTGGAAAGCCTATGATTGTGTCTACGGGTATGAACGATATGGATAACATCCGGAAAGCAGTTTGTATAATGGACAAGCATAATGTGGAATATGCGCTGATGCACACGACGAATCTCTACCCGACAAAGCCTGAATGGGTTAGGCTAGGGGCTATGCAGGAAATGATGCGTGAATTTTCCGGGATACCGATTGGGTTATCGGATCACTCATTGAACAATACTGCCTGCATAGCTGCAATGGCATTAGGAGCCGACTTGGTGGAACGACATTTTACGGATCGTATGGATCGTAGTGGCCCGGATATTATATGCTCTATGGATGAAGAAGGTTTAACAGATCTGCTACGGGCCGCTCAGGAAATTCCGCAGATGTTTGGCGGGATCAAGCAAGCTATTCCTGAAGAACAGATAACCAAAGCTTTCGCTTTTGCAACTGTGGTTACGATAAAACCGGTAAAAAAGGGAGACTTTTTCACGAAAGGAAACCTGTGGGTAAAACGTCCGGGAACAGGTGAGATACCAGCTGAGAAGTACTGGGATATCCTTGGAAAAAGAGCGGCATGTGATATAGGAGCAGATGTTCAGCTTGAAAGTAGAATGGTGAAGGATTTCAGGTGAGAAGGAATGAAGAGGAAAATACTTTTTATTACAGGTACTCGGGCTGATTATGGGAAGATTAAAAGTTTGATAAAGGCAGTTGAGGAATCGGAAGATTTTGAAGCCTATATTTTTGTATCAGGAATGCACCTGTCGAAGCAGTTTGGGAGTACATATCAGGAGATCCAAAAGGATCAGTATAAAAATGTTTATATTGCATATGGTTTAACGGTAACAAATGATATGAGTTATAACCTTGGCAGTGTGATTTGTCACCTGACAAATTATGTTCAAAGAGTTGAAGTAGATATGATTGTTGTTCATGGTGATCGAATTGATGCGTTGGCTGGTGCAATAGTGGGGGCAATCAATAATATCCGGGTTGCGCACATTGAGGGGGGAGAGATTTCAGGAACAATTGATGAATCCATACGACATGCCATATCAAAATTTGCACATATACATATGGTTTGCAACGAAGATGCCAAAAATAGATTGATACAATTAGGGGAAGATTGCAGACGCATATATATAGTTGGGTCTCCGGATATTGATATTATGCTATCTTCCACATTGCCGGAATTTCAGCTATGCGCCAAACGCTACGATATACCATTTGATGATTATGCGATTTTTATGTATCATCCGGTGACTACAGAATGCGAATATTTGTCAGAAAATATAAGAAAAGTAATTGATGCACTTATTATGTCAAAATGCAATTATATTGTAGTATATCCCAATAACGATAGTGGTTCTGAGATTATATTAAATGAATATAAAAGATTGGAAAAAAATAAACATTTTCGTGTGATTCCGAGTATTCGATTTGAATATTTTCTCACGTTTTTAAAAGATTCAAATTTCATAATCGGAAATTCAAGCGCAGGTATTAGAGAAAGCGAAGTATATGGAATTCCCGCGATTGATATAGGAAACAGGCAAAAAGGAAGATATAATTTGGAAAAGAATAAAAATATACAGTCTGTTCGGGAAGATACAAAGGATATTTTAAATGCTATATGTCGTGTTGAAAACTATCGATATAAAGCTAAACATTTTGGCTTCGGTGACAGTACAAAAAAATTTATGAACATTTTATACAAGGAGGAGGTATGGAATCTGGATATTCAAAAAAAATTTGTGGATCTGAGATGGTCTAATGATTAATAGGACTGAAGATAATTATAATGTGTTGAATATACGAGAATGCAAATAACTATAAAGAATTATTGGGGTGATAGTAGTGTATCACGGGAAAAGCTTTTTGGCAGTAATTCCTGCCCGGGGAGGCAGTAAGGGAATAGCACATAAAAATATTATAATGATAAACGGAAAAGAATTGCTGGTTTATACATTGGATGCTGCCAAAGAATCAAAATATATCGATAAAATTATTGTAAGTACAGAAGATGATACTATTGGAGAAGTTGCTAGACGGGAGGGAGTATCAGTCCTAAATCGTCCGGAGAAATTAGCACAGGATACCAGTAAAACTATTGATGTTTTAATACATGTTATAGAGAATATAACGGAAAGTTATGATTATTTGGTTTTACTACAGCCAACCCAACCTTTGAGAAAAGCCAAACATATTGATGAGGCTATAGAAGCCGTGGTGGATTATGATTATCCATCATTGGTCAGCGTATCCCCTGCAAGGAACCATCCCTTGTTGCTAAGGCAAATGGATTTGTCGGGTCATCTGGTATCACTCATTCAAAGTGAAAGTACTGTCAGAAGGCAGGATTTTTCAGATTATTATGTAGTCAATGGAGCGATATATATTAACAAAATATCTGATTTGAACAGAGCGGTTAGCCTGAATGACAATCAGTATGGCTATTTTATGCCTGCAGAATATGATATTGACATTGATGAAAATATGGATCTTGTTATTTTTGAAGCCATGTTAAAATTGGATAGGGGGGGGTAATACGACTTAAAATTCATACATGTCTGGGGATGCTCAATGTTATCACTTTTATATCTAAATTGCTTTGGGGGATTAAGACAGAAGGAGGATAGTCGCTGAATACCGAGGACGAAAATCGAGTGTATCATTGAGATTAACGACATGGAGGAAGAAAATGAACTATAAGAATATATTTGACCTTGTAGGAGAAGGAATTATTGTTACTGGCGGCGCAGGATATCTGGGCTCTAAGATAGCAGAAGGCCTGTTGGATTTTGGGGCACAAGTAACGATTGTGGACACATTCGATGTAATGCCATCTGGAAGGATACCGGACGAAAAAAGCGCAAATCTGTTATACATAAAAGGAGATTTATCTAAAACAGAAGGGGTGAAGCAGGCTTATGCAGTTGCAGAAAAGAATATGGGCAAAATAGATGTTCTGTTTAATTGTGCTGCTTATACAGGATATGCTGGAACAGGGGATGCAGATGCGATGCCAGATGACATATGGTCAAAGGGAATAGAAGGAACACTAGGGATGACGTTTCGATGTACGCGCGAAATTGTTCCGTTTATGAAGAAAAATAAGTCTGGCAACATTATTAATTTTGGTTCTTTGTATGCACTTATTGGGCCTGATTTTAGGACATACCCAGAGGGTTTTAACAGCCCACCTAATTATGGAGCTGGAAAAGCGGCAATATTGCAATTGACTCGTCATTGTGCATCACAATTTGCTAAGTACGGAATTCGCGTAAATGCTTTGGTTCCGGGTTCATTTCCTCATCCGGAAACACAAGAGCATGTTCAATTTATGAAAAATCTTAGTGATAGGACTATGCTTGGGAGAATCGGACAGCCGGAGGATTTGCTTGGAGCAGCAATTTTTCTTGCATCAGATGCATCCGCATACATGACAGGAACGAATGTCATTGTTGATGGCGGAACTACTGCATGGTAGAACTGATGGTATGGTGGCGGGAGGAGAATATGATTCTGAAAGTTTGCTTTTTAGGGATGGGTTCTATTGGGACAAGGCATCTGCGAAATCTTTCTAAAATATGTCGGGAGAAGGGAATAAAGTTAAGAACAACTGCCTTTCGAACAGGGAAAACTGTCCTTCAGGATGACGTAAGAAGGTTGATTGACAGAGAAATTAGGAGCATTGATGACATTCGGGGAAGGTTTGATATTGCCTTTGTGACTAATCCTACTGCGTGTCATTATCAGACTATATGTCAGTTTAAGGAGTATACAAAACATCTTTTTATAGAGAAACCTATTTTTGAAAATTCGACATATGCTTTGGAGGACATTCTTCCACCACGGGGATCAGTATACTATGTAGCGGCGCCGATGCGGTTTACAGATGTATTTTTGAAAACGAAAGAATTTGTCCGAACACACAAAGTATATAGTTCACGAATTATTTGCTCAAGTTACATGCCAGAGTGGCAAAAAGGAAGAGACTATACAGAAAGCTTCCGCACAAAAAAAGCACTCGGCGGGGGCGTAGATATTGATTTGATTCACGAGATAGACTATATGACAGACTTGTTTGGGATGCCTCAAAATGTGGTTCGATTGACTGGAAAGTATTCAGAATTAGAAATGGATGCATGTGATCTTGCAACATACATTTTTGAATATGATACTTGCTTAGTAGAAATGCATTTAGACTATTTTGGACGGGTAGATAACAGAAAAATCGAACTGTATTATGAAAACGGTATTTATGTCGGAGATTATATTAAAAAATGTTCATATATAAAATACCATAATCATTTGAAGGAATATCCTGAAGATGTGGATCATTATTATCGTGAAATGGAATATTTCTTGAGGTTAATAACTGAACCTGAACATATGCGTAATATCAATACAGTTGAAAATGCATATAAGGTTTTAAAATTGGCTAAAGGAGAGTTGTAAAATGAATTATTTATTTACGATCTGTGGAAGGGCAGGTTCAAAAGGCCTTGCAAATAAAAACGTTAGTATGTTTTGTGGGCGGCCACTTGTATATTATACATTGGCTGCTATTGCTTTGGTGCTAAGGCAGTTACAGGAAGATGGACATTTCTGCAAAGTAGCCCTTAATACAGATAGTGATCGGTTGAAAGAATTGGTAATGGCCCAGAATAAATTAGAGATATTATGTATTAATCGAACAGAAGACATGGCAGGAGACAGAGTGGCAAAGGTTACGGTAATAAAAGATACATTGGATAGGGCCGAGAACTATTGGACTTGCTGCTTTGATTATGTAATAGATTTGGATATCACGTCTCCACTGAGAACTTGCGCGGATGTATTGGATGCAATTAAAATAAAAGAGGCACGAGCTGGAGATACGGATGTAGTATATTCGTTGGTACCTGCTCGCAAAAATCCATATTTTAATATGGCCAAAAAAGTAGGAAGATATTTCGAAAAAGTGATTCATGCCCGATATATTTCGAGGCAGGAAGCGCCAAAAGTATATGACATGAATGCATCTATATATGTATACGAGCCTCGGGCATTGAGAGAGAAGAATGCATCGGATTTTTTCAATGATCGTGCAGATGCGATTGTGATGCGAGATACTGCCGTGCTAGATATTGATTGCAGGGAAGATAAAGAGATGATGGAAATCTTGGCTCAATATTATTTTTTCAAAAAGTTTGATGAATATAAGGAAATATTTGAATATACTGGAGAGCTTAATGCAATAGAGAAGAATGTGGGATGAGTAAGCTATATATTATTTTTGATATGTGAAATTATAGAAAAACTGAAGCATGCCACTACAAAGGGGACTATTTATGAAAGCACTGATTCTGAATTCCGGCCTTGGTCACCGGATGGGGATACTGACATCGGAGCATCCTAAGTGCATGACAGAGATCTCTTCCCATGAAACGATCCTGTCACGCCAGCTGAAGCAGCTTGCCGATGCCGGGCTTGAGGATGTGGTCATCACCACAGGATATTATGACAGCGTACTGGTGAATTACTGTAATTCACTGGGTCTGCCGCTGCATATCACATTTGTGAAGAATCCGGCTTATGACCGGACCAACTATATCTACAGCATATACTGTGCGAGGGGATACCTTGATGACGATATCATCCTCATGCACGGCGACCTGGTCTTTGAAAATGAGGTCCTTGAACGTGTCGTGGACTCACCGGTCTCATGCATGGCCGTGTCCTCCACGCTGCCGCTGCCCGAAAAAGATTTCAAGGCACAGGTGGTAAATGGAAAAGTGCTGAAGGTCGGCATCGACATTTTCAACGAGGCGATGGAAGCGCAGGCGCTATATAAGATCCTTAAACCTGACTGGAGGATCTGGCTGGATAAGATCGATGAGTTCTGTGAGAATGACAGATGTAATGTCTATGCGGAAAACGCGCTCAACGAGCTGGATGGCGCGGCTGGTATCATGGCCCTTGACATCAGGAACCTTCTGTGCTCGGAGATCGACGATCCGGAGGATCTGGCGGTCGTAAGCGCGAAGCTGAAGGAGGTGGAATCACGCACGGTGTACATGTGTTTTTCCACAGACATCATTCATGGCGGTCACATTGCCATTATCAGAAAAGCGCAGAGGCTTGGCCGCCTGATCATAGGTGTCCTGTCCGACGAGGCGGTCATCTCGTTTAAACGTTTCCCGCTCGTACCTGCGGAGGAGCGGAAAAAACTGTTCGGGAACATCGCCGGGGTCTATAAGGTGGTTGACCAGGAAACACTGTCCTACGCCCCGAATCTGGAAAAGTACAGGCCGGATATTGTTGTCCATGGTGATGACTGGGTGACCGGGTTTCAGCGTCCTGTCCGCGACGAGGTGACGTCCGTGCTTGCATCCTACGGCGGCAAGCTAGTGGAGTACCCGTATTCGGACAGCCCGGAATACAGGGCAATGGAGGACAGGGCAAGGACGGAGCTCTCACTGCCTGACATCCGGCGCGCCAGACTGAAAAAGGCACTGGGGATGAAGGGCCTTGTCACCGCGATGGAGGCGCACAGTGGCATTACCGGGCTGATCGTTGAAAAGACCGTGGTACACGAAGACGGCGGGTCAAGGCAGTTTGACGCGATGTGGGTAAGCTCTCTTTGCGACAGCACGGCCAAAGGAAAGCCGGATATTGAGCTTGTGGATATGACCAGCCGTTTCCGCACGATCGACGACATCATGGAAGTCACCACGAAACCGATCATCTTTGACGGCGATACCGGCGGGCTCACGGAGCATTTCGTATATACGGTGCGGAGCCTGGAACGTATGGGGGTTTCCATGGTCATCATTGAGGATAAGACAGGGCTCAAGAAGAACTCGTTGTTCGGAACGGAGGTGCAGCAGACACAGGACAGCATTGAGAACTTCTGCGCCAAGATTGCGGCCGGCAAACATGCGCAGAAGACAAGGGACTTTATGATCTGCGCGCGGATCGAGAGCCTGATTCTGGAGCGGGGGATGGAGGATGCCCTTGCACGTGCTTTCGCGTTCGTGGAGGCAGGGGCTGACGCAGTCATGATCCACAGCCGAAGGAAGGATCCGGATGAAATAAAGGAATTTATTACAAGGTTCCGGGGTGAGGACAAGGTAACGCCGATTGTCCTTGTCCCTACTTCCTTCGATACAGTCTATGAGGAGGAGTGGAAGGAACTCGGGGCGAACATCATCATCTATGCGAATCAGCTTACACGTACTGGCTTTCCCGCGATGCAGGAGGCTGCAAAGACGATTCTTCGCACACACAGGGCAAAGGAATGTGATGATGCATGTATGAGCATAAAAGACATCATCACATTGATTCCGGAAGAATGAGGATGTTGCAATGGATCAAAAGATTATAGCGAAATATACGGGATTGGACTGCTGGATCAGAGAAAACGGATGCAGGAGAATCTTGTTGGTCTGTGGAAGGTCGGTTCAGAATACGAAATTTTTTCAGTGGATACTGGACGGAATAGCGAGGACAGGAATTGAGGTATTTCTTTTTGAAGACTTCAAGTCTAATCCCCAATATGAGTGCACGGTTAGAGGCGTAAAGTTGTTCCGCAGGGAAGGTTGCGATTCGCTCATTGCTGTGGGAGGCGGGAGCGCGATAGATGTCGCAAAATGTATCAAGGCTTTTGCTGAGATGGAGGGGGATGGTGAGGACGGTGATTTCTTGCAGCAGGAAATTATTCCCAATACTATTCCATTTCTTGTAGTGCCGACAACGGCTGGTACGGGTTCCGAAGCTACGCGTTATGCGGTAATTTACTTTGATGGGAAGAAACAGAGCGTAACAAGTGAGAGTTTCATTCCAAAGACTATACTGTTGAATTCGGATGCATTAAAGACACTCTCAATGTATCAGAGGAAGGCAACTATGATGGACGCATTTTGCCACTCCATTGAATCTTTCTGGTCGGTCAACAGTACTGAGGAGAGCAGGGAGTATAGCAGAGAGGCAATCGAAAAAATCCTAGAGTATATGGACGGCTATTTGCAAAATACCGAAGAAGGTAATGCCGCAATGTTAAGAGCGGCTTATACGGCTGGGAAAGCAATCAATATTACTCAGACTACTGCAGGGCACGCCATGTGCTACAAGATTACCAGTCTTTTCGGGTGTGCACACGGACATGCTGCGGCACTTTGCAACAGGGTTTTATATCTTTGGATGATTGAAAACGTGGACAAATGTATTGATCCAAGAGGGAAGGAATACCTCAGACATACGCTGGATGAGATTGGAAAAGCGATGGGATGTAAGAATGCGGAAAGTGGCGCGAAGAAGTTTATTGATATTTTTGAAGTTCTTAAATTTGATGCACCAGCGGCAACAGAAATGCAGTATCAGGAACTGAGGACATCCGTCAATCCCATCCGATTGAAAAACCATCCGGTTATGCTGGACGAAAAGATAATAGATATACTTTACCATAGAATACTCGGGAGCTGTGTATAATGACAGATGCGCGCGGCCGGCAATGATGCTTGTGCAAAGGCTAAACCATTTGGAGGAGAATATGAGAGTAGAAAAAATGATGGAGATACTTGGAGCAGATTTTTATGCAGGAGTTCCAGACAGCCAACTGAAAGCATTATGCAATTACTTGATGACCGAGTACGGCATAGACCCAAAGCACCATATTATTGCTGCTAACGAAGGTAATTGCGCGGCTCTTGCTGCAGGGTATTACCTTGCGACGGGCAAAACGCCGGTTGTTTATATGCAGAACTCCGGAGAGGGTAACATTATAAATCCTGTTGCAAGCCTTATGAGTGAAAATGTCTATGCAATTCCGTGTGTATTTATCATCGGTTGGCGAGGGGAACCGGGTGTTCACGACGAGCCGCAGCACGTCTATCAGGGGGAGGTGACAATCAGGCTCCTTGAAGATATGGATATTGAGCATTTCGTCATCTCAAAGGAGACTACTAAGGACGAAGTTGCTGAAATAATGGAAAAATTCCGATATATTCTTGCAAAAGGAAAGCAGGTCGCTTTCGTCATCAGAAAGGGTGCTCTAGAGTTTAACAGCGAAGTTAAGTACGAAAACGGTAATATAATGACCCGTGAGGAAATTATTAAGCATATTGTGGAGTTTACAGACGAAGATCCAATTGTTTCCACTACTGGTAAGGCGAGCCGCGAGCTTTTTGAGATTCGTGAGATACGGGGAGAGGGTCATGAAAGAGATTTCCTGACTGTTGGTTCTATGGGGCATGTTTCGTCTATTGCACTTGGGATTGCTTCACAGAAGCCAGACAAAAAGATATGGATTATCGATGGTGACGGCGCGGCGTTGATGCATATGGGTTCGATGGCGGTACTTGGCGCGAATGCTCCGAAAAATGTTGTTCATGTAATAATAAATAATGGTGCACATGAGACAGTAGGAGGGATGCCTACGGTTGCGGGGCAAATTGACCTTGTTGCAATTGCAAAAGGCTGCGGTTATCCGAAGGCGGTTTGTGTCGACAGCTTTGAGAAACTTGATGAAGCGCTTATGAGGGCTAAAAATCATGATGGGTTAAGCTTTATTGAAATAAAGTGCTCCATCGGTGCCCGTTCTGATCTCGGCAGGCCGACGACGACTGCGTTGGAAAACAAGCAGAAATTTATGGCGTATTTAAATGAGAGTTGATTAGCACTGTCGTGCAGATTGCCGAGTCTCTGGAAGAAACGGAAGATAAGATCAGTCGGATTGTGGGGATTGCGCAGAAATACGCGCCGGAGTATGATGAGAGAAAGATTCTGGATGAAGTGCTGGCATCCGCAGAAAGCTGAGCATTTAAGTATCCCGTGAAATCTGTGGTGGGAAAGAAAAGCCCGGATTTCGCGGGATATTTTTTTGCCGCATATGCGGCTGCAGATCTGCCGGCCTGTTGGCCTTTCTGTTGTCGGCTGCTGCCTTTATTACCGTCTGCTGTTGCCTTTATTACCGTCGACTGCTGCCTCTTTATTATCGTCAGCCGCTATCTTTTTATCACAGTCAGCTGTTGCCTTTTTATTGTCGTTGGCCAATGGGTTTTCCTTGACGCGAAAAAAGCAGTGTGTTAAAGTAAAGATGCCATTCCCACATGTCCCGCCTTTTGAGAAATACAGAAAGGAAGGAAACAGTGGCAAAAGAAAACAGAAAGTACAAGGACAGTGTATTTTGCGACCTTTACTATTTGGATGAGACAGCGGAGAAGAACCTGCTGGAACTGTACAATGGCCTGTTCAATGCGGATCTGCAGGATACTTCCCTGATCCGGAAAGTACGGCTGGAAGATGTCCTGTTCAGGAACATGAAGAACGATGTGGCGTTCTCGGTGGGAAATCGGAGAATCATTTTGAGCGAGCACCAAAGTACGATCAACAAAAACCTTGCGGTCCGCATGCTGATGTACATTGCGCGCGAGTATGAGAAGCTAATGCCGGTAAGGGCAAGGTATTCGGAATCGCAGTACCAGCTGATGACGCCGTCTTTCCTCGTATTCTATAACGGAGAGGAAGACCAGCCGGAGGAGCAGGTGCTGAGGCTTTCGGATGCGTTCACGGAACCGTGCGGGCCAAATGGGAAGCTGGAGCTGGAAGTCCGGGTGGTGAACATCAATACGGACAAGAAGCATAAGCTCCTGGAGAAATGCGGCACGCTCCGCCAGTACAGCGAGTTTGTCGAGAAGACGCGGCAGTTTGCCGGAAACAAAAAACGGCTTGAGAGGGCGGTAAAGGAATGCATCAGGGAGGATATCCTTGCGGGCTATCTTGGGCGTAAGAGCGAGGAGGTGGTCAATATGCTGATGGCTGAGTACGATTATGAAATGGATATTGAGGTGCACAGTCAGGAGGCTGAGGCACGCGGCGAGGCAAAAGGAAGAACAGAAGGAAGAACAGAGGGATTAGTTCAACAGGTGTTGAAGAAACTGAAGAAATCCTGCACTGTCGCGCAGATTGCCGAGGCTCTGGAGGAAACGGAAGATAAGATCAGCCGGATTGTGGGGATTGCGCAGAAATACGCGCCGGAGTATGATGAGAGAAAGATTCTGGATGAAGTGCTGGCATCCGCAGAAAGCTGAGCATTTAAGTATCCCGTGAAATCCGTGGTGGGAAAGAAAACCGGAATTTCATGGGATTTTAGAGACCGTGAGAAAGATCCTTGCGGAGAGAGGAATACCGAAAGAGGAAATGCCTGTGTAGTGCCTGACGATTTGACCCGGTACGGCAGAGGCAACGATGTGAAAGGCCGATGGCACAGGACGCCATCGGCCTTTTTGGAGAGGTCTATACCATCGCCTTCATGGAGGAAATCCCCGTGGAATTATCCGTATTACTTTAAACAGCATTTCGACACCGGGTTTGGCCTGAGCTTTTGTAGAAACAGATTACCGCTTGCTTTTTATATCCTGCTGTTCTATAATAAACGCATAGGATTCCTCTGCTCAAAGTGGAGGATATGAATGGGAGAAAACAACAAAAGTAAACTGGAAGCACTGACACTGAAGGACAACTTCATGTTTGGTGCGGTGATGTGCGAGCCTGAGAACTGCAGGCCGTTCCTTGAGATGGCGTTGGGAATCCCGATCGGGAAATTGGATGTCAGTACGGAGAAAAGTCTGGTGTATCACCCTGAGTATAAGGGCGTGCGGTTGGACGTTGAGGCGAGTGATGAGAATCATACCAGATTTAACGTCGAGATGCAGGTGATCCCGAAACCGGCGTTGGAGCGCAGAGCGAGATATTACCATAGCCAGATTGACATGGAGCTGCTGGCACGGGGAGGCGGTTATGGGAGCCTGGCAGATACCTACGTGATCTTTATCTGTGACTTTGATCCGTTTGACTGTGGGAAATATCGCTACACGTTCCGCAATGTGTGTCTGGAGAAACAGGATTTTATACTCAGGGATGGTCAGACGACGATGTTTCTGAGCACTTGCGGGGAGAATTCGGATGAGGTGCCGACGGAACTTGTCAGTTTCCTGAAGTTTGTGGGACTGAATTTGCAGGAGAGTACGAAAGAATCAGAGGACGGCTATGTTCGGCAGTTGCAGGCCGCGGTGCGTCGGGTAAAAGCGAGCCGTGAATGGGAGGCGAAGTTTGTGATATTTGAAGAGATGCTGCAGGAACAGCGCGAGGCTGGAAAAATGGAAGGAAGAACAGAGGGAAAAGCAGAAGGAAAAGCAGAAGGAAAAGCAGAGGATATACTTATCTTACTGGAGGAACTTCCGGATGAAGTGCCGAAGAACCTGCGGGAATATCTGTTTGCCGAGAAAGACAGCAGCGTGCTGCATAGATATCTGAAGCTTGCAGCATCCGTGTCTTCTGTGGAGGAGTTTGCGCAGCTGATCCAGTAGTGATCGGAATCCGCGGATATTTTTACTTTATGAAAAGTCGACTGGCATGTCCTGTGTCGTCGCAGATCTACATATGAGAAAAGTCTATATCGACCATCATGAGAAATGTATCGAAGCAAGTTTGTCTTTGTAACATTTCGCGTGAGGGAACTATTTATGCCGATTCTGGCAAGTTTTCAATTTTAAATGTGCAGAGGGATCCTATATTTTTCTGGCGGAAACTACACCTATATCGCAGCACAGATGATCGACGCCATGCGGCTCTTCGGCTGAGAAGATTTTCGAAAAATAATCTGTATCATTTTGAGCAGCGCTCCGACGCCGGACTGGAGCTCTTCGGCCAGGTCAAAGCCTTTTCCTGTAACGTAATATCAGCCCCAGACAGAAGAGAGCTGACAGCGCTGCGGACAACCAGGGGAGTACCGGAGTGCTGTCGCCTGTCTTTGGGGACGCCGGAGATTTCGCCTCTGATTCTCTTTCGGATTCTGTCTGCGTTTCGGATTCAGACTCAGATTCAGACTCGGATGAAGGCTCTGTCTCAGATTCGGATTGTTTTTCGGATTCGGATTGCTTCTCTGATTCAGACTGTTTTTCCGACTCGGGCTTCTTTTCCGACGAGGGCTCGGTCTGCGGTGTGTATATTCCAACCAGTGAGCACCACTTGCACGGCCTTTTAGAGCCAGCCTCACGGAAGGTGTGAACCACCTTCACGGAGACTGAGCCAAATTAAATTTGATGGCACCAGTTTGTGCTGATGCCATGCATAACAATTAAATATTTAAAGAGCTGCTGTAATTACCAGCCCCAAAATGCAGGGAATGGAATGCCATGTTCTTTGAGGATAGTTTCAAGCTTGTCGGCATGTTCCCGCAGTGCATGATAATCCTTGCGGAGCCGGTCAAAAACCTCCTCTGCTTCCCGGATTGTTTCATTGGCTACCATTAGTTCAAGTTCCAAATCAGTCATTCTGCTGACCCCCCTTTTGGGAAGCTTTTAGTCCGTGGCGCTCACGCATGGAAACCCGGCCTTCAATCAGTACCTCATATGAATTGTGAATGATCCGGTCCATAATGGCATCTGAAATCGGGCTGTCCATGTTTGGATCCGGATTGATCCGGTCATACCATTCATCCGGCTCATACTGTGTGCAGAAGATAACAGGACCATCTTCGCATCTGGATTCTACAATCTCCAGAAGATCATAGGACTCTTGTGCGGCCAATGGACGAATCAGCCATTCGTCCAGAATGAGCAGGTCTGCCTTCTTGTAAGACTTTATCGTCTTTTTGAAAGTGCCACACCCTTTTGCGATGCTCAGCTCATCCAAAAGTTCCGGCATCCGGATATACTTTACGGATTTGAACTTCCTGCAGGCGGCGTGTCCCAGTGCGCAGGCAAGATAGGTCTTTCCATTTCCGGAAGCTCCTTTCAGAATGATATGGTGCCCCTCCTGAATATACTGGCATGTGGCAAACCGAAGGATCTCTGCCCTGTCAAGCTTCCGGTCTTCATGATATTCAATGCCTTCTATTGTGGCGTTCGGCGCGGCAAAGCGGGCATTTTTGATATACCGGGCAAGTTTGTTCGCCTGGCGCCTGTTCCATTCCGCATCTACGAGAAGACCAAGACGTTCCTCAAAACCAAGCGTTGCATATGTGGAAGCATCCTCCAACTGGTGTTCCAGTTCGGCTGCCATGGCAGTGAGCTTCATGGCCTTCAGGGAATCTATCGTACTTTGGCTGATCATTACTGCTCACCTCCTCTCCGGAAGTAAGCAGCACCGCGCGTGATCCCCTGGCTTTTAGGACCTGCCGGCTTTGAGTCCTGCGGATATGGTGCGACCCTGTCCTGTCCATTTTTCAGGACTGTGCTGATATTTCGGATGGAAGGCTGCGAACTGTAGTTTAATACACGTTCACAGGCCTTTTCCAGACGGTCAATGCCATATTTGGTGCTATGTCAAGAAAAAGTACAAGTTTAGAATGACCTTTTCTGTATCTTTAAATTATTACCAACTTCATTC
>CANQDA010000046.1 GCA_947591155.1 uncultured Lachnospiraceae bacterium
GTACGGGTTGTACAGATTCTCAATGTAACTGAATAATTTTTATAATTTTGTGTCCAAAATTTGTTGACTAGTGCACAGGAAACTGTTAGTTCAAAAAGAATATACACTTTATTCAGTTGTTGAGGTCAGATATCTATTTCGTATGAAATATATCTGGCATTTTTTGTTGCAGAAAACAAGTTTTGAGACGGTCTGAGGGGGGGTATTATAATGGTTTTGTTCAAAAATACCAATAAAGATAGGAGGGTTATTTAATGAAAAATGTATTTTGCAAAACGGTGAAGGTTCTGGTCGGTACAGCGGTTCTGACAACACTTCTCGCTACTTCTGTGTACGCAGAAGGCGACAAGCTGGGTTATACTTGTATGGACGGTACCAATCCATTCTTCGTTGCGCTGGAGGGCGCAATCCGCGAGGTTGTCGAGGAGAACGGCGATGAGCTGATTTCTCTGGATCCGCAGAACAGCAATGAGACGCAGCTGTCTCAGATTGAGGATTTGATTTCTCAGGGTATCGTTGGAATGTTCGTTAACCCTGTTGACCGTGATGGCATTACTCCTGCGCTGGATGCCCTTGAGACAGCCGAGATTCCGATGTTCGGATTCGATACTGAAGTTACGGATGTTGACAAACTTGTGACTTATGCAGGTTCCGATAACTACAACGCAGGTTATGTATGCGGTCTTGACCTGGTTGAGAAGTGCCCGGAGGGCGGCCCGATCATCGTTCTGGATTCCCCGACGATGCAGTCTATTGTAGACCGTACCAATGGTTTCTTGGATGCTATTGACGGTCATGGCTTTGAAGTTGTAGCCCAGATTGACTGCATGGGCAATCAGGAACAAGGCAATTTGAACGGTACGGATGCGTTGACGGCTCATCCAGATGCGGTATGCATTTTTGGAGGCAACGATCCGACAGCCCTTGGTGCTCAGGCGGCTGCGGAGGCGGCTGGTTCCAGCGCTTTGATTTATGGCGTTGACGGTTCTCCGGATGTGAAAGCCCTGATCGCGGACGGCAAGATTACCGGTAGCGGTGCACAGTCCCCGATCACCATCGGCAAGACCATCGCCGAGCTTTACTACCAGTGGAAAGATGGCGAAGAGATCGAAGACCGTTATCCTATTGAAACATTCATGATCAACTCTGACAATATAGAAGAGTACGACAACGGCGGCTGGCAATAAACGGAACATGGATAAGATACCCCGCAGCTTGCTGCTGCGGGGTATCTTTATAGTAAACGGCAGATTTTTTTGTCGTTGTCCATAGTTCGACTCGATTAAAAAAGAAGAACGGTGGTGAGACTTATTGAGCGAATATCTGCTTGAAATGAAAAATATCTGTAAATCATTTCCGGGTGTCAAAGCACTGCAAGGTGTGGATTTCCAGTTGAAAGCGGGCGAAGTTCACGCATTGCTGGGCGAGAATGGCGCTGGAAAGTCTACGTTGATCAAGGTTCTGGGAGGTATTTATCATCCGGAGGAGGGTCAGATCTTCATCAATGGCCGGGAGACTGCCATTACGAGCGTTAACCGTGCGCGTGACAACGGCATTTCCATTATACATCAGGAGCTTGTGCTTGTGCCGCATATGACGGTTGCGGAAAACATTTTTCTTGGCCGTGAACCAGTAGGTAAGTTCGGCATCAACTATGTCCGGATGGGCAGGGAAGCCCAAAAGATGCTGGACACTTTTGATCTGGGCATTAGTGCGGAGAGCCTGATTGCGGATCTGAGCATTGCTCAGCAGCAGCTGGTAGAGATCGTTAAGGCCATCTCATTCAACTGCCGGATACTGGTGATGGACGAGCCTACGTCATCCATCTCGGACAAAGAGGTGGAACATCTGTTCGAGATTATGCGCGACCTTGTTTCAAAAGGCGTAGGTATCATTTATATATCTCATAAGATGAGTGAGCTGAATATAGTATGCGACAGGGTGAGTGTACTGCGCGACGGCATGTATGTGGGTACCTGCGTTGTGAGCGAAACTCCCCGCGATATATTGATCAATATGATGGTTGGACGGGAACTGAATCGTTACTATACCCGAGACCATGTCAAATCCTCAGAAGTCGTGCTGAAATGCAAGAATCTTGACGATGCCAAAAAGCGTCTCAAACGAGTGGATCATGTAAGTTTTGAGGTACGGAAGGGTGAGATCGTAGGTTTCGCCGGACTGGTAGGTGCGGGGCGCAGCGAAACCATGCACTGTCTGTTTGGCCTCACAAGGGGATCAACCGGTGAGGTGTATATCGAAGGGAAGCGGGTACAAATCAACAGCGCGGTAGATGCGATGCGTCATGGCATCTCTCTTGTGCCTGAAGACCGCAAGTTGGAAGGTCTTTATCATTTACAGAGCGTGCGCTTCAATTCCACAATTGAAGTACTCCATGAATTTATCAGCCATCTGCGTGTTAATGAGGAACGCGAGGCAGAGATCACCCAGCAGTTCATTGATAAGATGCATACAAAAACCCCCTCCCAGTATCAGACAGTGACCAATCTCTCTGGCGGCAATCAGCAAAAGGTCATGATCGGGCGTTGGCTGGCTACATCTCCGAAACTCCTGATCTTGGATGAACCCACCCGTGGAGTCGACGTCGGGGCAAAAGCGGAAATTTATGAAATCATGAATGAACTCACCAAACAAGGCGTGTCGATCATTATGATTTCCTCGGAACTTCCGGAAATTATCAACATGGCGGATCGCGTGTACGTCATGTGCGAGGGTAAAGTCACGGGTTGTATCGACTATGAAGATCTCAGCCAGGAGGCCATTATGAAACTCGCAACATTAGAAACTGTAGGAGGACAAAACAATGGTTGAAAGATTTGGAAAGAGTGTAAAGCGCTATTTCAAGGATAATTTTGGTATCCTGTGCGCATTGGGTGCCATGGTGCTGTTCTTGTATATTTATCCGCGCACTCATGCCACGTTCCTGACCCAGACGAATATCTTCAATGTCCTGCGTCAGAACGCACCGAACCTGCTACTATCCTGCGGAATGACGATGGTTATTATATTGGGCGGCATTGACTTGTCCGTAGGTTCTATCATCGCCATGTCCGGCGTTTTGGGCGCAGGCGCGGTAGTTTGGGGCGGTGCGCCCGAAATCGTCGGCATACTGGTGGGGGTGTTGTCCGGTCTGTTATTTGGCCTGTGTAACGGCTTTATGATAGCCATGACACAGATTCCACCGTTCATTGTGACGCTTGCATCGATGAACATAGCCAAAGGTATTGCCTATGTATTCTCCGGCGGCAAGCCGATCCGCTGTATGACCGATGCTTGGAAATTCCTGGGTGCCGGGTTTGTGGGGCCTATTCCCACACCGGTGGTTACGATGTTCGTGGTATTCATTATTTCGGTGCTGTTTTTGAACCGCACCCGCCTTGGGCGACAGATCTACGCGGTCGGCGGCAATGATACCGCGGCAAAGTTTTCGGGCATCAATACCGCGAAAGTCAAATTTGTAGTATACAGTTTCAGTGGACTGATGGCAGGTCTGGCCGGAGTTACGATTGCTTCACGCCTGTACTCCGGCACTTGTACATCCGGAGACGGCGCGGAAATGGACGCCATTGCATCGGTAGTTGTGGGCGGTACTTCCATGTCCGGCGGTTCTGGACGTCTGGGCGGCACATTGATTGGTGCGCTGATCATTGGAATTCTGACCAACGGCCTGAACCTGATGGGCGTAAACTCTGATTGGCAGTACATAATCAAAGGTGCGGTTATCCTGCTGGCTGTGTATGTAGACTTCCTGCGCAGCAACAAAAAGGCAAAATGATCTGTATGTATCGAGATGTTATGAAAGCGAGCGGTCACCTAGGGAGATGGAAATCCTCTGGTGAAACGCTTGCTTTCCTAATAGAAAAACGCCATCGTTTGATGTTGATTTTTATTAGTAATTATAATAATATTATGTACATGATAAATGTGATTTGAAGGGGGATTATATCTGAAACTTGGTGACGTATATGGTTGGCTTAAACCATACCTGAAGCAAATTTTTGCATTGATAGTATACTCTGCTATTTTGTCTGTAATAGCAGCGCTAGTTCCGATTGTTAATAGTAAATTAATAGATAAAGGTCTCGTCCAACAAAATATGCTTGAATTGTTGAGATATGTATGCCTTCTTGGGGGCTTACAATTACTTGATAAAGGATTTCAGTTTCTTCAGTCAAAGCAGGAGATAGAAATATCAAACTCTTTTGGAAAGAGTATAAAAACTAGAGCATTGGAACATGGATTCCGTTTAGAGCCAGAGTTTATAAAAGAACAAGGATTTTACAAGACGATTAGTGATGCACTTTATGATATAAGCAACCTTGTGTCTATCACAACGAATAATTTGATGATTCTGCTTGTGATAATTTTTAAAGCGATTGGTGCGGTAGTTGGTTTATTTATTCTAGATGTTAAACTTGCGTTGTTTATTATAACATTGATTCCGATAAAGATATTGGTTAATTTTTATATGAAAAAATGGATAGAAAAATATGCATATGATCTGATGAATGCTAATAAAAGATATAATTCGTGGTTTTCAGAATTATTAAATGGAGTAATTGATATTAAAATATGGAATTTAGAAAAGAGAAAGATAAAGGAGTCCGAAACACGAATTGATGATATTAACACAGCATCTAAAAGACTTTCTTTAGTGAATGCTAAAAACTCATTAATAATGAATGCAATTGAATTGGGCTATATATATATAGTATATATATTGGGTGGGGTATTTATATGTAGAAATCAGTTAACGATAGGAACTTTATTTGCTTTTATATCGTTTGCTTCATATTTATTAGCACCGATAAACGCAATTTTAGATTTACAAATAGTATTGAAGCAAATTGAGCCGAGCGCAAAAAGCATCAAATATTATTTTCATTTGCCTGAAGAAAATTATGCAAGTAAAGTACTTCCGTCAAAAAAAATACATACAGTAAAATTTGAAAAAGTTTCACTTATTAAAAACAATACTGCAATTTTAAAAGATATATCTTTTGAAATAAAAAGCGGAACAAAAGTTGCGATTATGGGAAATAACGGAAGCGGAAAAACAACGTTAATCAATCTTTTATTGCGATTAAATAAGCCGACGAGTGGAAAAATATATTTTGATGGGGTGGATATAAATGAAATAAATATTGAAGAGTATAGGAAGAAATTTAGCGTCGTATCGCAAAATATTCACTTATTCTGTGGCTCTGTGAAAGAGAATATTCTTTTAAATGAGGATAATTTAACACTATTTGGCGCTGATGTAAAATATTGTGTGGATGCAATAAACAATCTTGCAGATGGGTTTGATACATTTGTTGGAATTGATGGCGAAAAGCTATCAGGAGGAGAAAAACAGAAGGTTGCCTTGTTGCGTGCATTAAATCGGCAATCAGAGATTTTAATACTAGATGAAGCATATTCGAATTACGATAGAGAATCTGAAGAATATTTTGGGGATTTTTTAAAGGAAAATAAACAATTCCGATATTATTTTATTATATCTCATAAAAATGCGATGCTTGAATATGCAGATGTATTAATATATTTGGCTGATGGGGAAATATTAAATGTTAAGAATAATTGTGGTGTTGATTGATGGAGGGGATTAATGTATGAACAACAGATTAGTAATGGATAATATATCTTATTATTATGATAGAAATAAGGTTATATTAGATGATATCAGTGTTGAATTTGAAAAAGGAAAAATGTATGTGATTTTAGGACCTTCTGGTTGTGGAAAAACAACATTATTATCGCTTATTGGAGGTTTAGATATCCCTAAAAGTGGAACTATTTGTTTTGAAGGTTGTGATATAAATAAAGAAGGGCTTGAGAAGCATAGAAGAAATAATGTGTCATTTGTATTTCAAAATTATAATTTGATTGATTATATGACACCAGAAGAGAATGTAAAATTAACGGCAAAGCAGGATGCACAAGCTATGTTAAAAAAAATGGGATTGACTGCAGATGAATGTAAACGAAATATTCTTAAGTTATCAGGGGGGCAACAACAGCGGGTTGCAATAGCGCGAGCTCTGGCATCCAATAATCCAATAATACTTGCGGATGAACCTACTGGAAATCTGGATGAAGAAACTTCTCAAGAAATAACGAGTATTTTAAAAGAAGCTGCTAGAGAATATGGTCGCTGTGTAATAATTGTTACACATTCACTTGAAGTGGCAAAGCAGGCAGATGTTGTGTTTCGCTTGAAACATGGAAAAATTGAAGTTGCTGCTTTGGGGATGGATCAATAAGATTATAATTAGTTAACTGGTAAATGTATTTTAACCAATGAATTGGGTGGGGAATCCGCTTCCCATGGGTAAGGAGAAAAAAGGTTGCTATTCAGATAAATACAGAATTGATATAAAAGCCAGATTCTGGGCGGACTTTTAGCTAAAAGATCGAATACATTATGTAAATCGAATATTTTTTCTGGCAATTGTAAATCAATGGGTTTTGGTATTCAACAAATGCCTATAAGATTATAATTTATGGGAGAGAAAGAGTATGAGTGGGAAAAATGAGATTATTTTTAGAACTTTTAAAACCTATCAAAACTATTATGTTTATGATCGCCATACTGGTGCTGTTATTGCTTTAACTGAGGCTGAATTTAATGAGTTGCGGATGATAGAAGAAGGAAAAGCTCCATCTGAGCAAAGTGCAATTATAAAAAAGTATCAAATGCAGGGTTTGTTTGTTCCAAATGTGGTAAAGCATATCCATCATCCGAATACGGAGATTATTGAGCACAATGCTGACAAAAAACTTGTACAGTTGATTTTACAGGTAACACAGCAGTGTAATCTTCGCTGTGAGTATTGTGCGTATTCAGGAATATATGCTGGTAATAGAGTCCATTCCACGAATAGAATGAATTTAGAAGTAGCAATAAAAGCAATAGATTTTTTCTTTGCACATAGTATTGAAAATTCTGAGGTTACTATAGGATTTTATGGGGGAGAACCACTGTTAGAATTTGAACTGATAAAAAAAGCTGTATCATATGTAAAAGAAAATTGTAATGGCAAGAAGATTAGATTTGCCATGACAACAAATGGAACTTTACTACAGGGTGAACGTGCAGAATTTTTGGCGAAAAATGGTTTTATAATAGGAATCAGTCTGGATGGTTCTAAAGAAGAACATGATTCTTGTAGAAAATTTGCAGATGGAAGAGGGTCATTTGATGTAGTAATGGGAAATGTGAAAAAATTATCAGAAGATTATCCGGATTATGTAGAAAATTGCGTTAGCTTTTTTACAACAGTGAATCCATATATGAATTTGCACTGCGTTCTTGAGTTCTTTAAGGCAAATGATGTGATTAACGATAAGTCTATATTTTATAATACAATGGTTCCACAAAATCTAAAGGAAGAAGTATCTTATACTGAAGCATATTTTCAGGTAAGAAAATTTGAGTATATTAAAACATTGTTTTATATGATAGGAAAACTTGATGAAAAGTATGTAAGTCGTTTAACAAGTAATTCAGTTGATAAAGCTATTAGGTTGAAAAAGGCCTTACATAATAGAAATGAGTTGAATGAGATGATGCATCATGGAGGACCTTGTATGCCAGGTATTTTACGCTTATTTGTACGTTATGATGGAAAATTTTTTCCATGTGAGAGGGTTAATGAGAATTTGGATTACTATAATATCGGCTCTGTCCAAGATGGATTCAATTTAGAAAGAATGCGCGCACTTTTAAATGTGGGAAAATTAACTGAGGAAGAGTGCAAAAAATGTTGGAACTTGCGACATTGTTTAATGTGTTCGAATGAAATTGAACTTAATGGGAAAGAGCAACCAACAAGGAAGGATAAATTATTAGTGTGCAAAGAGAAAAAAGTGCAGACTGAATTTGATTTGTATGAACAAAGTGTTCTCAATGAATTTGGATATAGTTTGTCAGCGGAGGTGATGTAAAATGATTGATGCAGTTATTTTTCCATATCATCCAGATATTGAATATTTGATTGAACTCACAAGTACAGATGAGAATTTCTCAATTACGGGTGTGTGTTCATTTAATGAGGATAAAGCTGTTGTTGATGAAGTTAATCGTAGAATAGGATGTGAGTTGGACTATGATTCGATGATGGTAGCTTGCAATACGTTGATTATTCTTGAAAATTATAGACATTGTATTGTTAACAAATATTTTGATGTAATAAGTAAAGCGAGAGACCTAAATAAAAAAATAATTATTATGCCACAAATTTTAGAAGAACTGGAATTGCATGACGCAAATTTGATGCCCTTAAAGAATTATCCAGATTTTAATATTCCCCAAATTGAAAAGATGAATCATATGCAGATGAAAAAACTTGAAATAGAAACTCCTGTAGTAGTAGTTTTTGGAATGGGGAAAAATTGTAATAAATTAGAAAATCAATTGCGATTGTATCAAGCAATGAATGAAGCAGGCTATAAAGTAGCTTGGGTGTCATCAAATGCACTTGGAGTTTTGTGGGGGAGTTATGTAATTCCTGATTTTTTGTTCGATCAAAGAATATCATTTGAAGAAAAAATTTTAAAATTTAATAATTTTATATACAAGATTGAAATGGGAGCCAAACCAGATGTATTTATTATAGGGGTTCCAGAAGGAGTTTCTGTCTTTAGCTGTGGTGAATATAATCATTTTGCAGAATATTCTTTGGTTATTGGAAGTGCGGTACCAGTGGACAGCGCTATTTTATGTAGCTATTTTATAAGTCAACCGAAATATAAAGGACTGCAGGATTTGACGCAATTTTGTATGGCAAAATTTGGTTTCCCAGTGGATGCTATTTCAATTGGACGTACATTATTTGAAACTAAAGAAGGTAGTCGTAATATTTCATACTCATTTTTGTCAGAAGAATATGTAAGGAAAAATTATCAAGCTGAGAATTCGTTTCCAGTATCCGAAATTAATATATGGGATAAGCAAAAAATGCAGAATGCTTTTTGCAAAATAATTGAAAAGCTGCAGTATAATGCAGACACAATATAGCTCTTTAAAGAAATGAATTGTGTAAGCGATGGAATAATGGGGGACTAATATGACATATAGTGAAGTGGACATTGTTGAACTGATTAAGAAAATTGTTTTTGATGTGACAAAAATTGAAATAATTTCAAGTGAAGAAAATCTATTAAGTACAAAATTGGATATTAATCCGGTTGATTTTTTATATATTTTTGATGAATTAGAGAAAAGGTTAAATATTCCGGTTGTTGAGATTTTTGTCAATAGCGATTACAGTGTTTTAAAAGTGAATATACTAGGAAAAAAACTCTACGAAATGTGTCAGAGAGATTCATGCACCATGTGATTTTAATTTTAAGAAAAGGAAGTGGATTTATGAAAAAATTACGTAAAAATTTTCAAAATGCAAACAAAACTGTTGAGGCAATGGTGGATTCTTGTTTAAATGGATGCTCTTGTAGTATTGTTTCTTGCCCGTGTGACTGGGATGGAACAAATAGTTATAACCAATATACAAAATTCCAGACACAACATACAAATGCATTTAAAAACGGCGCATATTAAGCTGGGTGCATATAATACCCATAACGGTGTACACGAAAGAAAAGAAAGTTTATAGTGAATATTAATGCATAATATTGATAAATTGCATGGTGTTTTGAATGGAAAGGCACGTTTCAGTGCCTTTCCAATAGAAATATTTTGGAGATATTGAAATGAGTAAAATTGCAATATTGGATACTAATATTTTCAGTGAAGAATTACACTGTAATACATTTTCATATTACAATGTATTAAGTGAAAAAGATGATTCAGCAGAAAACGAAAGTTGCTCACATGGAACAATTTGCTCATATTTATTGGATATAAATACAACGGATTATGAGTTAGTTAATATTCAGGTTTTGCAGAATGCTCCTTTAGGAGAAGGAAAACCACGAGGAAGTATTGAGAATCTAAGATCGGGATTGCTTTTATGCGATAAATTAGATGTTGATATTGTCTGCTTAAGTGCGGGATCGACTATGTTGTCTGATGCAATGGTTATATATGATATTGTACGAAAATTGTCTAAAGATAAAATAATAATTGCAGCTCAGGATAATAGTCAGCATATCACGATTCCAACATATTTCCCATTTGTCCTTGGAGTACAATCGGATAGGTTGAATTATCTGAAACCCGGAGAAATATTTTTTTGTAGAGATGAGTTATTTCAAACAGATGTATATGCAAATTGTAATTTTAAGGTTTTAAAAGAAAAATTTGGATGTACACCTTCTAATAGCTTTGCAGTACCAATAGTAGCAGCAGCTATAAATAATTGGTTTAGAGATGGAGATCTTCAAGAGATAATAAATGAAAATTTGGACAAAAATAAGTGGGAAGATTATAGTCATATAGTGCCTAGTAAATTGATGAGTAGGCAGAGAGAGATACCAATTATTTTATTATATGGAGATGATAGCGAACGTGGTTATAAGATAAGCCAAGGGATAATGGACGAACTGTTTGCCCATTATGATGTTCAGACGTCGTGTTTGTGCTCGGCAATATATAGTTTTGAAAAATTTGATATTAGAATGAAAATATATACTTCTCCAATGCAAGATATAATGATTATGCAGGAATATTATAGAACAGATTTGATTATAGTTTTGATGTGTACTGGTGATTATAAAAGGTATAATAAAACTTTAGGTTATGATATATGCATTAAAATGGAGCGCGATACAGAATTATGTGATATAAGATATGACAGTAAAGTAAAAAAAATTAATATTGATGAAATAGTAGATACTTTATACAAACTTTTAATATAAAGGTAATTGAGTTTTATATTGCGATAGAGGGGAGCCAAGTATGGGAATAATAAAACGCGGAACTTTATATCTTTGGCGAAAAAAGAATAAAACAATAATACTTTTTCTTATATTATTTGTTTTGACAATTGTATTAATAATGAGTACTATGCTCTTGAATTCAACAAATGATGCTTTGACGAATTTGAGAAATTCTTTAGGAGGCTATTTCAAAATAGATGCAAACACAGAACAGGGGTTTTATAATTATGTTGATGACGAATTAGTAAATGAAGTGTTGGATTCTGACATAAGCGATTTTACTGGAAATGATACAATATATTCTTTAGTAGATTTTGGATTAGTAGAGGGAAGGTTTTCTGCAGAAAATGATGAAAAGTCAAAACTTGCAAGAATTATTGGAACAACTTCTAGCAAATATGATGAATATTTTGTTTTGAAATCACTTCAACTTGAAACGGGGAGGCATATAAAGGCTAAAGATCAGAATGTGGCTTTAATTTCTGAAAATGTTGCGAAAAAGAATGGTCTATCAATTGGTGATTATATCAATATGGAATATTATAGTGATCCCCCTATTTCTGATGATAAAATAAATGTGGAGTGCCAATTGGAAGTTATTGGTATTTTCAGTGTAAAACGAACTCAAAATAAACAAAGTGCTACAACTGCGGAATGCGATATAGTAGATAATTTCATTTTTACTGATACTTATAGTATTAGAACATTGCTTAATGGAGTAACTGGGAAAGCAATAGATTCATATTCAGATGGCGTGATTTTTTATGTAAAGGATCCTAAAATTTTGGATGCTAAAATAAAAGATATAAATTCTAAATTAAATTTTGAAGAGGATAGATATGTTATTACAAAAAACAATAAAATTTATGAAGCATCAGCTGCAGTACTGAATCGAATCAATGGATTGGTTTTTTCTATTATTGTTGTTGTTATTATAGTTGCTTCTATAATTCTTTCGTTGGTTCTAATGTTATGGATACGTGATAGAGTCTATGAAATGGGAATACTTATTTCAATAGGAATAAGAAAGTGTGATATTTTCATACAACAATTTACTGAAAATATGTTAATTACGTTGAGTGCTTTTTTTATGGCAGGAATGATTTTAGGAATATCAATTAGTCCAATAAAAGGAATAGTGAGAGATGCTGTGACCGTTTATGATGATAAAGGTATTGTACTAGATGATAATAGCATTGCTGAAATTGGTAGTGATGAGATTGAGATTGCGAATAACATGAAACTTGGAATAATGGGATATTTTGTGGTATTGGCACTGGAGGTAGTAATTATTTTTATTTCAACAGGTGTATCTTCTTTGTTGATTTTGAAAATGAATCCCAAAAATATTCTTACAATGATGAGTTGAAAGGGAAAGAAGATGATGATGTTAAGTAGAGCTATTTTGTATCTTAGACGAAAAAAAAGTAGAAGTTTTTTATTATTAATTTTGATTTTGATAATGTGTAATATGGTATTGACAGGAAGTGTATTAAAAAAAAGTGCTGATAGTCAAATGCAAATTATACGTCAAAACCTTGGCAGTAGTTTTTTGGTTTCTGCAGATACTAAAAATGAGAGTTTATATGAAGAACGTACTGACAAAGAATACAGTTATAAGGCCTTTGTCGGAGAAACTGTAACGCCGGAAACTATAGAGAAGGTAAAAAGTATTAATGGTGTAGTTGATTATGTGATTGATGAAGAAAATTTAGTATGGACAAATTTAAAATTGAGGCCAGGATTATATGCGGATTCTTCTGAAAGTGCATATACAACACTTGAGCAAATTGAAAATTTTCGTCAAACTACGTTAGCTATATCTTGTAGAGAAGGAGAATTAAATGCTAATTTTAGAATAGGAGCATTTTCAATTTCCGAAGGCAAAAATATCGAGGAAGATGATAGAGAAGTAGCTATTATTTCGGAATACGTGGCTAAAAATAATCATTTATCAGTTGGTGATACTATAAAATTGGAGACTAGGCGTGGTATTTTTGAACCATGTGATGATCCAACAGAATTACTTGGAATACCAGTTGAGGTGAAGATAATCGGAATTTTCTCTATAAATTTTGAGCAGGAGTCATCTGTTTATACCCCAGAAAGCGAATATGCGGATAATTTTATTTTCATTGATGCTAATTGCGGATTACAACTTAAGAGAAATATATCTGGGGAGCAAGCAAAAGAACAATATGGTAAAGTTACATTTTTAGTAGATAACCCGGAGAATTTGATAAATATTATGGAAGAAGTCGATGAAGTTTTAAGCGATTCCAATTTGGTTCTGGAGCAAGATGACTTGTCGTATGGAAATACTATTAGGCCTTTGAAGAATATAAGTCTTTTTGCAACGGTACAATTGATATGTGGTGTTCTTGGTTGTGCCTTTATTTTGTATTTAGTATTGACATTATGGGTAAAAGGAAGGAGCAGAGAGATAGGTGTTTTACTATCTATAGGGGAAAAAAGACAAAATATAATTGTTCAATTTATATTGGAATGTTTAATTGTTTCATCGATATCAATAGGAATAACGTTGGTTTCGTCATCTGTGGTTACTCAAAATATTTGCAATATGGCAGAAAAAATATCTGAACCTAGGACGAGTGAAGAAACATACTCCATTGAATTCGGATATGGGGAAACAATGCCAACGATTAGTAAAGTGTCGTCTACAGATGTAAAATTAGAATATACTAATTCGGCTTTAGACATGTTAATGCTGATTATAACAATATATGTTATTTGTAGCATCAGTGTTTTTTTGGCATCATTACGGATTCTGAAAATGTCACCTAAATTACTATTACAAACTTTATAGTCAAGAATGAAGGAATGTAAGATGATAGCAGGCGTCTTGTGGCTGTAGTGTAATGTGAAATGTTCTTGTAGTGATGAATGTTAAAACAAAGCATTGAACGAGGTTATGGAAAATGTTGATGGAACAAGAATAATTATGATAAATGGAACGGTCTCGGAAACCAAATGATAATTGTCAGATATTGAATGGTTTTCAAGATTAAGCGGGGAAAGGTGTGGGTGAAAGCCGGGTTAAATGAGATTTGAGACCGTAGACAATAGAAATAGGCATGACCACTAAGCCTGTCAGAAAACAGGCTTGATGGAATCACAGGATGTGAGACATGTTTTGTTTCGCCGTCTGTGTCTGCTGCTTGTGCGGAGCCTCCAGGTTGAATGCAGATCCCGATCATGGCCGCCCTGAAGAAATAGTGTTCCTTTGTGTGTATAAACATGCGGTGTAGGCCGTAATCAAGGTTCCCACAGATTTTGCCTGCGTTTTCATGTTGGTTATGGCATACTGTAGGTACAGTTAATTGATATTCACTCTGATTTAGACTATATTTTTTTGTACGTTAATGCTTTTGGGCATACATTAATTTCACACTAACTGTCGGACTCTTTCGAGGTTTGGCAGTTATTTTTTTGCACAGAAAAGGAGCACTGCGCACAGTGCGACAGCCCAGAATTATTAGATTATTAGATTTTGCACTAACGGCGCATTTGGATTTTTCTCCCTAGAACAGCGGGGAAGTTTTTCAGAATGTGGAAAACCCAAAAATAAAATTATAAAAAAATATAAAAATGGTTCTCTTTTGCCCTCTGAAACCTGTGATTAGTGAGAGGGTGTTTTTTATTTCATTTCTTATTCCAAAATCCCCTTTCGCTGTACCTTGAAAATTTCATAGCCTGCCCGGATTGATATCCGATACTGAGTGTGCATTTTGCGCGCCTTGCCGGAGAGAACGCTGCGGAATTGGAACGCCGGGGCTGGAACGGGTCCGGGGCGAGAACAGGAAAACGCTCAAATACATTCAAATTTTAAATAATAGTAGATGCCGTGCGGGGAAGCCCTCTAGGGTTTCCCCGCACTGATGTGCTGTTATTCCCGCGAGCAACGTAGTCAGGTAGCTATGCTGCATAGATATTTGGCGGTGCTGTGTGCCAGTGGCACACGTTTAGCACCGACCGAAGTGAAACGGAAACCTGCCGTGAGGATCAAATACTCTGTTGCTTGCAGCGGGGTATTTGATTTGCAGCACAGAAGTTTTGGGAAAGGAGAGGAAATGTCATGAAAACATAGAATGTGTATGTTGGAGCGTATTGAAAAATCAGATTAGAAAAAGCGAGGTATGTAGTAATGAAAGGAAAAGTAAAAAGGATTCTTTCCGGGATGCTCTCCGCTATGACGATCCTGACATCCATTGTGCAGCCGGTTACGACCTATGCGGCGGAGACGGAGCCTGAGCCTGCAGCGTATGAAGCCGAGTACCCGGCACTGGAGGAAGTCAGGGACAAGCTGGCGGAGGATGAGATTGTCAAAGTGCAGGACTATGAGGTGGAAGCCGGGAGCGGCTTTGATGTGAAGTCGGATTTTTCCGGCATGGAGATCAATAAGGAAAAAGTCAAGGTCACACTCCATGAAGCAAAGAATGAAGCCGGGCAGGACTTTGACGGGAACCGTGCGGGTTCTTATAAGGCGGTGTACTTTGTGGAACCTGTAAGCGGCAATCCCTGTTACCATGTGATCCGCCATGTGGTAGTGAAGGAGCCTGTAAAAGAAGCAAGTGCAAAGCGTACAGCTTCGCCGGGAGAGCAGGGAAACTCCGGGGAATCGGAAAGTGAGGATTCGGATGAACCGGAGCCACATTCTGAGATGCTTATGGAAGCGTCGGAAGAACCGGTAGGAATGCAGGAACCATTCACGGAGGCAGTAACCGGGGAGCTGGAAACAGAAGGTACGGTATCCGGCATCGAAACTGATGAGATATCAGAGAGCACAGGCATGGGGGACAGTACCGGTGCAGCGGAAACAGAAGTGTTTACAGAAGCAGTGGAAATTTCGGATGAAACAGAAACGGAGGAAAGTGCCGGGATTCCGGAAACAGTGGAAAACTTTGAGCCAGTAACGGAACCGGGGGCTGATCCCGAAACAGAAACCGAGATGGAATCTGAAACAGAAACCGAACCGGGATCTGAGACAGAACAGGAAGGCAAGTACAAGGTAAACATCACAAGCGGTGAGGAGCTTGGTGTTACCTTAAATCATGCGGATGGAAGCTACGATGCAGGTGAAACAGTCACGTTCTCTACGAACCTGCCGGAAGGCTGCCTGACTGCAGTGGGCGCGCTGAAAACAGAATCCAACGCAAAGGGTGACACGGCGGATATTCTGTATTCCGAAGTCACCTACCATGCGGATACGAATACGTTCAGCTTTGAGATGCCTGCTGAGGATGTTGCGCTGAATGTAACTGCCGATTATGAGGAGGGCGGTATCATGCTACTGGCGGCAGCGGAAGATACTCCGTGGGACGAGGCAACGGAGATCGAGGCGAACACTTACTATTATTATTCCGATGGGCAGCTGCATCCGTTCAATTCAGCAATGGGCAGTGGTGGAAATGATTCCTACAAATATGTGCGCTATAAGGTGGATGGAAAGACCTATACAGTGAATGCCTATTGTATGCAGCATTCGATGCCATCCCCGCCCAGCGGAACTACCTACAAAAACATGGTTGAGCTGGATGAGAGTGGCGATGACAAATATCTGAGGAAGGCATTGTTCTACGGCTATGGCGGGCCGGGATGGGGAAAGACATTTAACGGCTATAATATCAAGACCATTATGGAGAAAGCAGGCTGCACTTCCGAAACCAGGGCAATGCAGCATTATCTGGTGGACTATCTGTATGATGGTGAATCCGGCTTTGGCGGCGCCCTTTCCACTACGGCAAAGAACATGCTGAAAGAAATCAAGGCGGCCTTAAAGGAAATGCCAGATCTAGCAGCAATGAAACTGCTTCCGGGCCTGTCCGTGACGGCAGACGGGAGGGATACGGAAACCTTCACATGGAAGGCAAATGAGGCGTTCCAACTGACCATCCATCTGGAGGACGGTGTGAAGCTGGTTAATGAGACAACTGGTAAAAGCGGAACTGGCAACGTGACCGTGAAAGGCGGTGACAAGTTCCACCTGACAGCGACAGCGGAAAATGTCAGCAATCTGAAGGGAAAGTATGAGGTCACATCCAATTATCCGTTGGATTTCCATGCAATGCTTTTAAAGCTGCAGAGTTCCCAGGACATCGGGTTTGGCTACTATACGGATTCCTCCGGGATTTCCCTGCAGGTGGACTGGCCGGAGCAGGCAAAACTGAAGATTATAAAAGAGGATGGCAGTTCCGGAAAGAAGCTGGCCGGGGCGGTTTATGGGGTTTACAGTGATGCGGCCTGCCAGAACCTGATTGTTAAGATGCCTGCCACAGATGCAAAGGGGGCATCAAGCGTTACGTTTCATGTTGTGGGCAGCACCGTTTACCTGAAAGAGATTACACCGCCGAAGGGATACAAGCTGAACGTAAGCGCAGTCGGCGTGAAGGTATCCGCCGGGAACACATCCACGCAGACGGTGACAGATACGGAAATTCTTGGAAGCCTGAAAATTCATAAAGAAGGAGAAGCGCTGACCGGGGCTGTTTCCAATGCGGACGGCACCACTTTCCAATATGGGAAGCGCAGGCTTGCCGGGGCTGCCTATACGGTAACGGCGGCAGAGGATATTGTTTCAGCGGACGGCACGGTAGTTTTGAAAAAAGGTGCTGTCGTTGCAGAACATGTGGTAACAGGGGCTGATGGGACTGCTACGGTGGAGAACCTGCACCTGGGTAAATATATCGTAACAGAAACCGGCGCACCGGAAAACTATGTGAACAAAGGTGAGAGCCGGGAAGTGACGGTTGCCTCTGACGGGAAAGAGGAAGCGGTTTTTGCAGAAATTACCTTTGAAAATGCCCGCCAGAAAGCAGAAGTGGAGGCAGTGAAGCAGGACAAGGAGACATCTTCCCCTCTGGCCGGCGGCGTCTTTGCGCTCTATGCGGAGGCTGACATCCGGAACGCAGACGGGGCGGTAGTTGTCCCCAGAGATACCCTGATCGGCAAGGCCACAACAGGAAAGGAAGGGCACGGGAAGTTTGCTGCAGATCTTCCGGTTGGGTATGGTTATTATGTGAAGGAGATCCAGGCACCGGATAAATTCCTGCTGAATACAGCGGATGTTTATCATTTCTCCTTCGCCTATGCCGGACAGAAAGAGGCACTGGTGAAATTCACCCATACCTTTACCAATGACGAGCCACGTGCAAACCTGACTATTTATAAGGAAGGGGAAGTCCTTGCCGGGGCGTCTGTGACAGAGAATGGCACAGTATTCCAGTATGAGCTGAGAAAGCAGAAAGGCGCAGCTTACGATGTATATGCAGGTGAGGACATCCGGACAGCCGCAGGGAAGCTGATCTATCAGAAGGGCGCACTGGTTGCGGAAAATCTGGTTACCAGGGCGGATGGAAGTGTGACGCTTTCTGACCTATATCTTGGAACCTACACGGTAAAAGAGAAAAAAGCGCCGGCAAATTTTGTAAACAGGGGAGAGACGAAAAATATTACGCTTTCCTATAACGGGCAGACAGAGAGCGTGGTGCTTGGAAATGTTACATTTACAAATGACCGCCAGAAAGCAGCCGTGACTGTGAAAAAGGTGGATGATACCACAAAGAACCCGCTGTCCGGCGGAATTTACGGCCTTTATGCGGCAGAAGATATTAAAACCGCTGACGGGAAAGTGGCTGTGAAAAAGGATACCTTCATTGAGAAGGCCAGCACCGGGGCGGATGGGAGTGCTTCCTATAAGTCAGACCTTCCGATTGGATACAGCTACTATGTGAAGGAAATCCAGGCCCCGGACGGGTATCTGAGGAATACGGAGGATTCCTATACCTTCCGTTTTGATTATACCCGTGAGGAAGAAGCTACTGTGCATTTTTCCTATACCTTTGAGAATGAGCGTGTCAATGCAAAGATCAGCCTGGTAAAAAAGGATGCCGAGACTGGAAGCTCCCCGCAGGGCGATGCAGTTCTGGAAAAAGCAGTCTATGGGCTTTTTGCAAGGGAGGATATTGTACATCCGGATAAAAAGACCGGCGTGATCTACAAGGCAGGGACACAGGTTGCTGTGCTGACTACAGATGCAGGAGGAAAAGCTTTTGCAGAAGGGCTGTACCTGGGCAAATATTATGTGAAAGAGATCAAGCCGTCCAGCGGTTATCTGCTGGATGAAAAAGAGTACGACCTGTCCTGTGACTTTGAGGGTGACCTTGTGGCGACTGTGGAAAGGGAAGCGACCTCTCTGGAACAGGTAATCAAACAGCCGTTCCAGTTAATCAAGGCTGCCAACAACGGCAAGACGGACGCGGATCTGCTCTCCGGTGCCGGGTTCACTGCTTACTTGGTATCTTCCCTCGAAACAAAGGAAGATGGAAGTTACGATTTTGATTCCGCAGTTCCGGCAGTGATCGGGGAGAATGGGGCAACGGAAATTTTTACGGATAACAAAGGTCATGCAGTATCCATTGCAATCCCCTTCGGGACGTACATCGTCCGTGAGACGACCACGCCGCATAATTATACCCCGGTAGACGATTTTACCGTGCGTATCACAGAGCATAAGCCGGATACACCACAGGTATGGCGTGTGCTTCTGGATGATGAATTTGAGGCAAAGCTGAAGATCGTGAAGCAGGACGATGAGACGAAAAAGCCGGTTCTGGTAAAGAATACGGAGTTTAAGGTGTATGACCTGGATCGTGAAAAATACGTGGAGCAGGTAACAACTTACCCGACTACGGTAACCCATAAGTCTTACTTTACGGATGAACAGGGGTATCTCATCCTGCCGCAGAATTTAAAGATCGGGCATTACCGCATTGAGGAAGTCCGTGCGCCGTATGGCTATACCCTGAATGAGAATTATTATGAAGTGACGGTGGATTCCAACACTGCCTACCATCAGGATAAGGTCAGCAAGGATGTGATCATTGAGGTGGTCTATGAAAACCATCCGGTCAAGGGCGAGCTGAAGGTAGTGAAAAAGGGCGAAGTGCTTCATGGGTTCGAGGATGATTTTACCTATGGAAAGGAAACGCTGGCGGGGGCAGTCTTTGAGGTTTATGCCGCAGAGGACATTTATACCGCTGACTTCCAGAAGGACAGTGACGGGAAACGGATTCTGGAGTATGCCGCCGGTACGCTGGTGGCAGCACTGACTACGGATGAAAAGGGGGAAGCGGTGCTAAATGACCTGCCGCTTGGCTCTTACAAAGTTGTGGAGACGAAAGCCCCGGAAGGGTTTGTGCTGAATGAAGCCCCGCAGACGGTCACATTTTCCTATGCGGATCAGGAAACGCCGGTAGTGAAACAGACAGCGGAATTTGAAAATGACCGCCAGAAGGTGGAAGTGTCCGTTGTGAAAAAGGATGCGAAAACGGGAGCCGTAGTAGCAGGCGCAGAGTTTGGCCTGTATGCAAAGGCTGACATTTCCACAAACGGTAAGGTGATTGTAAAAGCAGGCACTCTGCTTGGAAAGGCCGTGACCGGGGAAGATGGGAAAGCGGTCTTTGCCCTTGACCTGCCTTTTGGGGAATATGCCATGAAGGAATTAAAAGCCCCGGCTGGCTATGTTTCTTCTGATGAAGTGGTGGAAGTAACTGCTTCTTACCAGGGGCAGGATGTGAAGGTGGTGAAACTGGCATCGGAGTTTCAGAATGAGCCGACTGTAGTTTCCGTGAAGAAAACAGACCTGACTACGGGGGTGGAGCTTTCCGGCGCAACGCTGACCGTGCTTGATAAGGACGGAAATGTGGTAGACACATGGAAATCCGTGAAGGGTGAGGAACATCTCATCGAGCGGCTGGTAGTGGGCGAGACTTATACGCTGCGTGAGGAACTGGCCCCGTATGGCTACCTGCAGGCGGATGAGATCACGTTTACCGTGGAGGATACGGCAGAAATCCAGAAGGTAGAAATGAAGGATGCTGTCCCGAAAGGGCTTCTCTTAATTAACAAAGAAGGGGAATTTCTGGAGGATGTTTCCGCCCTGGATTCTATCGGCGGATGGATCGCCCACCTGTTTGAATATGTGTCCGGTTCCCTGAAGGACGTCACCTTTGAAGTGTACGCTTTGGAGGATATCAAAGCCGCTGATGGGGAAAGTGCAGACTACTATAAAAAGGACGAGCTGATCGCAGAGATCACCACGGATGATACAGGGGTTGCAAGCCTGGGGAACCTGCCGCTTGGAAAATATTATGTGAAGGAAAAGGAGACAGCGGAAGGTTATGTGCTGGACAGGGAAATCCGGGAGATTGACCTGACCTACCGTGACCAGCATACGGCGGAGGTGACATATTCCTCTGACTGGCAGAACAACCGCCAGAAGGTGGAAGTATCCGTGCTGAAAAAAGAGAAGGATTCTGACCGTGTGCTGGAGGGAGCAGTCTTTACCCTGAGTGCAAAGGAGGACATCACCAACAAGGACGGCAAAGTGATTATGGAAGCTGGAACCGTCATTGAGGAAAAGGCAACAGGCAAAGACGGGAAGCTGACCTTTGCGGCAGACCTGCCGATTGGATTTTCCTATTCTGTAAAAGAAACTGTCCCGGCACCGGGATTCGCCACTGCATCCGAAGCGCAGGAGTTTACCTTTACCTATGAGGATTCCCAAAAGGAAACCGTAATCTATGAGCTTACCTTTGAGGATGGGCCTACGGTATTTGAATTTACCAAAACATCCCTGACTGACGGCAAGGAGGTTGAGGGCGCAAAGCTGCAGGTTACGGATGAGAGCGGTAAGGTAGTGGATGAATGGGTGTCCGGCAAGGAGCCGCATATCATCAAGGAACTGACCGTTGGTAAGGAATACACCATGACAGAGGTGCTTCCTGCCGATGGATATGCAACTGCAGAAAGCATTACCTTTACGGTAGAGGATACCGCAGAGGTGCAGAAGATCGAAATGAAGGACGATGTGACAAAGGTGGAGATCACAAAGACAGACCTGACAGATGGAAAGGAGCTGCCGGGGGCGAAGCTAAAAGTGACAGACAGTGAAGGCAAGGTAGTGGACGAATGGACTTCCGGCAAGGAGCCGCACCGGATCGAGAAGCTGGTTGTAGGAAAGGAATATGTCCTGACAGAGACACTTCCTGCCGATGGCTATGTGACTGCAGAAAGCATTACCTTTACCGTAGAGGATACTGCCGAGGTGCAGAAGATTGAAATGAAGGACGATGTGACAAAGGTGGAGATCACAAAAACAGACCTGACAGATGGAAAGGAGCTGCCGGGGGCGAAGCTGAAAGTGACAGACAGCGAAGGCAAGGTAGTAGACGAATGGACTTCCGGCAAGGAACCGCACCGGATCGAGAATCTGGTTGTAGGAAAGGAATATGTCCTGACGGAGACACTGCCTGCCGACGGCTATGTGACCGCTGAGAGCATTACCTTTACAGTGAAAGATACCGCCGAGGTGCAGAAGATTGAAATGAAGGACGATGTGACAAAGGTGGAGATTTCCAAAACAGATATTTCCGGGAAGGAACTGCCGGGGGCAAAGCTGACGATCCTTGATAAAGACGGCAAAGTGGTGGAAGGCTGGACTTCCACGGACAAGCCGTATTATATCGAGAAACTTCCTGTCGGAAAATATACGCTCCGTGAGGAATCCGCTCCGGAGGGGTATCTGGTAGCCGAAGATGTGAAATTTGAGGTAAAGGATACCGGGGAGATCCAGAAGGTTGTTATGAAGGATGAAGTAAAGCCGGAGGAAACGCCGGAGACACCAGAGACACCGCAGCCTTCCAACGGGACACCGAAAACCGGGGATGATACCCATGCGGGACTGTGGCTGCTCCTGTGCGGCCTGGCACTTGCAGGGCTGGCCGGTTCTGTGGTGCTGCTTCGCAGAAAGAAAAATAAGGAACAGTAACTGATGGCAAGGGCGTTTGTGGTCTGCATCTGCATTCCATAAATGCCCTTTTTTACTTTGTAAGAAAGGGGCGATATAAATGAAAGGAATTGTGATCGGGGCAGGCGTGATCTCCATGCTGCTTTGCTTTGTCCTGTACTGCTGTCTCCGTGCCGGGGCAGAGGAGGACAGATGGATGGAGAAAATGGAATGGAAGGACAGAACGGATGCAGGAAGGAAGAGCGGCTAAGGAGCGGTTTGCACAGGATAAGGCAAAGGACTGCGCCTGCTGTTATTTCTGGAGTGCGGGGAAGAAAGCCTGCACGAAAAAAAGCTGCTATTATCTGCTCCCGGAGCAGGAGGCAGAGGAAAAGGAGGGGGACTGCAGAAGTTGCCCGTATGGAAAGCATTCCCCGTGCATCGGGTACTGCCTGCTAAAGATTCTCCGGGAGATGCGCCTGCCAAAGTAAAGTTTTACAGGAAAGAAGGTGATACCCATGCAGGATGAAGTAAATGAGAAAACCGTAACCCTTTGTATCAACGGCGGCAAGATCACTGCCCGGATACTGAAAAATGCGATGGCGAAAGCCCTTGCAAAGATGGATCAGGAGAAAAGGAAGGGACAGCAGAAAACAGCGGAGAAAAAACAGGGGAAGGAGGAAGCCGTTTACCACGGGAAGCAGAGCATGGAGAAGCTGATGAAGCAGAACTGCCAGCTCTCCAACATTGAAGTGACGGACGGGAATATCAAATCCTTTGAGAAATGCGCCCGGAAGTACAACATTGACTTCTGCCTGAAAAAAGACACTTCCGTATCGCCTGCCCGGTATTTCGTGTTCTTCAAGGCAAAGGATGTGGATGTAATGACAGCCGCATTTAAGGAATATTCCGGGAAGCTGCTTACGAAGGACAAGGATAAAAAGCCGTCAATCCGCAGGAAGCTGCAGCTTGCAAAGGAGCGCATGGCAAAGCATAGGGAGCGGGAAAAGACAAAGCAGAAGGAACGGGGGCCGGAGCATTGAAAAGGAAGAAAAAGCAGGGATATGCAGGCATCCCGGAACTGATACGGAAACTGGCTGGAAGCGTGAAGGGGCGGCTTCCCCCGGTGGATACGAAGCGGCTAATTATGCTGAACATCCCCTATGTGATCGTGTTCTATCTGGTGGATAAGGTAGCATGGCTGTACCGGCATTGTGTTGGCGGTTCGCTGGTGGAGAAAATGGGAGTGCTGTTTCTGAATTTCCAACTGGCGTTTGAGAACTTTGTGCCGAGCCTTCATATTTACGACCTTGCTGTGGGGATAGCTGGCGCTGCAGCGGTAAAACTGGCGGTGTACCTGAAAGGGAAGAACGCAAAGAAATACCGGCAGGGCGTGGAATATGGCTCTGCCCGGTGGAGTGCATAATCTTAAGTGTAAAGAACTCTACATGGACGCACAGGAGGATATGCACATGAATGATTACAACAAAATCACAGCCCTTTACTCCCGCCTTTCCGTAGGCGACGAGGACAGGGACGGCGGCGAAAGCAACTCCATACAGAACCAGAAGAAGTTTTTGGAAAGCTACGCCAGACAGCTAAAATTGACGAATATCCGGCACTACATTGACGACGATGAAAGCGGCAGATTTTTCGACCGCTCCGCCTACTCCCGCATGATAGAGGACGTAGAAAACGGTAAAATCGGCGTGTGTATTATGAAAGACATGACCCGCTGGGGGCGCGACTATCTCCAAGTCGGCAACGCTATGGAGATATTCAGACGGAACAATGTGCGCTTTATCGCGGTCAACAACGGGATAGACAGCGAGAAGCCCGACACATTGGAGTTTGCGCCCTTTATCAACATCATGTCGGAGTGGTACGCAAAGGACATCAGCAAGAAAGTAAAGACCGG
>CANQDA010000047.1 GCA_947591155.1 uncultured Lachnospiraceae bacterium
CAGGAAATTTCGTCCTGTGACACAAAAAACGCTCCGCGGGATCGCACTGCGGCGGAGAGGAAGATGTCGCTGACGCGACTCGCCGCAGGCGGAGAATCTCGCAAGCGAGATTCTATTTTACTTGGGCAAAATGAAAGGGATGATAAGACATGGAAATTTTGAGCGCGAGAAAACTGAAAAAATATTACGGGGAAGGCGATTCACTGGTGAAGGCGTTGGACGGTGTGGATCTTTCAGTGGAGCAGGGGGAATTCGTGGCTGTTGTGGGAAGTTCGGGAAGCGGAAAGTCAACGCTTCTTCATATGTTAGGCGGATTGGATGTGCCTGACTCCGGTTCTGTCTACGTAGCCGGTCATGAGCTGTCAAAGCTGTCGGAGAATGAGCTTGCGATTTTCCGGCGAAGAAAGATCGGCTTTGTATTTCAGGACTACAATCTGCTGCCATTGCTGAATGTCTATGAGAATATCGTACTGCCGACGCAGTTGGACGGCAGAAAACCGGATCGGACGTTTGTAGAGGAACTGTTGAAACGACTGGGACTTACAGACAAACAGGAAGCTTTGCCAAACTGCCTTTCCGGCGGACAGCAGCAGAGAGTGGCGATCGCGCGGGCGCTGGCCGCAAAGCCGGTGATTTTGCTCGCCGACGAGCCGACCGGAAATTTGGACACGCGTACCAGCCAGGAGGTATTGGGGGTGTTAAAGGCCAGCAGCGAATATTATTCGCAGACGATCGTGATGATTACCCATAATCCGGAGATTGCTCAGCTGGCAGGCCGTATTATCCGAATTGAGGACGGGAAGATCTGCGCGTGAAGATTGAGAAATCTTTTGTTATCCAAGAGGGGGAAAACGGTGAGTGGCTTTTCAATCTTCATTTGTGCCGCAAAAAGTGCGCCACAAATGGGATTAAGTCTGCGGCAGATTACAAAGAATGAAAATCCGTATCAGAGAAGGGAGGACAGGAAACTTATGATAAAGATCAGAAATAAAAAAATTCTCAAAGTGTTGGCCGATAAAGCGTATCGCAGAAATCTGCGACAGAACCTGATGATGGTCTTATCCATCGCCATGACCGCGTTTTTGATTACGGTGGTGTTCAGTCTCGGCGTCAGCTATTATAAGACGGTGACTGAGCGAAATCTGGCCTCGGAGGGAATGAAGTACGATGTTTCTCTGCCGGAGCCAAGAGATGAGCAGATTCAGAAAGCGCGGGAAGCGGACGGGGTAAAGTGCGCCGGACTGGCGGTAAAATGCGCGGTTGCGGGTTCCGGTGACGGAATGGATAGAATCCGATTCTTTTGGGCGGATGAAATCTGCTGGGAAAAACAATGTCAGCCCGCGTTTGTTATGTGGGAGGGAACCTATCCGAAAGAGGAAAATGAAATTGTGCTTTCAACGCGGGCGTTGTCAGAGCTTGGGATTGAACAGCCGATGACAGGAATGGAGATTCCTCTGACATGGAGTTCTCTTTCGTCGGATTCCGAGCTGAATGATTGCGAAACGGTTTTTCACCTGGCAGGATGGTTTGAAGAATACGGCAGTCACAACAATGGATATGTTTCAAAAGAGTTTTATGAGAAAACAGGAGTGAAACAAACAGATATCACAAATGGGGTTTTGTATCTGTCTCTGGAGAATCCGTTGTACAGCAGCGCATACATTAAAAAGCTGGGAAAACAGATCGGCCTTGCCGGAAATCAGGTGATCTACAGCGACTCTTTGCTGCTGGCAAAATTTATCAGGTTGGCAGCGGGTATCTTGTTTCTGACAGTTATGACGCTGATCAGCGGGGCGTTGTTCGTTTACAACATCTTTTATATTTCTGTTGCCGGAGAGATCAGGCATTTTGGTCAGTATAAGACAATTGGAATGACCGTAAGCCAGATGAAAAAGTATCTGCTATGGCAGATTGTCCGGAACGTACTGCTTGGGATTCCGGCAGGTCTTTCTCTGGGATGTGTGGTGGCATTGCGGGTGGTTCCTCACATGCTGGGTGCACTGTCAGCTGAGGCCGGAACGCGTCAGGTGGTGGTGTTTCACCCGATTTTGTTAATTCTGGCATCTGCGTTCACACTGCTTGTAGTCTGGATCGGATGTCGGCAGCTGCTGAGAAAGGTAGCCGGGCTGACACCGATCGAGACCATTCGCTTCAATGAAGTTGTACGGCAAAGGAAAAAGAAACGAAGTACAAAAGAAATCGGAATGTTTCGGATGTCCCGTTGGAATATCTTCCGCAACAGAAAACGTTTTGCGGTATCAGCCGCTTCTCTTTGTATGGTTATCATCGTATTCCTTGTTGTGAGTGTCATTCTGCAGCAAAACAGCGCGAAAGCGATTTTGAACAAACAGTACCAATATGACGCACGGATTCTGAACTCAAAATTGCGGGACGATCAGGAACATGCAGGGATTACGGAAGAACTGGCAGAACAGATATCCGGACTGAATGGGGTAAAAGCAGTGCGGAAAGTGTATTCGCAGGAGGTACAGTATGACTATGCGGATACTTATGAAATAATGAAAGAATATATGGTAGCGGTTTATGACTTGCCGCTCATGTCAGGGAGTCAGCTGGAAGAAAATCTTGAAGTCTGGAAAAACAGGTCGCCCGGTGATGAAACATATCCGGGACAGGGACAAGGGCGTCTGGTGGGAATCGACGAGGCCGAGTTTGACGCTCTGAATAAGCAGGGAAACGGAATTTTGGATAAAAAGGCTTTTTTCCGCGGAGAAGGGGCGATTGCCTTTGGGTTTTTATTCGGATCAACGGAATCTCTGGTTGGAAAAAGATTAAACTTTCAGGTTTATGGGCAATCGCAGAAAAGATCGGTGGAAGTAAAGTGGTCGGGAGATGGAATCAAGACGCCGGTTTACTTTACGAACGATGTGATGCCGGACATCGTAGTATGCGAAAAACTGTTCCGGGAGCTTGTAGACGTGCCGATTTTGGAGCTTTTGGATATTGATTACGAGGAAGCATTTGACAGGACGGCAGATCAGACAATATCGGAGGTGCTGGAGAATCACAATGATTTAACGCTTTCAACGAAAACGGAGGACTATGAGCTTTTGTACGGGAATGAACTTCGCCTGCGCGTGATCGGCGGCAGTCTTTGTGCGGTCCTTGCGGTACTGACCTTCCTGAATTACGGAAATATGATGGCAGTCAGTATTCAGAGCCGCCGCCGGGAGCTGGCTGCGATGCAGAGTATCGGTATGACGCGCAGTCAACAGAAAAGGATGATGGCCGCGGAGGGATTCCATTACGCGCTGATCGCAAGCGGAATTTCTTTGGCGGCGGGACTTCCGCTCTCTTATTTGATATCCACTGCTGTCAACACTTATCACACGCCATATCAGCTTTCAATCTTGACGAATCTGTTGTTTTTCGCGATGCTGTTTACTTTTTGCAGCCTGATACCGCTTGTGTTGTACCGATTCCTGCACAGAGGGCGGCTGATTGAATTGCTGAGAGAATATTAAAAGAACAATTAAGAGAATAGAGGGAAACTTATGAGAAAGAGAATCCTTTTTATTGAAGATGATCCGATTTTAAACCGCGGCATTTGTACGGGATTAGAGCGGGAGGGGTACGAGATGAAAGCCGGTTTTTCCATCGCGGATGCAAAGAATATGCTTGCGAGGGAAAGGTTTGATCTGCTGCTGTTGGACGCCGGCCTGCCGGACGGGGATGGATTTAAGCTTTGCAGGGAGCTTAAGGATGATACTTTACCAGTCATTCTCTTGACGGCCAGAGGAATGGAGTGCGATATGGTTGGCGGACTGGATGCCGGTGCGGATGACTATATTGTAAAACCGGTGAGCCTTCGGGTATTGACGGCAAGAATTCAGGCGTTACTGCGGCGAACGTCCAACAAAGAAACCGTATATCGCATGGGACCGTTTGAGTTTGCATTTGAGGAGACAAGCTTTCGAAAGCATGGAGTACTCCTGCAGCTAAGTGTCAGGGAACAAAAGCTTCTGGCATATCTTGTCGCTCATGCGAATCTTGTGCTTTCACGGAACAAAATTCTGGAGTATCTGTGGACGGATGATCCGGATTCGGTGGAGGAAAATGCGGTGGCTGTTGTGATACGGCGATTGAGGGAAAAGCTTGAAGATGATCCGGCACGGCCCGTGTATATCAGAAATGTGTACGGCGCGGGGTATATGTGGTCAGAGGAAAAGGGATAAGCAGGAATAATTCGGGAGGTGTGGAGGATGGGGCACACGACATTCGTGTCCGCCGCAGTAATACTGGCGCTGCTTACCGCAGTGGCGGCTGCCGGAAGTACGGTGTTATACAGATATCATGTGGAGGAAATGCTTGACCGTATCAGGCAGAGACTGGTTCAGGCGGAGAAAGGCGACTATACGGCAGTTTCCTACAATGAGAGCATGGAAGCTGCAATCGGCGAGGCAGCAAACAATCTCCTTGACTGTCTGCGTCACCAGAAGCAAAAGCAGCAGCATGAGATAAAAGTGATGCAGGAATTTCTTGCAAACGTTTCACACCAGATAAAAACGCCTTTGTCTAATATCATGATCTATTCTGAGCTTGTCAGCGGAAGCTATACCATTTCAGGGGAGGACAGAGAATACCTGGAATTAATTCGCCGACAGTCCGAGAAACTGGATTTCCTGGTAAGCATGCTGATAAAGGCTTCACAGATGGAATTGGAAATGATCCAGATACATCCGGCTGCGGGCGCATTGGATGAATTGATTTTAAGATGTGCCGAAGGAAAAACTCATGAAGCGAGACAAAAGGAAATTGAAATGCGGATCGAACCAAGCGGGGTCGTCTGTCCGTTTGATTCCGGATGGATGGAGGAAGCAATCGGAAATCTGATGGATAATGCGATCAAATACTCGCCATGTGGAGGGCAGATTGAGATTTTTGTTACTAAATACGGTTTGTTCTGGTGTATTCATGTGAGGGATCAGGGAAGCGGTATCCGAGAGTCGGAGCAGGGGCTGATCTTTCAGCGGTTTTACCGTTCGGAACGTGCGTACAGCGAACCGGGGCTTGGCATCGGCCTTTATCTTGCGCGGGAGATCGTGCGTCTGCATGGCGGGTATATGGAGGTGCGGTCGAAGGAAGGGGAGGGAGCAGAGTTTTGTGTTTATTTGCCGCGGGATTAGGGAGGATTAATTGTCATCAGCTATATCGCTTTTTTGTCCTATAAAGTATGTTCGGAGATTTTCCAGACACTGAGTGGAAAATCATAAATTATGCGAGGATTTAGAGAAAAAAAGAAAACTTGCTTCCCTTTTTCCGGCCTTGACGTTATAATTGATTTGTAAAAGTGGGGATAAGATGCCGAGAAGGAGACGCATTATGAAGGAATTTTATATTGAAAATGATGGGGTCCGGCTTCACGCGAAGCTGGATATGCCGGAAACAGCGCAGATGAATGCCGGAAAGTGTCCGTTGGTGATCGTGATTCACGGATTTACCGGGCACATGGAGGAGGAGCACATCGTCGCAGCAGCCGGGGCAGTGAACGCCGTGGGCTTTGCCGCTCTCCGGGTGGAAATGTACGGGCACGGCGGAAGCGACGGCAGATTTGAAGATCACACGCTTTATAAATGGGTGACAAACGCGCTGGCGGTGATCGACTATGCCAAAACATTGGATTTTGTCAGTGATCTGCATCTTTGCGGGCACTCCCAGGGCGGGCTGCTCACCATGCTTGTGGGCGGTATGAGGGCGGATGATCTGAAGGCGCTCATTCCTCTTTCGCCCGCCTGGATGATTCCGGAAGGCGCCAGAGAGGGAAATCTTCTGGGAAAATCCTTTGATCCGGCGCATGTTCCGGCTTTTCTGGAAACGGAGGACGGCCTTCGTTTAAACGGTAATTATGTTTTGCTGGCTCAGACGATTCATGTGGAAGATGAGATCCGGCGATTCCGAGGCCCGGTGCTTATTGTACAGGGCGGTAAGGATGAGGTCGTTCCGTTGGAATATGCGCAAAAGGCAGAGAAGCTTTACGCCAACGCCAAGCTGGTGGTAGTACCGGAGGATACGCACTGTTTCAATCACTATCCGGAAATCATGACAGCTGCGATCAAAGAGTTTTTGAGAAGTTTAAAATAGTTTTTCAGAATTGACGGCCGAAATCCCTGAGAAAGAGATTTCGGCCGTTTTCAGCTTATTTCGCATCGAACAATTCCTGCAAAAGCTCCAGCATCTTGTTCAGATCGATCGGCTTGGGCAGGTGACCATTCATGCCGGCTGCCAGAGCCAGCTCCCGGTCTTCCTCGAACGCGTTGGCGGTCATCGCCACGATCGGGATATTGGCAAGCGCGGGATCCGGAAAAGACCGAATGACACGGGTCGCCTCATATCCGTTCATGATGGGCATCTGGATGTCCATGAGGACCAGATCATAATACCCCGGTTTGGCCTGACGAACCATGTCGCAGGTCTCCTGGCCGTTCTCGGCGCAATCTACCAGGAAGCCGGCCTCTTTCAAAATTTCTGCGGCGATCTCCCGGTTGAGCTCATTGTCCTCGGCCAGGAGAATGCGCCTGCCCGCGAAGTTATCCTCCTGCGGGAGGGAGTTTGCTTCCACAGAGGCTTTGTCTTCCGAGGATGAGCGGCCAAGGCTGCGCTCCAGCGTGTGATGAAGGTCGGAGGCGAAGAGCGGCTTGCTGATGAAGCCAGTGACGCCTGCCTGTCGGGCCTCCCCTTCAATATCCGTCCAGTCGTAGGCGGACATGAGGATGATCGGGGAATCCGCGCCCACGATCTTGCGGATCTCCCGGACGGTCTCTATACCGCTCAATTCAGGCATAGACCAGTCCACGATGTAGACCTCGAAGGGATCGGCGAGCTCCACGGCTTCGTTCGTCCGCGCGATGGCCTCCTTCCCGGACGGAGCCCATTCCGCCCGCATACCGATCTGGCGGAGCATTTTGGACACGCTCTGGCAGCAGACCATGTCGTTGTCCACGACCAGCCCGCGGAAGCCCTTCAGCTCCGCGATGGGGTCGACTTCCTTGTGTGTGGCCGAGAAGCGAAGCTCCAGATTTACGGTGAAAGTAGTGCCTTTTCCGTGCTCGCTCTGCACGCTGATCGTGCCGCCCATCATATCTACGATATTCTTGGTGATCGCCATGCCGAGGCCGGTACCCTGGATACCGCTGACCGTCGAGGTCTGCTCCCGGGTGAACGGGTCGAACACGGTCCTGGCGAACTCGGGGCTCATGCCGATGCCGGTGTCGCTGACCTGAAATTCGTAAAGCCCGCGCTTCGGCGAGCGGGATGGCTTCTGTGTGACCCGGATCGCCACGGTGCCACCGGCCGGAGTAAATTTGATGGCGTTGGAGGTCAGGTTCAGAAGGATCTGGTTCAGGCGCAGCTTGTCGCAGTAGACCTCTTCGTCCGACACATCCACGGTGTCGATGAACAGCTCCAGCCGCTTGGCGTGAACGTCGGACTGGATGATATTGCGCAGCTCCTGCAGGATATCCGCCAGATTCTCGGGCCGCTCGTTGATCGTGACCTTGCCCGACTCGATGCGGCTCATATCCAACACATCGTTGATGAGAGAGAGCAGATGGTTGGATGCCTGCGCGATCTTTGCCAGATAATCCTGCGCCCGTTCTTTGTTGTCAAGATGCGTGGTGGTCAGGGTCGTATAGCCGATGATGGCGTTCATGGGCGTGCGGATATCGTGCGACATATTGTTGAGGAAAGCGGTCTTGGCGCGGTTGGCCGCGTCCGCCGCCTGCAGAGCCTGCGTCAGCTCCTGTGCTTTCTCTTCCAGATCACTGGTGGCCCGGGCGACTTTGTCCTCCAGTCTCCGCTGGTTGCGCGTGCGCACTGCCAGCATGGCCAGGGCGAAGAGGAGCAGAAAGACGAGAACGACGCCCAGCACGCTGTAGACCGGATTCCGGTACAGGAAGGCGATTAGGCTGGTATTGCTGTCGATTCCGGCGTCGATCTCCCGGATCATGATGGTATCCCGCTCCGCGTCGGTGATGCTGTCCGCCCCTTTGTCCAGAAGGGAGAGCAGATAACGGCCGCCGGGGACGTTGTTGCCCACTGCATAGGACAGAGAGGTGTGGCCGAAGACCACGGAAGAGAGCCGATTTCGTACATCCTGACGGACATACTGCTCCGCGGTATAGGAGTAGAGGACCGTAGCGTCCGCCTCGCCGTCCAGCACCGCCTGAACGCAGTCCTTCGCGGTGGGGTAACGGATCAGCGCATCCTCGGGATATTGATCGGTGATTGTGTTTCCCAACGCATCGGACTGTTCCACGACGGCCAGCCGTTCGATCTCCCCGGAAAAGCCTTCCAGGGTCAGACGCGCGAAATTAGTCTGGAAATACGGAACCGTGATCTTGTAGCCTTCCTCCTCCGCCAGATAATAGTCGCCGGCGAAATCCAGCACGATATCCGCATCCCCCGTCGCGCGGAGCGCGTAGTATTCGTTTCGGTCCTTCACGGGGATAAATTCATAGTCGAGCCCAAGTCGCTCGGCCAGGGTAGCAAAAAGGGAGGGAAGAATGCCCTTTGCCTCTCCGTCCTCGAAGTAACAGTAGGGAACCCGCCCGGGATTGAACAGCAGCCGCAGAGGTTTGCCCGAGGCGCGGCGCTCTTCGAGGAATGCGCGCTCACCGGCATTCATGATGATCGAACCGTTCTGATCGGTGGCGTAATAGATATCGTGGAGCGAATTCCGCCAGTTGGGGTCGTGGAGATCCATCTCATCGATGGCCTCGTTGATCCGCTCCATTAGATCTGGATTGTCCTTTCTGGTACAGATATAAAAGGGACTGGCGTCGAAGGACTCCAACAGCCATTCATTTTTCAACAGCCGCAGACTGCCGGTGACGGCGGCGTCCACCTTGTCGCTCTGAAGGGCGTCGGTGAGCTCGTCCTGCCCGGCGAAGTATATCGGTTCAAAGGAAAAATCGTGTTCCTCCGCGAAACGCTCAAAGTTTTCGTTCTTGGAGTTGCCCTCCAGCATGCCCACAGTGATGCCGTCGTAGGTAGAATAATCCCCCTCCACAATGTCTTCGTTCCCGGCTTTCACGGTGAAGATGGTGGAGTTGGAGCCGATGTCCTGATCGGAGAACAGGAATTCCCTCTCGCGCTCCGGGGTTTTGGAGACGGAGGTGACAATGTCCACTTTGCCGTCCCGCAGCATATCCAGCGCTTCCGCGTAGGAGCTGTCGTAGCCCACATACTCATAGGACCAGCCGCCGTGAATGGCCAGCCGCTGGAGGAATTCGTAGCCATAGCCGCTTCGGCGGCCATTTTCGTCGATCACATGATAACCGGAGAAGGAGAAAAATCCTACACGGAGTACCTCCTGCTGTCCTCCTGCAGACTCTGCGGCCTGCGCCGGAAAGCAGGATGCCGCCGCCAGTAAGACAGCCAGTATAAAATATAGTGGGCGTATCCTTTTCATAAGAATGACTCCTCCTTTTATTCTCAAAGGTTTTTGACCTTAGGGTTAAAATGTGAAAAGAATCAGGCATTTTCCAGCAGTTCCTGCCGGATCGCGTTCAGCTCGGCCAGATTCTGTTCAATGTGTGTCCGCATGGATTTTTCCGCCTGATCCGGATCGTGCGCACTAATGGCGTCCGCGATCGCGCGATGACCGACGATCGTTTGGGACAGAAGTATGTTGCCGTTCGGCAGATGGTTTTTGCCGGACAGGATATCCTGCTCGACCGTGCGGCAGTTTTGGTTCATGACGGCGATCTCCTCGTCCGTCGCGCGCTCCGCCGCAACTCTTGCGATCCACGGCTCGAGATTGAGGCGCACTTCAAGCAGATCAAAACCGAGCTGAAGCTGATCCGGGAAATAGGCAAAGCCGAGCGGGTCGGAGATCTCTCCGGGATGATGGGCGATATAGGTGCCCTTGCCCCGGCGGATGATCAGCACGTTGCGGGCTACCAGAAGCTTGACGGCTTCACGGATCGTCCCGCGCCCACATTCAGCATGGACGCGAGTTCAAATTCGTTGGGAAGCTTGTCTTCACTCGCCAGACGTTTCTCCACAATCAGCTCGGAAATCTGCGCCGCTACCTGTTCTGCCAGCGGGATGTCATTGGTCCTCACTGATTCAAAACCAATCTGTTCCATTTGTCTCAACCCCCTTACCTCAAAGAAGCGATATGCCAGAAAAAGATGTCTGCGAAGCAGGGCTGATTTCCCGAATTTCCGCAACCTAGAGGAAAATTCGGGGTCGTACCATGTCATACGTCTTGTCTGATCTGCTCAGTGTATCATAAAAAGCTTTCATATTCAAGAAAACCTTACAAAATGACAGGCTGCTTTTATGAAGCAGAGGAAAATGAATTGCGGATCGTCCTGCAAAGATACAAAAAGGGGACGCCGAAGCAGTCCCCAGATTGTGATTAATATACGAGGAGTGAGGGATTGCATGGATTTGAATTTACGCCCGGCAAATGAATGTCAATATGATGCGGTTTCTCTTGGAGAGGTTATGCTCCGTTTTGATCCGGGCGATGACGACGTCGGGCGACACCACGATGGCGAGTAAAAAAGAAGTGAAGGCTATCATGGGCGGCGCGGGCGCGCGTGTACAGAGGCAAACGGGTTATTGAGACAGAGCTGTTGTCAGACAGAGACGGCAGCTCTTTTTCGCATTAAGAGAGATTTCAACTGAAATATTATATTATTTTGTATAAACAATATTTTTGTAATACTCTGTTAAATATTCGAAAGAAAAAACAAATCTGGTGAATCTTTTCGCGAAATTCTTTATGAATTCCCTGTTTGAAAAAAGTACAGCGCAATGGAGAGTATCAGGATCAGGAAAAATTATACAAAGAATAGTACATTTTATACAATATTGTGATATACTGTTTAAAAACTAACATGACAGGAGGCCGCAAATGAAAAATCAGGCAAAACGTTTGACAGCAGTGTTTCTGGCGTTTTCAATGATCGTAAACGCGCCCGGGCAGAGTGTATGGGCAGCGGATATGACAGAGCCGACGTCAGGAGTGAGAAAAGAAACGGAAATTCGTTCGGACGAAAGTCCGGCGCAGGAGGACAGGGAGACGATCGCCGCTGCTCAGGAAGCGCAGACGGTGGTCGAGGCGTATTCCCTTTCGGAAAGAACGCCGGTGCTGACAGAAGAAGCGTCGGCTGCTGCGGAAGAGGAAATTCTGTCGGAGTCGGAGGACGTTTCGGAGCCGGAGGCTGCCATGGACGATAAAGAATCCCCGGAGCTGGTGGTGGGAGAAGTGGCTCCCGTGTCGGAGGGGCTTTCCGGGTCATCGATGGAGACGCCTGCGGCTGCATCGGACGACGCTCTGATCGCGGATTCGCTGGACTACTTTATCTGCAGCAGGCATGAGGACGAGAACGGGGAGGCTTATATCAGCATTGACGAACTCATCGAGGAGAATGCGGGCATTACTTCAGCGGTCATTCCGGCGGAGGGAAGCTATGAGGGAGAGATCCTGCCTGTCCGCTGTATCGCGCATGACGCGTTTTTCAGGGCTTGGGAAATGACGAGCGTTACGATTCCCGCCTCGGTGAGGGAGATCGGAAGCAACGCATTTGCGCGTCTGTCGAACCTGAAAGACGTGATCTTTGAGCCGGACAGTGAACTGCAAACGATCGGTGAGTTCGCTTTTGAACAGTCGGGGATCACATCCATGACGATACCGAAGTCGGTCTCTTCGATGGGACAGGGAGTGTTCCGCTGGTGCTATGATCTCGAGACGGTTGTCTTTGAGGAAGGCAGCCGGATGAGGACGCTTCCCGAGCAGACTTTTTTATGCGGAGAGGATGACTACCACAGCGGGGAGACAAAGCTGGCGAGCGTCACGCTCCCGGAGGGCTTAGAGGAGATAGGGGACTATGCGTTTTGCAAAACGGGGCTTCCCTCCATTGTGATCCCGGCTTCTGTCAGGAGCATCGGGACGGGAGCGTTTTATTCTTGTAAGAGCCTGAGTACAGTGGAACTTCAGGAAGGCAGTTGTCTGGAAAACATAGCGAACATCGCGTTCGCTGAATCGGCGCTGACTTCGATCGCGCTGCCTGCTTCTGTCACGGCGATCGGTGAGATGGCGTTTTCCGACACCCCGGATCTGGAAGAGGTGACTTTTGGAGACGGCGCGCAGCTGACGACGATTCGGAACGCTACATTCCAGGGATCCGGGCTTGTGCGTCTGGAGCTTCCGCCATCCGTGGAGACGATCGAACCATTTGCGTTTTTTCAATGTGACAATCTGCAGGAGATCGTATTTCCGGAAGACAGCGCGCTGACTACGATCGGCAAGCAGGCGTTTCAGCAAGCCGGAATGGAGACCGTGACGATACCGAAGTCGGTTTCTGAGATCGGAGAGTCGGCGTTTCGTTCCGGCCCGAATCTCAAAACAGTGAATTTTGAGGAGGGAAGCGCACTCAGGAATCTGGGGAGATATGTGTTTTCATTCCCTGTAGAAGACGGCGTCACCTCGCAGCTTGAGACGGTGAACCTGGCGGAGGGATTGGAAACGATCGGGCAGCAGGCGTTTGCGGGAATTGCCAGCCGATCGATCCGGATCCCGGCATCGGTCAGGGAGCTTGGGGATGCAGCCTTTTACGGCTGTGAAAACCTGGAGATCGTGGAATTTTCGGAGGACAGCCAGTTAGAGACGATCGACAACAGTGCATTCGGGATGTGCGGGCTGAAAAACATTACGTTCCCGGCTTCCCTGAAAAAAATAGGGCAATCGATCTGTTTGAATTGCCAAAGTCTGTCGCAGGTGCGCTTTGCGGAGGATGCGCCGAACCTGAAGGAATTGGGGGCGTATTCCTTCCAGAACACTGCGCTGACCGAGTTTGAGTTTATGACGGTCAGCAATGTAACGATCGAGGGTATATTTGTAGACGACGGCGTGAAGGTTCTCTGCTCATACGGGGCGCCGTTCCTTGAGCGTCTGCAGAATCTGGGGATAGACTACGAGACCGTCGGCGACAGCCTGCAGGTCGATGTGAAGGATGAAACAGGGGATCTTCTGACTTCCGGCTACACGGTCAGATGGTACCGAGAGGGACAAGAGGACAGCGTCGGGAGCGGAAGTCGGATCGACTTGTCTGCGGGAGACCGGGCGGAAGAATTCTCCTTTGAGATCAAGCTGGATGAGGAACTGGGCAAACGGTACTATGCGCCGAAGCGCGTGACGATGGCGGATGACAAGCGGGTAGCGACCGTTACATTGAGGCCTATCTCAACGCTGTCTCTGAGCGGAAAGATTGTGGATGCTGCCGGAAAGCCGATTGGCGGAGCTTCTGTCAGGGTGACCGCCGAATATGACAATGAATCCGTGGAGGACGTGGAGGATAAGCTTACGACCAAAAAAGACGGAACTTTTTCCGTAGAGCTGCCTTTTGTGGCGATCTCGGTGGAGGTCAGCTGTGACGGGTATTATAACAGAAAGGTTCTGGTGACACTTGGACAGGGGGAATCTGAGACGTTGGAATTGGAGCCGATTACGCTGTATGCGCTGCCGGCTTCAAAGGTGCATCTTTCTGTTGCGAGCGTGGCTTCCGTGAGAGAGGGGAAAATATTGACAGACCCGGAAAAGACACAGGCCTATTCGCTGGAGAATTACTCGTTTTCCCTCTATGACAAGAATGAAAATCTGCTTTCCGGCGTTGTGCGGGAAGGCTTTGACCTCTATCTGGGAGAGGACGCCTCGAAATATGCGGAGCAGGAATTGACCCTGCGTTCGGTATATCAGGATGGAAGCATGACGGCGGATGATGTGGTCGTTCGGCTGGATGGGCAATCTGTAGGAGAGGCGGAGGTTATCTTCCGGGAAAACGGCAGAATTTTGCTGGAGGAACCGGAAGGAGAGATTCCGGCCTATGTATATGTTTTTGACCAGGACGGAAAGCAGGTGGAAAACGGGCTTATCTCGTCGTCCTGGCAATCCGGGCCCCTCACGGATGGCAGTTATCAGGTCGTGCTTTTGCAGGAGCAGGGTTACATCAAAGAGCTTACGGATCTTGAATTGCTTAATGAGCTTGGGCTGGAAGACGGAACCGATTACGCGATAGCCCCCGCAGAGGTCAAAAAGGGAGTTATCACGCAGCTGACGGGTCTAACGGTGCCCGTGTTTGACACCGCCCGGTTTGACTACGTAGAGAAAGAAAATACCTATGTGAAACTGAACCGTTCTCCGGTGGCGCAGGGCAATCTGGTATCTCTGCGCGTCGGCTTTGAGCTGAAGCCGGAGTATGCGAATCAGCTGGGTAGCCGGAAGGTGGTGCTTCCGCTCCCGGCGGGCGTGGAATACGTGCCCGGAAGCGCGACGATAAACGGTTCTTCGGTATCCGACGTCTCATACGGGAATCAAAAAAGGCTGACGGTGAGCACAGATGAGACTTCCGCGGTTTTCCGCTGCATGCTGATGACACAGGAGAGCGGGGATTTCACGCTGGCGCCTTATCTGTCGTTTGAGCGGGCTCTTTCCGGGATGACGGCGAAAGGGATGCAGCCGTTGGGAGAGGTGGCTCTGCCTGTGCAGAAGCAGTATGTCAATGTGCCGGAGCAGACCGGGAAACAGACGATCTGTGTGTCGGGAACAGTGCTTCCCGACAGTGCGGTTAAGATTTATGACGGGGAGGTATGTGTCGGCAAGACGAAGGCGAAGACGAGCGGCTCCTGGATGTGCCGGGTGACGTTGAACAAGCCTTATCTGCACAGCGAGCATTTTATTTACGCGAAGGTAGATACGGATTATGGCACTTACAGCACGGAGAAAAAACGAGTGATCTATGACACACGCTTTGCGGACGTGAAGAAGGTGGTCATGACGAATTTCGGCCATCAGGAGGTCACGACGGAATGGAATTTCCAGTCTGACACGGCGGTTGTGGGCAGCTATGACTATAATCCGAACTATCCTACGATCACCTTCCAGGTGTATTTTGATACGGACGCGCCGGATGCGCTGGGAGAACTGCTCCCGGAGGTCTATGTGAAATCGATCGGAGGAAACGGTGCGATTACGTGGATCCTGGCGAGATACGATGCCGCGACGGGGACGTGGATCGGAAGTAAGGATCTGGACTATGACACGGCGCCGGTGAAGCTGACCGTTGCCTTTGACCAGCCGGAGATCAGCGATCTTCTGGACTTTGAGGAAATGGCGGATAATTGTAAATCCTACGAAGAACTTCTCGCAAAGCTCAATGTCTCCATGGAAGATTTTTATGACATGGAGGTAACGGAGGATACAGAAGACGCTCTGAGGATCACCTATATTCCCAAGCGGGAGAATCTGAACCTTCCGAAGCTGTATTACAGCATGGAGATCATCAGTGCGTCGGAGGCGCAGGGCTATGGCTATACAACGATGTATGACACGGAGGGAAATCCTTCGACGGTCTACGCGGATGTGGAAAATTCCGATAATCAGCTTCTGATGGTAACGATGCTGAATGACGGAAGCGCTCTGAAGACATCCCTTCGGGGAGAGGAAGGTCCGGCGACCGCAAGCTACATAAGCGATGTGGGCGGCAGTATAGGGGAAAGCCTTTGGAAAGGGGCGCTTTCGGCGCTGACTTTTGGTCTGTCAGACCAGTATTTTCTGATCGATGAAGTTAACAAGATGTATGGCGTTGTTGAGGCAAACAAGGATGCGTTTGTCCAGGCGGAAGACAATATATACAGAAATCTGCTTCCTCATAAGCAGAGAAACGGAAATCCCGCTCTGTACAGAGATGAGATCGTCGCGTTCGCGCAGCAGACAGCCAATCTTCAGGATAAATACTATCAAATGAGCGAAGGGCTGAGGAGAGAGATCCAGACGTATAATCAAATGATGGCGCTCTATAACGGGATAGGCGCGATCCCGGGTCTGAAGGCGGCAAAGGGGGCAAATATAGCCTGGAAGGTATGGTACAAGGCGATTTCTAAGGATATGGTAATGGACAGATGGGTCAAATGGGAGATGGGTAAGTCTATCGGGGAAAATATGCTGCCCAATGTAGCGGAGCTCATGTCGGGGTATTACAAGAATTATCTGGACGCCCGTATCGCTAACCTGCACAATGCGATGCTGGGAGAGCTTCACGATCTGGAGGCGAGGATCATTGCAAGCTACCATGAGGATCCCGAGCCTGAGGAGCCGAATCCGGAGATGGAGCAGCCGAGTCCGGACAGTCATGTCATGAAGCCCGATCCGTCCGGCTATGTTTATGAGGCGGTGCCGTCCAACCGTCTTGAGGGAGTGACCGCGAGTATCTATCAGCTGATACAGGAGGTGGACGCCTCCGGGGAGGAGATCGGAGAGCCGACATGGAAGCTCTGGGACGCGGGGAGCTACGACGAGATTCAGAACCAGGTCACGGGTGCCGATGGCGCCTACGGCTGGGATGTGCCGTTTGGGACATGGAAGATTAAATACGAGAAGAAAGACTATAAACCCGCGGAGAGCGCCGAGATGGAGGTGCCCCCGGAGTGGACGGACGTGAATATCGGAATGGTCTCGACGGACGCGCCGGAGGTGAAATATCTGAACGTGTATGAAGAACGGATAGAGATTGTGCTTACGCAGTATGTCCTTCCGAAAACAATGGAAAGCGGAATCGTCGTGACGGTGGACGGAACAATGTTGAGCGGAACGATCGAGCCGCTTGATCTGGAGGAAAGTTATGACAAGAAGGCTTCCTACGCGAGCAAATATCAGTTTGTGCCGGATGCGCCGCTTGCCCTGAATACAGCCGTGACGGTGGAACTCTCCGGCGTGAAAAGCTACAATGAACAGACGATCGCGCAGTATTCTGAAAATTTGCCGGTGAAGAAGGAGATCAGGGAAATTCTGGCGACGGACGTTCCGGTCGTCGCGTATCAGGAGGAGGGTATCCTGACCTTCAGCCTGACGGACGCAGGCGCAGGGAAGGCTGTGCAGATCACGAGCCTGATGCCGTCCATTTTGGAGCCTAGCGACGCAGACAAGGATGGAGCAGTGACCGTCACGGCAGATGCGACAGGTATGCTAACTGTACCGGTGAAAGGCCTGATGCCGGGAACCGGTGTGCTGAGGCTTGAAATGCCGGAGTACGGACTTGAACTGGAGCAGAAGATAACGGTTTGCCGCCATTCCTGGCAGAATGTCGTCACGGAGCCAACGTGTACTGAGCAGGGATTTACGACTCACACATGCACTTCCTGCGGAGAGATTTACACGGACAGTTACACAGCCGCGAGGGGACATAGCTGGGATGCAGGCAAGCCAGATGGCACGGGAAAAAGGGTATATCACTGTACGGTATGCAATGAGATGAGGACAGAGGAGCTGACAGACATCGCATCCTGTACAACGACGCTGGCAGGAGGATGCGTTTATACTGGAAAAGAGCAGAAACCGGCGGTTACGGTAAGTGAAGGAGGAAAAACGCTTGTCGAAGGCCAGGATTATACGGTTTCTTACAGCGACAATGTCAACGCGGGAACGGCAAAGGTGGTTGTGACTGGTACAGGCAATTACAGAGGGACGGTCACAAAGACCTTCACGATCGCCAAAGCTGTAAACAGCATGACTGTATCGGATATCACCAGGACGTATAAGAAAAAGAAGCAGAGCGTTTCGGTAGTTCCCGGACAGGCCGGTGGGGCGCGCCTGAGCTATAAGAGCGGCAACCGGAAGGTTAAGCTGACTGCCTCCGGTAAGGCGACGATCCCGGCGAAATTTATCGGAAAGGCGATCATCACTGTGACGGCCTCTGAGACGGATAACTTCCTGAAGACCGAGAAGAAGATCACGATCACGGTGAATCCGCTCGGGACAAAGCTTTCCAGGGTGAATAATGTTTCCGGGAAGAAAGCCGAGGTCAGGTGGAAGAAGACGGCCGATGTTACAGGCTACCAGATTCAGTATGCGACGGACAAGAATTTCAGGAAAGGCGCAAAGATCGTGACGGTAAAAGGAAAATCGAAAACCTCCGGAACGATAAAAAAATTGGAGACAAAGAAGACCTATTATGTTCGCGTACGCACATATAAGACAGTCTCCGGGGTAAAATATTATTCCGCGTGGAGCAGGGCCAAAAAAGTAAAGATTAAGAAATGATTATACCGATCAGGCGGATATTTTTGCAGAGCTGGTTGAAGCAGAGCCGTTGTCGACAGAGACAGCGGCTCTGCTGTTTTGCTCTTTCGTGCATCGGCAAGTCCTTTCCGTACTGGTGGTGGACGACAACGAGATGAACCGCATGGTCGCCAAAAAGCTTTTGCGGGATACGAGAGTGCAGGTGGAGCTTGCCGAGAGCGGCGCCCGCTGTCTGGAGCTCACAAGGGAGCATTATTACCATGTCATTTTCATGGATTACATGATGCCGCAGATGGACGGCGTGGAGACGCTACAGCAGCTGCGTCAGAGGAAAACGCGGCATAGACAATAGACTGCTTTTCCTGACACACGCCGGTTGTTCACAGAGTACGATCGAGGAGATAAAAAAGGAAGTCGGGAAATATAAGAAGTTTTTTTACAAAAATATCGTGAAAAGTTCATAAAGTTGCATATCATGTCTTGCATTTTCTTTTTCTTTCCTATATATTAGTATTGCGGATTTCTTATGTTAATGCGCGAAACTGAATATGAGGAGAGACGGAATGAAGAAATGGAAATTCCTGACTGCGGAATTCTTGGTCGTGTGCCTGTTGTCTGTGAATTCTCTGACGATGGTTTTTGCCGAAGAGGAGCAGGACACAGAGGGTTCCGTTCCGGCCTCCTATACAATAGAGACGAATGAAATTCCGGGTTGGCCGCAGGGGCCGGCGATCGAGTCTGCAGCCGGTGCTGTGATCGATATCGATACGGGCACATTTTTGTACGGCAAGGGTTCGACGGAAAAGATGTATCCGGCCAGTACCACGAAGATCATGACGGCGCTGCTTCTGCTCGAGAACTGCGACCTGAATGACGAGATCACTTTTTCTGAGATCGTATATGATCTGGAAGAGGGGAGCTCACACCTCGGGATCCAGGCCGGAGAGAAGATGAAGCTTGAGGATGCGGCGTACGGACTTATGCTTGCGTCCGCCAACGATATTGCGAACGGCGTCGCGGAGTATATGGGCGGAAGCCTGAGCGGATTTGCCGACATGATGAATGCGCGGGCGGAGGAACTGGGCTGTGTTAATACTCACTTTGCCAATCCTCACGGTCTGTACCAGGAAGATCATTATACCTGTGCGCATGATATGGCCCTGATCGCGGCTGCCGCATATCAGAATCCCGTTTTTCGAAAAATCGTCACTACCCGGGAATACACGATCCCGGAGACGAATCTGACGGAGGAAGAACGGTCGTTTTTGAATCATCACAAGATGATGCATGAGGACGAGGAGTTTTACCGGGATTGGTGTACCGGAGGCAAAACGGGCTATACGTCACAGTGTCTGAATACGCTTGTGACTTACGGTGAGAAAGACGGGAAGCGTCTTGCTTCAGTTGTCTTCCGGGCGGAAGGCTCGGAGATCGCGTACAGAGATTCAACAGAGATTCTTGAATACGGCTTCGGAGAATTTTCTCCCGTCATTTTTGAGAATGACGGGTCCGACAGCAGTTTTTATGATATTATGGGACTTCGATATCTGGGAAAGGCTGCCAGATTTCAGTCGCCGGTGTGGGAGCGGCCGCCGATCGCGTATACAGGCGCATGGCTGATGCTTCCGAACACGGCGGATCCTGCGGAGGTGACCAGTGAGGTCGCCGATCGCAGCGGAAGCTGGACGACCCTTTCCTGTAAATATCATGACTGGCCGGTTGGCATTTTCGTGGGAGACGTTCAGACGATCTTTGCGCCCGCGCAGATGATCTTTGAGAGGGACGTGAAAGTACCTGCCGTACAGTCGGATCCATCCGGCGATCATATTCAGATGGAAAGTCTGGACGAAGTGCTGACCCAGACGACCACGATCTTTGAGGCCGGATACCAGAGAGTCATGGAATACACGCAGGGTCATTTTCTTGCGGTATTGATCGGTGGGACGATCGCTTTGGCGATCCTTATCGTGCTGATCATCGTGTTGATCTTTCGCTGTAATTCAGAATCTCGCATAAGAAGGCGCAGGAAACAGGAAGAAAAAGAACGAAGAAAGAGGGAGGAAGAGATTGACAAAATGACCACCGCTGAGATCGAGGCAGAGCTCAGGGCGGTAATGGAGCAGGAACGCCTGAAAAAGGAACAGGAGGCGCTTGCTCGGGCTGAGGCAGAGAGGGCTGCCGAGGAAGCCAGGATCATGGAGGAGAAAGCTCACGAGACGGAGAGACTGATCGACGAGCTGGAGAGGGAACGCCAGGAACGTCTGGCGGCAAAGAACAAAGGGAATGTATAAGTAATTAAACGCTGAAGAAGGGATGGGTAAAGGTATGAACTGGGTTGCGCCAATCAAAGATGAAGAGACACTGGAAAAATTCAAAGCGAAGCTGAGAGAAATGGATGACAAATACTATATTATGTTTGAAATCGGCGTGGGGACAGGCCTCCAGCTTCAGGAGATCTTAAAATTCAAAAACAAAGATATCCGGGGAAAAGACAGTATAGAAGCGAATATCGGCACAAAGAATATCAAGCGGACTTTTATGATTCCGCCGGAGCTGAAAGAGATCATCAATAAATATACCGAGGGCAAAGATCCGGACGCGTATCTGATCCTCGGACACGCCAGTTCTCCCGCGGCATTGTCGAGAGAACAGGCTTATCGCGCGCTCAAGAGCGCCGGGAAGAGTATGGGACTGATGTCGATCGGCGCGCAGACCATGCGCAAGACGTTTGCGTGGCGCTATTACAAAACGACCGGTGACATTTATTATCTGCAGAATCTGCTGAACCATGCGTCTCCGTCCATCACATATCGTTATATCGGTGAGAAACCGAATGTGGAAGTGTACCTGCGCAAGATGACTCCGGAAGAGAACGAGCGCAGCCGTTATATTTTATATAAGAACGGGAACGGTAAAAAACGTATTAAGGCGTTGACAGATACACTTGATGAGATCAGCAAGGAAATGGACAATCCGCTGAACAATGACGCGTATTTCGGCAAGGTAGACTGCCTGCTCAGAGAAATGGAGGATCTCGTCGAGAATTTCAAAAATACGAAATAAATCGATCTGAAGATCAAATCGATAATTGTCGAAAGATGTATGCTGCAGTACTCCTGTAAATCTGCCGGGAGAGAACAGTTGATCTTCTGAAAGAATAAAAGTCGGGCGGTTGTGCATTTGCCCGGATCACCGTTGCGGTTTTTCGGAAAGGACAAGATGTTTTCCGAAAGGAGCGCCGGAGGGTACCGGATAAATGTACAGCCGCCCGTTATTCTTTATGGCGTTCTGTCATTGCTGAATTTTTTCCTCAGTCTTCGCTTGAGCTTTTGTACTTCCTTTTTCTCGCGGATCGCGTAAGCCTCTTCCGGAGTGATCGTTTTCACGGTCTTGATCGCATAGCAGAGATCATCGTGCTGATGACGCAGCCGGATCTTCCCTTTCAGGTAACCGTGTTCTTCACAGTGGGCGAGACAGAAATAGTTGCTTCCTCCGACCGGGAACCAGCGGATCCGCTTCTGTGCGTTGATTCCGCATTTGCAGCAGGGCGTGGAAATGACTGTGCGGTCTTTCATCGCCTGAACCTTATCGCGAAACGGACGCGAGATAAATTTGGTGTAGGTCTCGTAAGTCAGGTAGATCTCCTGACGGCGATTTTTCGGCGTGCGGTAGTAATCGACGGAGGAGTTCGCCAGGATCTGCTCTGGGGTGAGCCGCTGCATGATCTGGGAAGTGTAATGCGCGTCGCTTAAAGCGCTGTGAAACGGAACGCTCTTGGGAATGTCGAGAAAGTCCACCGCGGATTCGAGTGAACGCCTCGACTTGCGGTCCTCGTAGACGATGCTGAAGATCTTCTGTATGTCATAGTAGAGAAGAGGAAACGCAAACGGGGATGGCATTTTATGGTAAGCCAGATTTTGCTGAAGCTCTGTCAGGTCCGCAGTGCCCCAGGTGCAGAAGACGGCATCCTTCCCACACCAGTCCAGGAAATCTTTTGCCACTGCGGGAAAGCTGCGCGCGTTCTCGAGGTCGATGGCGCGCAGGGAGATGATCTCTTTCGTCTTGAAGTGCAGATCCTGATATACCTGCGGCTTGATGACCTCCCGGAAGCGGTCGACCAAAGTGAGGGTCTCGTCCAGCTTGACGGCGCCGATCTCGATGATCTCAAAGCGAAGCTGGGCATTCTCCGCAGCCTTCCCGTCCGGGCATTGATTCCACTCCAGATCCAAAACAATGTAATTCATTTGCATTCACCCGTGATTCCGACAGTCCGAAGCGCTGTCACATTATGTTTTCAAGTTTACAAAAAAGATGTACTTTCGTCAAGCTGTACAAGAAAAATAAAATTTTTCGTCATTGTGCCAAAGCCATCTGAAAACATAGAAAATAATAAGCAGAAGTAACGAGTAGTTTCAGAAATCTTTGTACAGTTCGGGCATGGCGCAAAAAAAAAATTTTGATTATACTAAGTCTATCTTAGATTACTATTTTAGGGAGGAATCAAAAATGGCAAGTTTATCATTGTCTCACATTAACAAAACGTATCCGAACGGTTTTGAGGCTGTTAAGGATTTCAATCTGGAGATCGAGGACAAGGAGTTTATCATCTTCGTAGGTCCGTCCGGATGTGGTAAGTCCACGACGCTTCGTATGATCGCGGGTCTTGAGGAGATCACCAGCGGCGAGCTGAAGATCGGCGACAAGGTTATGAACGACGTTGAGCCGAAGGACAGAGATATCGCGATGGTATTCCAGAGCTACGCTCTGTATCCGCATATGACCGTTTACGATAACATGGCATTCAGCCTTAAGCTCCGCAAGGTTCCGAAGGCGGAGATCGACAAGATGGTGAGAGAGGCCGCGAAGATCCTTGATCTGGAGAAGCTTCTTGATCGTAAGCCGAAGGCTCTTTCCGGCGGTCAGAGACAGCGTGTTGCCATGGGCCGTGCAATCGTTCGTGAGCCGAAGGTATTCCTGATGGACGAGCCGCTGTCCAACCTGGACGCGAAGCTTCGTGTACAGATGAGAACAGAGATCTCCAAGCTGCATCAGAGACTGGGCGCTACGATCATCTACGTTACGCATGACCAGACAGAGGCTATGACGCTCGGTACCAGAATCGTCGTTATGAAGGACGGTGTGGTTCAGCAGGTAGATACTCCGCAGAATCTTTACAACGCTCCGGGCAATCTGTTCGTGGCAGGATTCATCGGATCCCCGCAGATGAACATGGTAGACGCGAAGGTTGACGTTCAGGGCAGCGATGTGATCCTGAAAGTCGGATCGGCCAGCATCAAGCTTCCGGCAGCGAAAGCTGAGAAGGTGAAAGCATACAATGGCAAGACCGTTATCATGGGTATCCGTCCGGAGGATATGAGCGACGACGCTGACAAGGTTGCAGCGGCTGGCGCAGGCGCGCTGGATGCGAAGATCGAAGTTTACGAGTTGCTCGGTGCGGAAGTGTTCCTGTATTTCACCATCGAGGGCGCGAACTTCACCGCTCGTGTAAATCCGCGCACCACGACGAGAACCGGCGACAGCGTTAAGTTCGCGGTTGACGTCGACAAGATCCACGTATTCGACAAGGAGACCGAGCTTACGATCACAAACTAGTTCGGGGCATCCAAACGGATTGAAAAACATGACAGGGGGATCGCCGTTGGGCGGTCCCCCAAGTTTTTGTGTGTGCAAAACGCCCTCTCCACCATATCTTGGAATGCCGCAAAAGGCCTGAAAATAAAGAAAAAAACTGATTGACAAACTAAAATGCCGTAGGTATAATTATAAATGCGCCGCGAAAGGCGTCCTGTAGAATTTCATATATTATGATAGGTAAATTCAGAATTTTGGAGAAATACTCAAGAGGCTGAAGAGGCGCCCCTGCTAAGGGTGTAGGTCGTTAACGCGGCGCGAGGGTTCAAATCCCTCTTTCTCCGTTTTCGTTTCCCCAAAAATTATCTGGATGGGAAATGAAAAATTGTTGTTGACAGATGCGGGAAACTGTGATATCATATCAAAGTTGCTCCGCAAGGAAGACAACAAATAGAACCTTGATAACTGAACAGTGGAACAACCTTGAAAATTCTTAAGAAGTTTTATTTTTAAGGAACTGACCTTTAAA
>CANQDA010000048.1 GCA_947591155.1 uncultured Lachnospiraceae bacterium
TAGGTGGGACAGATCTGAGATCAAATATCTTGAGGCCAGTCTTTTTTATCCCAACTGACAATTCGTTTACTCCATCAGGCGTCAAATATCATTTGACAAAGTTGAAAAGCAAAGGTTTAATTGAGCATATCAGGGCTTCAAAAGGAGCTTATTGGATAGCAAAATGATTTTAGCTGTAAGTCCAAAGGCCTCCAAACTACCCAGAAATACCTCGAGCCACCCGAAATGTTTATGGAACTTGAAATTAGAGAATTGAAAAAGATAGAGTCATAGCGGAATTTCCCGGTGCCAATCCGGCGACAAAAACTTATGAAAAAGAGATGTCTGGTAAACCATACAGGGGAGGGGCAAAACCATGAGATCATCAAATCCGATCGTCGAAGCTCTGAAGGCGGTCTTTGACAACAACTGGTTCTATGTGGCTTGTATCGAGCTGTGGGGGATCTATGTGCACTTGCCGCGGCTGTTTCCGGCGGCGCTGGTTCGGCTTCCGATGTATATCTATCTGCCGCTGCTGTTTGTGTTCTGCTATGTGATATTTTTTATTGTTGAGCTGATTCGGATAGAGAAGCGTGCCGGAGGTGGCGAATATGATGAAGGAACAGATTTCGTGCAGGAAGAGGAGCGTTCAGTGAGCCGGAAGGATTTCATGGACGCCCTCGCGCGCTCCCTGACGAGCAAGCTCAGCTGGCTGATCGCGGCGCTCTGCGCGATCCCGCCGTTCTGGCTTGCGGACTATTATTATGGCAGGTACTCGTCTGGGATCGTCGTGAAAGGAGCGGTCATGCTGATCTCGTTTGCGCTGGTATTCGCATTTATGGCACACGAGAAGGCAAAGAGAAAATGATCCTGTATAACTATTCTTTGGCAATTCCATGTTTTGCCTTTTTCTCCCGGTACATGTTCTGATCGGACTGGGAGAGACATTTCTCAAGTGAATCATTTTGGCCGGTCAGAGTGGCGATGCCGAAAGAGATGCTGAGCTGCCAGCTCCCGATATGAAATTGCGTTTCCGCCTGCTTCATCTGTGAGACATACTCGGCAGCCTGTTCCGCGTCCGTAGAGGGCAGCAGCAGAAGGAATTCGTCGCCGCCCATGCGGAACATGACGCAGTCGGAAGGAAGGACTTTCCGGAAAAGCTGCGCCGACATTTTGAGGTATTCATCACCAGCCATGTGCCCGTACGTGTCGTTGATCTTTTTCAGATTGTCACAGTCGGTGGAGATAAGGCTGACAGGGAAGAGGTCCTTCTTCGGGAGCTCTCGCATATACTCGTAAAAATACACGCGGTTGTGCAGACCGGTCAGCTCGTCGGTGGTCGCCTGCCGATGGAATTCCCGCTTCAGCAGCTCGTGCTCCGTCACGTCGTGAACCAGTCCAATGATGCCGTTGACGTTTCCGGCATCGTCAAAGACCGGTTCCTTGACGATGTCATAGAATTCCTGTATCCCGTCTGCGTTGATCTCGATCGTGTAGGCCGCGCCGCGGCCGTTTTCCAGGATCTCCATGTCCTTTTTCTGCGCGGCGATGGCATTCTCCTTGTCCTTGCGGATGTCCGGATCAGTCTTTCCGCGGATCGTCCAGTCCGGATCGTCCGAGTGATCCAGATGATGCCAGTAGTGGGTCGCGAAAATGTAGCGTCCCTCTTTGTCTTTCAGATAGATGTTTGAGGGCAGGGCTTTCAGCATCTTCTCGATTCCGTAGAACGTGAGAGAGTCTTTGAGCATGATCGCGTTGGAGATGCGGTTCCGGATGACGGCAGGATAATAGGGGCGGCCGATGCAGTCGACGAAGCCGTGCCCGAGCCGACCGGAGGCCTCTGCTGCCACGACATCGTCCACCAACATGAGCACGGGAATGGTCGAGAAGTCGGCGCTGCGCTGCACATATTCGAGAAAATCGTCCAAATCGTCGGACGGATCACACGGCTTCAGAAGAACGGCCGCGACGACTGCGCCGTTTTCTGCAAGGAAGCTTTTGCCGTCACGGACATTGTCAAATTCTATGAAGCTATATTCGTCGGCAAGAAGCGAACAGAGTTCCCGGTGGTTTTCGATATCGCGGTCAATGATCAACAACGTTTTCATTGGGCTACTCCCTTTTCTTATATTTGATATTTTCTTAATAATATTCCCAAATACCTGAAAAAGCAATTCCTGTTTGTGCTGTTTGAATGGCTTTTGTGTCAGACTCGGCAGAGATTTAAGAAAATTTTATTTTACAGATGGAAAATTAATATAATTGTAACAGATTTAGTGGCACAAAATATGGTATAATAATTTGCCAGAGTCTACCAGAAATGGGATTTCCGTGAAGGGTGCGTGAACATCCCGCTGCTGTTCAGACCGGATTGACATATTTGCAGATAGAGTCACGGAAACAGAACAGGAATAAGACTCTGCCCCTGGGGAGGGGAAATATAATTAAGTGAGGGATTGCATATGAGGAGAATTTTGGCAACTGTGCTTGCCGGCTGCCTTGCATTGCAGCCGTTGTCGGCTTGTACCATGACGGTTTGCGCGTCCGAGCAGACGATTGCGTCGATGCAGGAGAGCACCGATGATACGGTGAATGGCGGTAGTGGCATGGAAAGCGCAGTACAGGAAGATACGGTTCCGGGTGAGCTGCAGCCGGAAGAATCGGGGCAGCAGTCCGGGACAGTGGACACGTCTGCCGCGGATGTGCAGGATGCATCGCAGCAGGGTGGTCCGGCAGCAGATCCGTCATCGGGGACCGACATGCAGGAGGCAGTCCCGGAAGACGGTTCTTTTGATGCTCTCGAACCCGATCTCACTGGGGACGATTCGGCTTTGGATGTCGATCTTGCGGAGAATGAGATCGTGACGGCGGATGAGTCCGACCAGGAGCTCTCGGGCTCCGGGGACGAATGGGAATCGGGCCTCGGAGACGGGCAGGAATTTTCAGACGGAGAAATGGATGGATCCGGGAGTGATCAGAGCTCCATGGACAACGAGACGGCGGAATCCGAAAGTGAAGTGGGGACAGGATCCGAGCTCGATCTGGAGCTTGGCGCCATCGGGAATGGGATCCAGACGCTCTCTCTCGACGAGTGGAACAACTCTTACATTGAGATCAAGGTGGCGGCAACGCTGCCCTTCCTTGATACGGAGAGGGTGACGGTCTCGCTTGTGCCCGTGGACGCAGCGGATGGGACATTCGATTTTGCGCCGCGGACGGTGACGATCGCCGTACCGGATGGCAGTGACGGTGGAAAGATGGCCTCGGCGTCTGAGAAATTTACGGTGACGCCCGGAGCGTACAAGGTGACGCTGCAGGCGCATCAGTTTGCCGACTACACGCAGGTGATCAATGTAGAAGCGCATGAGACGGCAAGGATCGAAGTGTGCACCTCGAAAGTGAAGAACGAGGGCAAAGGAGTAAGCGGCTGGATGCGTCTGGGGGATGTGAGCGGACAGGACGACATTCCGGACGGTGAGATCGACGATAGGGACATTCGGGCGATCATGGACGCGCTCCATGCGAACACGGCAGATGAGATCTGCGACCTGAACGCGAATGGCGTTGTGGATATCGCGGACCTTCAGCTTGCGGTGCAGAGCAAAGACGCATTTCAGGAGGCGACGGTCTCGATACTTTCGGTTCCGCACCGTGTGCAGCATGACGACACGACTGCGATCGATGGACTCGACAACCTTTTGAACGATGGCGGTTTGGTGACGCTGAGCCCGACAAATGGTGAGAACATTTCAGAGGAGAATCCGGTGTCCATCGCGTTCGACTTTGGGACATTGGAAGTGCAGGACGGCGGCACGGAAGTCACGACAGGCACGGCTTCACTTGAGGGAATTACTCTTCAGGCGCCGGTTGAGAGGGCGAAGGACGGTTCGCTTTCCAGCGAGATTACCGGAGGCTTTGTCGTTGTGGAGGCGGAGGAGAACGGAAAGACCGTACAGTATGAGCTTCCGCTGATACCGGGGACCGACGTACCTCAGACGATATCTGCCGCAGATCGCGCAGCGAAGAGAGAAAATATATCTGCCGAGGAGCAAGGGAGCACAGCTGTAGCTGAGCAAGGAGACGCACCTGCTGCGGAGCAGGCGGCCGAACAGGGAGAAGTCACTGCTTCAGGGGAGACTGCTTCTGATGAGACTGCTTCTGAGAAGACGACCGATCCTGTGGATACGGTTCTTCCGGTCACGCTGATGGCGGTCGGGTTCCCGGCTGACACGATCTCTATTGAGTCCGTGGAGGAGATCGACGAGGTGGAAGTGCCCGCACAGATCAGCGCGGAAGCAGAGCAGACTGTGGATAACGGCATGGCGGAAGGCGCCGAGCCGACGGCAGCAGCGGAGAAGGAAGAAGTGATTTCGGGCACGCTGGAGCAGGCGACGTCCAGACTGGAGCCGGACGGTTCGTTTGTTCTGGATTTCGGCCGGCAGGTCGCTGTGAAGCGGGTCACGATCAAGATCACAGGCACGAAGCAGAAGGATCAAAATCTTGCGGAGATCGGTAAGGTGCAGTTTGTCAACGATATGGCTTCAAGAATTCCGGCTCCGGATCTGAGCATTCCGGAGATACAGCAGCCGGTGATCGCCAGAAACGAGGAGCTTGAGCTTCACTGGACGGAGCAGACCAACGTGACCGGCTACGAGATCGAGATCAGCGGCCCGGTCAAGAAAGCTTCGGATCAGACACAGGTCGTGCGCGTTACGGGTTCTCCTCACACGATCTCCTCGATCAACGACAGATCGCTGATCAATTTTAAGGAATATAAGATCAGGATCCGCTCGGTCAACGGCGAGTGGAGCAGTCCGTGGACGGATTACGTGACCGCGATCCCGGCGCCGGAGAACGCTCCGGGCAGAGTGGACAATGTGGTGACGAAGGGCGGCTTCCGCTCCGTCCAGATATCCTGGAAGGATATGGATGATTCGAATGGCTATATGATCTTCTACCGTGAGAAGGGCGTGGGAGCTTACAGGCCGGTGGTCGAAAATTATGCCCTGCCCGCGAACGGAGAGGGCAGGCTGATGCAAAACAGCTACACGATCACGGGACTCGCGGATCTGACGACGTATGAGGTCTATGTGCTCGGCTGGAACGACTATAAGGGCGGATCCTGGGGCGTGAATACGCCGGGCGTCGGCGACGGCCCGCGCGTCTCGGAGGCGACGACAGAGAGCGGCGATACTCCTCGCCTGCCGAAGTATCAGCTGATCAATACCTACGGCGGAAAGCTGGACGACAAGGCGGACGGTGTGGTCGGGAAACTGACCGATCATATCGTAAGCGCGGTCTGCGGAACGCACAACGGGCAGAAGATGGTGGAAAGCCCGATTGACGAGGCAAAGAAAGACGAGACGGTGTCGGTGAACGGCGTCGCGCGTCAGCACGCGCGTTGGGCGTACGGCGTGGTGGACAACAGCTATTCGTCCTACTGGATCAAGAACGACTGGGACGACGGCGTCTCCTATCCGGTCGCCGACTTCAGCAAGGGCGTCACAGTCACGTTTGACGATGAGTACGAGATGAATTATCTCAGCTTTACGGCCGCCGATCTGAAGGGCAGCATCGAGACGGCGAAGATCGTATACTGGGGCGCGGACGATATTGAGAAGAATATCGGCGGCGAGGCGGTCGGCTGCAGTGTGATCCGCTGCCTGGATGAGACAAATCGCCCGTACTACGTGGTAAAGTTTGACGAGGAAGTGCGCGCGAAGCAGATCCTGCTGTATATCGGCACGACCTACGCCAGGATCGATCTGAAGATCGCGGAGATTCATTTCCATCGATATGATGAGAAGGTGGACGGCGCGGTGGAAGCATTGTTCGGCGACTCAGAGCACTCCTGCCTGAGTCCTGAGCTGACAGAGCTGGCGCAGACGGATATGGCCGCCGCGGAGGCGCAGATCGACGCTGCGGAGGCTATTGTGAACACGAAGGACGCTGCGACGGGCGAATATCATCCGCTCCGGGATTTCCTGCTGCTTGACATTGAGGCGGCCAGAGATTTGCTGGAGCTGAAACTGGATGAGCCGTTCCGCGTGGATAATACGATCACGGCGGCGAAGGACGGACACATCAATTTCGGCGGTCTGAACGCATGGCAGCCGCTCGGAAGGGTCGCTGCGACAGGCGACAAGCTGATCGTCTACGTCGGACACAACGCGAAGAGCATTCGCCAGAACGCGAACCTGCAGCTGATCTTCACACAGTTCCACGCGGAGTCGAACGCGTTGGCGAGTACTTACAATCTTAAGGTCGGCAAGAACGAGATCACTGTCCCGAAGATCACGTCGACCGGCGGGAAGGAGCGCGGCGGCCAGCTTTATGTGGCGTACACCGGCAACGATCCGAAGGATCAGTATGTCGTGCGTGTCAACGGCGGCGCGAAGATCCCGGTGCTGAACTATTACGGGGCAGATGACAAAGAGGCGGCGATCCGCGCGTATGTCGAAGAGCTTGACGCGTACGTGGATACGATCCCATCCCTGCACGAGACGCTGCATGCCGCCTCGGAGAATACAAATGTAAATGAGTTTGCGTACGATGAGAAGAATTGCTTCCTGAACGCGACCGACCTGATGACGGATCACATGATGTACTCGGTGCCGGCGACGCAGGTCTGGAGCGCGCTTGAGAAGTATCCGACGAATGCGCAGAAAGAGGCGGCCGTCGGGGATGCGATGGAAGCGATCGAGAAGACCATGACGCTGTTTTACCAGCACAAAGGTCTGTTCAAGGGGGCAGGCGGCAATAAGGAAACGCCGTCGAGACATCTGAATATCCGTTACATGCAGATGTTCACAGGCGCGTTCATGTACGCCTCCGGCAACCACATCGGCGTCGAGTTCCCGGAGACGAAGCTCGCCATGTCGACCAGCTGGAACGGCTATGGCTGGGGCGTCGCGCATGAGATCGGACACGACATCAACGATCCGCACTACGCGATCGCTGAGATCACGAACAACTACTTTGCGCAGCTGCTCACGAAAGCCTCGAACGAAGGGCACAGGACGCGTTTCAATTACGAGGATGTGTACGAGAAGGTGACCTCCGGCGCGATCGGGCGTTCGCCAAACGGGGCGGTGCAGCTCGCGCTCTACTGGCAGCTTCACCTCGCGTTTGACGATCAGACCGAGGAAGTGGACGGATACCGCGACGATAGATATATCTTCAATGATTATCAGGAGATGTTTGACAATCTGTTCTTCGCCCGCGTGGACACGTACTCCAGGAATCCGGGTCAGGCGCCGAAGAATAAGAATAAAGATCTTGCGGTCGAGCTCAAGCTGGGCAAGGACGTCGATCAGAACCTGATGCGTCTCGCATGCGCGGCGGCAGGAAAGAACGGGGCGAACATTCTTCCGTTCTTCGAGCGCTGGGGTATGGCGCCGGATGAGGACACAAGGGCGTTTGCGGCGCAGTACGGTGATCCGGTGACAGATAAAGCATATTATTATGTGAACGACGACGCGCGGAACTACCGGGCGGATCACAAGGGCGAGGAGGAGTCACTGAAGATCACGGGGACAAAGGCGAGTGTGTCGCTGGATGAGGAAAATACGGCCGACAATCGCGTAAGCCTTAAGCTCAGTACAGACGCGGCGCACAAGGAGGCGGTCCTCGGCTATGAAGTGAGCCGCAGCACGTATTGGAGAGGAAAGAAACAGAAGCCCGAGGTGATCGGCTTCAAACTCGCCGACGCGAACGGCGAGGCTGTATACACGGATGTGATCGCGGCCACGGATAACCGGGTGCTGTACTACGAGGTGCGTGCGGTCGACAAGTTCCTGAACTACTCGCAGACATCGGACATCGTCTCGGCGCGCGTCTCCACGGGTGGTGTGCTCGGGAAGAAGCAGTGGTCGGTCGAGACGACGCTGACAGCCGCGGAAGGACAGGACAAAGTACTCAGCGGTGAGGACTATCCGGACGGCGGTTTCGATGGGGACAGCGCTCCGACGGTCGAGTACGGCATCAAAAAAGTGATAGACGGCGTTGTCGGCGATCCGCAAGCCGGACCATTCCTGGGAACAGCGAAGGCGGACGACAGGATCACCATCGACATGCAGCAGGTGACGGAGGTCACTTCCCTGAAGTATGTGGGCGGATCGCTCGGGAATGTCACGATCTCCGTCAGCAGCGACGGAAGCAGTTGGGTGACGGTGAAAGAGTGCGAGATCGCTGCTTCGACGGAAAAGGGCTCGCAGACGATCTGGTTCGATGCAGCCCAGGCGGAGCAGAAGGATTACTGGATCGGCACATACGATGCCCGCTATGTGCGATTTATCTTCCATGACGCGAGAGACGTAGAGATCGATGAGATCGATGTCTGCGGGCCGTCTGGCGACGATATCGCGTTTGAGAAGGATACGGCAAAAGCAGTCGGCATCGTGAAGGAGGAATGCCCGTACGGATACGACGAGGACGGAAAGCCCCTCACAATCCCGGCAGGTTCCCTGTTTTTCACCGGCTCTTACAAGGGTAATCCGGCATACAATGTCGTCATGCTCTACGACGGGGCAGAGGAAGCTGATGAGCACGGAAACGCGGTGAAGCACGGAAATGTGATTGGCGCGGATCTTGAAGCGGATAAGGTATACGCCGAGCAGGTGATCCTCGCGGAAGTTCCGGAGAAAGGAAATCTGGGAGAGGTATCGGAAGGGAAATGGATCTATTTCGTGACGCCGCCCGAGGGTACCGACCTGAAGGATAAGGCGGCGGTGAAAGAGTTTTCCGAGAGGATCTATAAAGGCATTTTGGATGAAGGAAAAGGTGTCGTGCGCGCGGAGCTCTACCGTGTGGACAACGCGCTCACGCTCGAGGGAGAGCGCATCGTCAGTGATACGGCGTTTCTGACTTTGCCGGCAAGCTTTGGCGAACTGCCGGAGACCGCGCTGCAGATCGAATTGCCGAAATCGAAGCAACAGGCGGAACAGCGGTAGAAGGGGGATTTGAAATGAAAAAATGGATGAAATATCTGCTCATATCGGCTCTGCTCGCCGCTGCTCTTTTCGCGCTTCCCGTGTCGGCGAAGAATATTGCTACGGCCGTTCTCGACAAGGCGGCTGACAGCAACAATGTGACGGTGGCGCTCGACTTTTCAGAGACAAAGACGGAGATCATCACGACGCTGCGATTCAAACTGCTCGTCGCGGTCGAGGAGGGAGAGCTTGCGGAGGATGCTGTATCGTTCACCTTCGCGGATATCCCGGGCGAGGTAAAGGATGCAAAGATCACGTATGACGCGGACGTCACGGACTATATTGTCGACATCGTCGTATCCGGGAAGGAGAATATCTTCCGTGACGCGGCCGGCGCGCCGCTTGTGATCGGCACGCTGAATCTGCCGGACGGCGATTATTCGGCGGAAGTCGGTCTGGTCGCGTACGACGACGGAAACGAGGCGGAGGCCGCAGATGATCCGTCCGGCACGTCGACGGATGTGATGACGGAGGATGAGGAAACAAACCTGATCGACACAGTATCCGTGCTGGAGTATGTGGAGAACGCCGGGGTGGATGTTATGAGAATACAGCTGAAAGCCGACAGGCAGGCTAGTTCCGAGAAATCGGATGAGCAGCCGCAGACCGAGCCCTCGCAGACTGGACCTTCGCAGACCGAGACGGAGGCTTTGCAGAGCAGTACCGAGCCGACTGCGGTAAGTTTTTCGAAGCAAGCCAAACCGGTATTTACGGTGACAGCCGTGACCGGTACGAGGAAGCTGAAATTCAGCTGGGAGAAGCTGTCAGGTGCGGACGGCTACCAAATCGTGCAGTATAACAGCAAGCGAAAGAAATATGAGAAAATCGCGACGGTCGGGAAAAAGAAGAGTGCGTACACTGCGAAGTTCTCGTTTGGCAAGACCTGCAAGTTTAAGATCCGCGCCTATAAGAAGGGGAAAAAGGGCAAATATAAGTACAGTCTGTACAGCGATGTCGTGACAGTGAAGACATCCGCCTTTGACAAGACAAAGAAGACGACGCTGAGGGTGAAGGGAAAAGCGGATAACAGCAGGATCAGGCTGAGGTGGTCGCAGCTGCGGGGCGCCGACGGATATAAGCTTTATCAGTATGATTCAGGGAGCAAAGGATACAGGGAGCTGGCGACTGTCGAAGGAAGAAAGAATACTACCTATGCCATCGAAGGGAGCTATAAGTCCTTGAAGACCTACAGGTTTATGGTTCGCGCGTTTGCCCGCAGCGCAGGCGGAAAAGAAGTGCTCGGGGCTCCGGCGACCGCCGGCTACAAGACCTATCCGGGTAAGGTGACGGGTTTGAGCGCGGAGTCGGAAAAGCTTGGCAAGGTCAAACTTTCGTGGAAGCGCGTGCGCCGCGTCGACGGGTACTTTGTGTTGAGAAGCAAGACCGGAAAGAACGGGAGCTTCAGGGAAATCGCGCAGGTCAAAGGCGGCAGGAAGCTGAGCTATACGGACAGCGATGTCGAAAGCGGCGAGAGCTATTACTATATGATAAAGGCTTATGCACCCGGAGCAAATGGATCATATCGGCAGGGCGCGAAAGGCGATGTCGTGTCTGTCGAGGTTCAATAACGGAATCAGGGACGAGAGAAAGCGCAAACATAAGAGAAAACAAACATAAAAACAGCAACAAAGGAAACTGTCACGGGACAGAAGTGGACAGGAAAGAATGGAGGTTAGAACAAAATGGGACTGATCAAGGCGGCATTGGGATCTGCAGGCGGAGTTCTGGCAGACGCATGGAAGGAGTATTTTTACTGTGAGGCGATGGATGCGGACATTCTGGTGTGCAAGGGGATGAAACGCACATCCGGACGCTCCTCCAACAAACACGGGAGCGACAACATCATCACGGATGGCTCCGGGATCGCGGTGGCCGACGGGCAGTGCATGATGATCGTCGAGAACGGCAAGGTGGCGGAGGTCTGCGCGGAACCGGGCGAGTACGAGTATGACAGCAAGACGGAGCCGAGTATCTTAGGCGGAGGCTTCGGGGAGACGCTTCGCAAAACCTTCGAGGCGATCGGCAAGCGCTTCGCGTTCGGCGGCGAGCCTGCAAAGGACCAGAGAATCTACTACTTCAATACGAAGGAGATCATGGGAAACAAATACGGCACGGCGACGCCGGTTCCGTTCCGCGTGATCGACCGCAACATCGGACTGGATGTGGATATCTCGATCCGCTGCAACGGTGAGTATTCCTACCGTATCGCCGATCCGATCCTGTTTTACACAAATGTCTGCGGCAATGTCGCGGACGTGTATGAGCGCTCGGAGATGGACAGCATGCTCAAGACGGAGCTGATGACGGCTCTGCAGCCGGCATTCGCGAAGATCTCGGAGCAGGGCGTGCGCTACAGCGAACTTCCCGGACATACGATGGAGCTGGCGGACGCGCTCAACGAGGTGCTCTCGAAAAAATGGAAGGAGCTGCGCGGGATCGTGGCGGCTTCCTTCGGGATCAATTCGGTGTCTGCATCCAAGGAAGACGAGGATATGATCAAGCAGATGCAGAAGAGCGCCGTGATGCGCGATCCCACGATGGCGGCGGCGACGCTCGTCGGCGCGCAGGCGGACGCGATGCGCGCGGCTGCCTCGAATTCCGCGGGAGCGATGAATGGCTTCATGGGTGTCAACATGGCGGCGAACGCGGGCGGAATGAACGCACAGAACCTGTACGCGATGGGACAACAGCAGGCGGCTCAGACTCCCGCGCAGACAGTTCCGGAGGGCAGCTGGACCTGTACCTGTGGCGCGGTGAACATCGGAAAGTTCTGCTCCGAGTGTGGAGCGAAGAAGCCGGATGAGGGCTGGACCTGCTCGTGCGGCGCGGTGAACACCGGGAAATTCTGCTCGGAGTGCGGTGCGAAGAAACCCGAATAAAAGTGAAAAGCGATGTGACAGATCGGCGCAGAATCTCCCGGGGAAACGGGCGGTCTGCGCCGACCATAAATTCTGACTGGTGATCGATCTCATTTGAACCGGCCTGCGGAAGCAAAAAATACAGTCATATCAGTTCAGACAAGCGGAGGAAAAATGGCGGAAATTCTGGAATACAAGTGTCCGTGCTGCGGGGGCGCGATCCGTTTTGACAGCGCCACGCAGAAGATGAAGTGTCCGTACTGCGACACGGAATTTGAAGTGGACACGCTGAAACAGTTTGAAGAAGAGAATATCGAGGAGGACCGCGATCCCAGCTGGAGCGCGGAGAATGTCGCGCAGAGCGGCGACGAGCTGGACGGCGAGCAGGAAGGGCTGGTCACCTATGTGTGCGAGTCCTGCGGCGGCCAGATCGTGGCGGACCGAAATATGGCGGCGTCGAGCTGTCCGTACTGCGGCAATTCCGTGATCGTTGCGAAGCAGCTCTCCGGTATGCTGCGCCCCGATTTTGTGATTCCGTTCAAGCTCGACAAAAAGACGGCCGAAAATCGTCTGAGAGAGCACATGAAGGGGAAATATCTTCTCCCGAAGTTGTTCAAGAGCGAGAATCGGATCAAAGAGATCAAAGGGGTCTACGTGCCGTTCTGGCTCTACGATTGCGACGCGCAGGCGGATATCCGCTGCCGCGCGACGAGGATCAACAGCTGGCAGCAGGGAGATTACATGTACACGGAGACGCAGCACTATCTGGTGTCACGAAGCGGGGACATTGGCTTCGAGAAAGTCCCGGCGGACGGTTCGCTCAAGCTGGATGACGCGCTGATGGATTCACTCGAGCCATACGACTACTCGGAGGCGGTCGATTTTCAGACGGCGTATCTGGCAGGATATTTTGCGGACAAATACGACCAGAGTGCTCAGGACTGCGCGCCGCGCGCGAATACCAGAGTGCGATCGAGCACGCAGAACGCGTTCATGGGGACGATCGCTGGATACGCGACCTGCGTTCCGGAGCACATGAGCATTCAGCTGAAGCAGGGGAAGATCCGCTACGCGCTTCTTCCGGTATGGCTGCTTAATACGTTATATAAAGGGCAGACCTACACCTTCGCGATGAACGGTCAGACCGGGAAATTCATCGGGAATCTGCCCTCCGACAAGGGCAGGGCGTTCGGAATCGCAGGCGGTGTGTTCGTAGCCGCGACGCTTCTGTCGTGGCTTCTGATGAATTTTTTGCTGTGAGGGGAGGGCGCGAAGATGCGGAATGAAAAAAGTACATGCGCGACGTCCTCATTGGCGAAAGCAGGGCGAACGGCAGGACTGTGCAGGGCGGATGCAACATATAGGGGAATACTGTCGTGTTTTGCGATGCTGTGCAGCGTATTGGTTCTGTTTTCGGGATGTTTCGGCCTGCGCGTCTCGGCCAACGACGCGAAGGTCGCGGACGAAGCCGGACTTCTCACAGATGAGGAAGAGGCGGAGTTGCAGGAGCGCCTGTCGGAGATCGCGGAGGAATATCAGAGCGACGTGGTCGTGGCGACGGTGGATTCCTGCGAGGGGATGGACGTGCAGAGCTTCACGGACCGGTACTATTACCGGAACGGTTACGGCTACGGAGCGGAACTGGACGGGATCATCCTGCTCATCAGTATGCAGGAGCGGCGTTTTCATCTGGCGACCAGAGGCAGCGCGATCGACACGTTCACGGATTACGGACTGGAAGTCATAGACAATGAGATCACGCCGTATCTGAGTGACGGCGAGTACGCCGAGGCGTTTGAGAAATTCGCGGATCTTGCGGAGGAGTTTCTGGAAGAGGCTGCGAAGGGCAGCCCGTATGACAGGGATCACAGCTATGAAGCCGGTATAAAATCGCTGACCTACTTTTTTTTCGCGATGGGGATCGGATTCTTCGCGGCCGTTGTCACGCTGGTCGTGTTGTTTCAGCAGCTGCGCTCCGTGCGTGTGCAGAACGAGGCCAGAAATTATGTGAGAGAGGGGAGCTTCCATATCACCCGCGCGAACGACATCTTTCTCTATCGGACTGTGTCACGGACGCGGATCCGGCAGGATCCCCCGGAAAGGGGAGGCGGAGGCGGCGGAAGCATGACGCACGCTGCGCCCGGCGGCGGAAGAGCCGGGGGACGCAGCGGATCGTTTTGAGCTGTGCGGCATTTCTACGCTACGAGCCGTGCGTCACTCGCGGTCGCAGACCGCTCGTGCGCGGGCCCCTCGCCGGGGCGGCATCGCCCTCTTTCAGAGAGCGATTGCGTTGCCCTATACATTATAAAACAGCGAAGCTGTTTTCCGGTCCCGTAGGGACATGAGTTACGGGGTGCCCTGTGGGTATAAAAATACAAACAACGGTCTGCATTCATGCAAGCATGAGCATACCGTTGTTTCCGTTTTTGCACGGCTTGTAGCTTTTGCGTCAGTTATCTTCAGGAACGCCTTCCGTCGTGTAGACCTGCCGCTTCCTTGCCATCTCGTCGCTCTCGAGGTACTCGTCGTAGGTCGTGATCTTGTCGATCAGCTTGCCGTTCGGCAGGATCTCCATGATACGGTTTGCGGTTGTCTGCACGATCTGATGATCGCGGGAGGTGAAGATCAGCACGCCCGGAAACTTGATCAATCCGTTGTTCAGGGCCGTGATCGCCTCCATGTCGAGATGGTTTGTCGGCTCGTCGAAGAGCAGGACGTTCGCGCCGGAGATCATCATCTTCGAGAACATGCAGCGCACCCGCTCGCCGCCGGAGAGCACCTTCAGTTTCTTCACGCCGTCCTCGCCGGCGAAGAGCATACGGCCGAGGAAACCGCGCACATAGGTCGCGTCCTTGATCTCGGAGAACTGGGTCAGCCAGTCCGCGATCGTCAGGTCGGAGTCGAACTCCTTTGTGCTGTCCTTCGGGAAATAGGCCTGCGAGGTCGTGACGCCCCACTTGAAATGTCCTTCGTCCGGCTCGATCTCGCCCATCAGGATCTGCAGGAAGGTCGTCTTGGCGAGCTCGTTGCCGCCCACGAGCGCCACTTTGTCGTTGTGGCCGAGCGTGAACGTGATGTCGTCGAGCACCTTGACGCCGTCGATCGTCTTGGAGAGGTTTTCGACCATGAGCACCTCGTTGCCGATCTCGCGGTTCGGACGAAAATCAATATACGGATATTTGCGGCTCGACGGCTTGATCTCGTCGAGCTGGATTTTTTCCAGGGCGCGCTTTCTGGAAGTCGCCTGCTTGGACTTCGAGGCGTTCGCGGAGAAGCGGGAGATGAACTCCTGCAGCTCCTTGATCTTTTCCTCTTTCTTCTTGTTCGCTTCCTTCATCTGGCGGATCAGCAGCTGGCTGGACTCGTACCAGAAATCGTAGTTGCCCGCGTAGAGCTGGATCTTGCCGTAGTCGATGTCCGCGATAAACGTGCAGACCTTGTTGAGGAAATAGCGGTCGTGAGATACGACGATCACAGTGTTGTCAAAATTGATCAGAAATTCTTCCAGCCAGTTGATGGCGTCGAGATCCAGATGGTTTGTCGGCTCGTCGAGCAGCAGGATGTCCGGATTGCCGAACAGCGCGCGCGCCAGGAGTACTTTTACTTTCTGGCTGCCGTCGAGCTCCCGCATTATGCTGTAGTGAAGGGATGTGTCGATGCCGAGGCCGTTTAAGAGCATGGCGGCGTCGGACTCCGCTTCCCAGCCGTTCATCTCCGCGAACTCAGCCTCGAGCTCGCTGGCCCGGATGCCGTCCTCGTCGGAGAAATCTTCCTTCGCGTAGATCGCGTCCTTCTCTTTCATAATATCATAAAGGCGCTGGTTGCCCATGATGACGGTGTCGAGGACCGTGTAGTCATCGTACTTGAAGTGATCCTGCTCCAGCACGGACATGCGCTGTCCGGGCGTCATGAAGACGTCGCCCTTCGTCGTCTCCAGCTTGCCGGAGAGAATCTTCAGAAATGTGGACTTGCCGGCTCCGTTCGCACCGATGAGTCCGTAGCAGTTGCCTTCTGTGAACTTGATGTTCACGTCCTCGAACAGAGCTTTCTTGCCGAGTCTGAGTGTTACGTTGTTTGCACTGATCATCTGATATTGTCACCTTTCATTGAATAATTCCGGTCTGAAAACCGGGTCTGGACACATACGATATCTATTTTACTGAAAAAATCCTGAAAAGCAAGCGATTTTCCACTTCGCGGAGAAAAATGCGGGATTAGCGTTGCGCATGGTCAGTCCGCGGATGGATTCCTGATCCCGGTAGAGCTGCTTTTTCAGTTGCTTTCGGGAAATTTCCTGTTTGGTGTGCCATGTTCCGTCCGTACATTTCCAGTAGATCGTATCGCCCTCATACTGGAAAAGATTCCATCCGGCGAAACGGAACCCGCGGCGCTCAAAAGGATTCGGCATCAGAGTGAGCTCGGACGGAATCGGCTGCGCCGTCCGGACGCGGACCGCGGGCTCTTTCTTGGACAAGTGAAGCACTGCCCTGTTTTCTCCCTTGAGCTCCGCTTCTCCGGAAAAGGCCGTCGTATCGTCCTCAACCGCCTGATCCGCGTATTCCGGTCGTAGCGCTGCTTTGCCGCCGCAGTAGTACACATGATTGTAATCGAGGAACGTCATGGTGCGCTCACATGCGTGTCCGTCGCAGCTGCACATGAAGCGGTTTTTGAAGTCGGTCACGACCGCGCGGTCGAAACGCTCGTCGATGTGCAGGATATAATCGATCATCTCTTCGTTGGTCCGGCAGAGAGGGCCGGGTGTGATCTCATTAAAATCGTAATACAGTCCGCGGTTGTCAATATAGTCGTCAATGTCAAAGACGAAGAACAGCAGCGGCCGTTCATAGACGGAAAACTCGAACGCGACTGAAGAGTAGTCGGTGATGCAGATATCCGCGACAGCCATTAGCTCGTTGATGTTCATCCCTCTTCCGCGTGTCATATCGTAGGCAAAGCTTTCACGGCAGGACTCCGGAATCTCAGGCAGGTCTCTCGCGGTCTGGTGGTGCTTCAGGATCAGGATATAATCGTCGCTGAGCGCTTTCGCGAACTGCTCGACGTCCAGCGCGTCCGGCGAGACACGGTTCTTGCCGAGGCCGCGGTAGGTCGGAGCATAGAGAATGACTTTCTTGCCTTTTGCCGCAGGGATCGCCTCGTAGAGCTTGCGAAAGCATTTCTCCTTGTAACCGTCGTCGTAGCACTCGTCGGTGCGGCAGACGCCCAGGGGTTGGATGATGGCGCTGTCTTTCGGAATTCCCATGAATTCCTCAAAGACCCAGGACAGCTCAGGACTCGCGATCGTGACGAGAGAGTATTTGTTGTATTCTGGAAATTCTTTGTAGGCAGCTAAGGATTTGTACCCCTTTTTGCCGGCGGTGCTCAGTCCGATATGCTTAAATACGCCGCAGCCGTGCCAGAGCTGGACGACCTTGGTCTCCGGGCGGAAGCGCACATAGCCGAGCAGGTCGTTCGACTCGTGCACGAACAGCGCCTTTCCGTCGGTGATGTCGCGAACGAAAAAGGCGGCGTTGACAAAGTATTCCATCGTGGTGACCGAATCGCGGTGCAACATATAGAGGACCGGTGTGTATTCGCCCTCCCGTTCGAGGCGACGGAACAGATAGCGGAAAGTCTCGTTCAGACCACTTCGCGGCTGCATGAAATACAGACGGTTCGCGATCGGCTTCCATGTATTCAGATCATAGATCGCCGGAAGAAGCAGCTTGATGCACAGGCGCTTGTATTCCCGGTCCGGCACCGCGGCGGCATCTTCTTTTTTCAGTATGTCCAGAAAGTGTCCGAGTGCCTCAGCGCGGGTCTCATCCGTGTTTTCCTCGAAAAGAACTACGCGCAGATAAGCAAAGACTGCCCCGGCCTGCACGGAAGAGAGCGTGTACGCCCGGTGAATCGCGCGCAACAGTTCTTCCAGGCGGAGGAGCTGGCTCTCAAGCAGGGCATCGCCGAACGCGTCCAGCAGGGCGCGCGGGGAGAGTTTCCATTGATCTTCCGTAAATGCGTTCAGGCTCTGATACGCGGGAAGGGTTTCATAATTCATCCTGATCTACCTCCGTCCGGTCTGTCTGATGACAGATACTGATACTGATTATAAAGGGTGAGAGCGGAAAAGGTCAATAGATATTGCTATTTTTGTTTTGCGTTGATTCTTGCGCGCACAGGTATTGTGTGATAAGATTTTGGGAAAAGGAGGGGAACGGAATGAAGAAGGTGATTACGTACGGCACGTTCGATCTGCTGCATTACGGACACGTGAATTTGCTGCAGCGCGCCAAGATGCTTGGGGATTATCTGATCGTGGTGGTCTCGACGGATGAGTTTAACTGGAAAGAGAAGCATAAAAAGTGCTATTTCAGCTACGATGAACGGAAGCGGCTCGTGGAAGCGATCCGGTACGTGGACCTGGTGATCCCGGAGACTTGCTGGGAGCAGAAGATTTCCGACATCAAAGAGTTCCGCGTGGATACCTTTGTGATGGGAGATGACTGGGAAGGGAAATTCGACTTCCTGAAGGAGTACTGCGAGGTGGTCTATCTGCCTCGGACGCCTGAGATCTCCACGACGCAGATCAAAAGCGATCTGAAGAAAAAGGAATAAATATTTTTAATGCTTGTCCCGCATCCGGCGCAGGGTTCGCTTGAAGAACCATTTGGCGCGGTTGCTCAGCCTGCAGTTCAGCCACTGCACAGCTTCGTCCCGCATATGGGCAAGCACAGGCTTCTTCCAGAAGGCCTCCGCAACGATTTCGGCAAAGTGATTGACCGGGATAGGAGGAATTGCCTCATTTTCCGCGAACAGGCGGATGGTTCCGTGCTTTTGGGCGGAATAGCTCTTTCGCAGAGCGAGGCTTCCGTCGTCCAGATACCAGAACCAGCTGTTGTCGATGCGGACGCGAAGCCTCCAGCCGCGAAACGTACTGTTTTCACGGGCGAACATGTTTGGCAGCAGGAGCGCGGTACCGTCGTTGCGCTGCGGCTGTCTGGATGTATACTCGATATGCCCGTCCCCCAATGTGAGACCTTTTCCCTCTGTGCCGGAGTAGCGGACGCTCCGGCCTTTTCCGCTGTCGTACACGATCCGGTAGGTCAGCGACCTCCGGTAGGCTTCATAGTCGCGCGGGGGCCGCACGGAATTCTCGCAGGCATGGATCGCGTTCAAAAGAAAATCGGCGGAATTCGCCACTTCCCGGGCGAGCTTCTTCTTGATCGGGGCGTAGTCGATCTCTGCGTCGAACGGAAGTCCGACCGTACCGTCGGGCGCGATGATGCAGTCGCAAAGGCCGAAATCGCTCAGGAGATGTTCGATCTTATCGCCCTTTCGGGAACCGACAAAAAACTTCTTTTCAAAGAGCACGCTGAAACATACCGCGTGAAAGGAGTTTGTGACGACGTAGTCGGCGTGCTCGATATAGCCGATCCATTCGTCCGGGCCGACGTCATAGCGGAAGACATGGTCGACCTCGCCGTTGTCGCGGAGCGTGCCGCCCTCAACCGGCAGATTTGTGAGCTCTACGACCTTCAGACCGTGTTCTTTCGCGCACTGAATTGTCAGCGTTTTCGCGTTTTTAGGACGCTCCACATAGTAGAGCAGCACATAGTGCTCCTCCGGGGGTGGGACTGAGATCGCGGAATAAAACTTTCCGTCATGCAGGAGTACCGGATCCAGAACGACCTGAGCTTTCAGATCGGAGTTGTCCTCAATGAATTCCCTCAGGCTCGGCTCGCGCACAGAGATGTGATCAATGTCGCTGATGCAGTGGAAAAACAGCGTCTGCTCCTCCGGAGAGTAGGCTTTCGGGGTGCCGCGGCTCGCGGCATAGGCAATTTTCCATTTGTTATCCATGCATTTGCTCGCGAGGAGATATCCCTGGTCAAAGCCGATTTTCAGGTTGCTTTTCCAAATGACGTCTGTAGCGCAGATATAGCAATCGTAGCCCGGGTCGACGAGCTCGAGAAGATCCGAATTATACGCTTTGTCGGAAGTGATATAGTATTTTCGGATAAATTTTTCAAACTTATCGTAGCGTATCTTGCGCTCCCTGGAAAGAGCGGCATAACCCTCAGCCCAGTTTTTCATCTTTTTGAGCTTCTGGTCGTATTCCTTTCGCGCCGCTTCTCCGTCGGGACGGCCCTTTTTCAGGAGTTCCTCGTATTTCTCTGTGTAGTACTCGGAAGGATGGCGCGGCTCGAAATTGTCATAATAGTTCGCCGTGTAATCAATGATCTCACATTCGATGCCGTGGGAGAGCAAAAACTGCTGAAATGCGTAGGAGTGAACCGGGCACGCGAAATTAAGATTTTTCGTATGCATATTGATGGACAGGATCCCGATCTTCATATTCTGCTATCCCCGTTCTTTCCCATAAATTGATTTAATCCTATATTAGCATTACCGGGATATCCCTGCAACGTTTTTTTCGGGCGGGCCGGAAGGGCGCGGATCATAATGCCCGGCGATGTATAGAGAAAAATACAAAAAAATTTCAAAAACCATTTCAAGGAAAATAGACAAAAAAACAAACCTGTGATAGAATGAACTTCGTATGAGATATTATATTGGGCCTGCGGGTCCAAAAAGAAATAAGGAGGAATCACAAATGGCTAGAAAAATGAAGACCATGGATGGAAACCATGCGGCTGCTCATGCGTCATACGCGTTTACCGATGTGGCTGCGATCTATCCGATCACCCCGTCATCTGTCATGGCAGAAGCCACGGATGAATGGGCAACTCAGGGCCGTCTCAACATCTTCGGCCAGACCGTACAGGTCACCGAGATGCAGTCTGAGGCGGGTGCTGCCGGCACGGTGCACGGTTCCCTCGCGGCAGGTGCTCTGACGACTACATATACGGCGTCTCAGGGTCTCCTTCTGATGATCCCGAACCTGTACAAGATCGCCGGTGAGAGACTCCCGGGCGTATTCAACGTTTCTGCGCGTGCGCTTGCGAGCCATGCACTTTCGATTTTCGGCGACCACTCCGACGTTTACGCATGTCGTCAGACCGGCGCCTGCATGCTGTGTGAGTCCAGCGTTCAGGAAGTCATGGACCTGACGCCGGTGGCGCACCTTTCCGCGATCAAGGGCCGCCTGCCGTTCATCAACTTCTTCGACGGTTTCCGCACCTCCCACGAGATCCAGAAGATCGAGACATGGGATTACGAGGACCTGAAGGAGATGCTCGACTTCGACGCGCTGCAGGCGTGGAGAGACCAGGCGCTCAATCCGAATCATCCGTGCCAGAGAGGTTCCGCTCAGAACCCGGATATCTTCTTCCAGGCACGTGAGGCGATCAACCCGTACTACGACGCGATGCCGGCGATCGTCCAGGAGTACATGGACAAGGTCAACGCGAAGATCGGCACGGACTACAAGCTGTTCAACTACTACGGCGCTGCGGACGCTGAGAAGGTCATCATCGCCATGGGTTCTGTCTGCGACACCATCGAGGAGACAATCGACTACCTGATGGCAGCGGGCGAGAAGGTGGGCGTTGTGAAGGTTCGCCTTTACAGACCGTTCTGCGCGGACGCTCTCATCGCGGCGATCCCGGAGACCGTGAAGCAGATCTCCGTTCTGGACCGCACGAAGGAGCCGGGCGCGCTCGGCGAGCCGCTGTATCTGGACGTTGTGGCGGCTCTGAAGGGCAGCAAGTTCAACGACACCCCGATTTTCTCCGGACGTTACGGCCTTGGTTCCAAGGACACGACCCCGGCGCAGATCGTCGCTGTATACAAGAACACCGAGAAGACGAAATTCACGATCGGCATCAAGGACGATGTGACGAACCTTTCCCTGGAGCTTGGCGAGCCGCTCGTCACCACTCCGGAGGGCACGATCAACTGCAAGTTCTGGGGTCTTGGCGCGGACGGTACTGTAGGCGCGAACAAGAACTCCATCAAGATCATCGGCGACAACACCGATATGTATGCGCAGGCGTACTTTGATTACGATTCCAAGAAGTCCGGCGGTGTGACGATGTCTCACCTCCGCTTCGGTAAGCTTCCGATCAAGTCCACGTACCTGATCCATAAGGCGAATTTCGTGGCCTGCCACAATCCGTCCTATGTGCGCAAGTACAACATGGTGCAGGAGCTGGTGGACGGCGGCACGTTCCTTCTGAACTGCCCGTGGGATATGGAGGGCCTTGAGAAGCATCTTCCGGGACAGGTGAAGAAGTTCATCGCGGACCACAATATCAAGTTCTACGTGATCGACGGCGTGAAGATCGGTATCGAGACCGGCATGGGCCCGACCCGTATCAACACGATCCTTCAGTCCGCATTCTTCAAGCTGGCGAACATCATTCCTGAGGATCAGGCGAATGAGCTGATGAAGGCTGCCGCGAAGGCGACCTACGGCCGCAAGGGCGACGACGTCGTACAGAAGAACTGGGCGGCGATCGACGAGGGCGCAAAGCAGGTCGTCGAGATCAAGGTTCCGGAGAGCTGGAAGAACGCCGAGGCTGAGGACATCATCGCGAAGGATGTCACTGGCAAGAGACAGGACGTTGTAGATTTCGTCAACAACATCCAGCACGCGGTCAACGCGCAGGAGGGCAACAACCTTCCGGTATCCGCGTTCAAGGATTATGTGGACGGCACGACCCCGTCGGGTGCTGCGGCATTTGAGAAGCGCGGCATCGCGGTGGATATCCCGGTATGGAATCCGGAGAACTGTATCCAGTGTAACCGCTGCTCCTATGTCTGCCCGCACGCTGTCATCCGCCCGATCGCTATGACGGACGACGAGGTGGCCGCGGCTCCGGAAGGACTGAAGACGCTTCCGATGACCGGCATGGACGGCTACAAGTTCGCGATGGTCGTATCCGCTCTGGATTGTACCGGATGCGGCTCCTGCGCGAATGTCTGCCCGGGCAAGAAGGGCGCGAAGGCACTCACGATGGAGAATCTGGAAGCGAACGCGGACAGCCAGAAGTACTTCGACTACGCGGTAGAGCTTCCGGCGAAACCGGACGTGGTAGAGAAGTTCAAGGAGAACACCGTGAAGGGCTCCCAGTTCAAGCAGCCGCTGCTTGAGTTCTCGGGCGCATGCGCAGGCTGCGGCGAGACTCCGTACGCGAAGCTGATCACTCAGCTCTTTGGCGACCGGATGTACATCGCGAACGCGACGGGATGTTCCTCCATCTGGGGTAACTCCTCACCGTCCACCCCGTATACGGTAAACAAAGAGGGCAAGGGCCCGGCGTGGGCGAACTCCCTGTTTGAGGACAACGCTGAGTATGGTTACGGTATGCTCCTGGCTCAGAAGGCTCTGAGAAACGGCCTGAAGACCAAGGTAACCGCGCTGCTTAGCTGCGATTGCTGCAGTGAGGATGTGAAGAAGGCCGCTCAGGAGTGGCTCGACACCTTCGATTGCGGCGTGACGAACGGCCCGGCTGCGGACAAGCTGATCGCGGCGTGCGAGGCTTGCGGCTGCGATGAGTGCAAGACCGTTCTGAAGGATAAGGATTACCTCGCCAAGAAGTCCCAGTGGATCTTCGGCGGCGATGGTTGGGCATACGACATCGGCTTCGGCGGCGTGGACCACGTGCTCGCGAGCGGCCAGGATGTCAACATCATGGTATTCGATACCGAGGTCTACTCGAACACAGGCGGACAGTCCTCCAAGGCTACGCCGACCGGCGCGGTTGCTCAGTTCGCCGCGGGCGGCAAGGAAGTGAAGAAGAAGGATCTGGCTTCCATCGCGATGAGCTACGGTTATGTGTACGTTGCGCAGATCGCCATGGGCGCGGACTTCAATCAGACCGTCAAGGCCATCGCAGAGGCTGAGGCTTATCCGGGACCGTCGCTCATCATCGCTTACGCTCCGTGTATCAACCACGGCATCAAGAAGGGCATGAGCAAGGCGCAGACCGAGGAAGAGCTGGCTGTAAAGGCAGGCTACTGGCACTGCTTCCGCTACAATCCGGCGCTCAAGGCTGAGGGCAAGCCGGCATTCACCCTGGATTCCAAGGCTCCGACCGAGGATTACAAGGAATTCCTCAACGGTGAGGTCCGCTACAACTCCCTGATGAGAGCGAACCCGGAGAGAGCGGCGAAGCTGTTCGACCAGTCCGAGGTTTACGCGAAGGAGAGATACGAGTATCTGAACAAGCTGATCGCTCTGTACGGAAACGAGTAAGAGATCTCCGAGCGGATCCGGAAGGATCATTTATAAGTATGAGATACGGGCGCCCCGCAGGACGGATGAACCGCTCCCCGTCAAGTAGACAATCAAAAAAATAAAAATTTTCTGCCATCAGATTTAGGTCTGGTGGCAGTTT
>CANQDA010000049.1 GCA_947591155.1 uncultured Lachnospiraceae bacterium
GGGATGGCGGAGCGAGAGTTGAAGCAGTTAGAGAAGCGAATGTTCTTACCGGAGGAGCCGGTGATCAGCATAGAGCGAGAAGGATTTCAGCTATACGTGCCGGGTACGCGGCTGGTATACGGGAAGCTGGAGGAAAGTCTGCTGACGTATTACAGAATGATCCGGATGGCGGGCATGCGGCGAGGGAAAGTCGCAGCGGGTTGAGCGGAGCAGTTCGAAGCGCCTCGGAGCGGCCGCAAGGGAATGACCGCGGAAACAGGCAGAGTAAAAGAACAGACGAATAAGAGCGGATACGGAGGAATATCCGGGGGGGGGGCGAAAGCTCTCCCCCTAAGTTGTGGCGGGAAAGAGCCCGAGATGAATGTACAGATACATTAACCTTCGAAGTATGGAAAATATGAGCAGAATGGACGAAATATCAAGGTGTATTAGAGCTTGTTTTTGTACGATTCAGACAACAATTCTCCACAACCCTTACTTCAGACATCAAATTGGCAGTAATTCAATGGTGGAAGTCGGTTAGGACAGTGGGTAATGGTTTTGGGTCGGTATTCGCTTCCATGTATCGAACCGATGCAGTTGTAAGTGGTTTTGTGAAAATGATAACTGTTCGATGTATGGAAATGGATACGGATATAGAGCGGTTTTGAGCGAGAAAAGGGATGTCTGAAGGAGCGGTTTCTGACTAGTTTGTGGAGCTATATGGATCACGTTAAAATGACATATTTCGTCGGCAATATAAGCCTCTGTGGGGGGGTGTGAAGAAAGAGTATGACTGAAAGCAGAATAGGTTGGCAGCAAGATAGCTCTGGAAATATCCGAGGGGGGAGCTGTCCCCTCCATGTGTTGTAGATAAAGAATTTTATTGGTAGACAATGGGACAAGTATTGATTTATGCGTTGACAAGATAAAAACATTTCTACAAACCTAGGGTGTTACCAAGGAGATGGAGAAGTTGGTACAGGAGAAACATCACGAAGCAGATCCTGTGAAAGAAGTAAGTTCTATTAAAAATATGACTATGAATCATCGCAGTGAAGGCATTTTACGGATTATCAAACTGCTTAATGTTGCTCTGAATGTGTCCTTGTTTAGTATCTGCTGGTATTTGTTTTATAATGCCAGTATCAGTTTTAATAAAAGTTTATTACTGATTGGAGGATATGCTGTTTTTCTAATATGGTTATCAAGGACCTATAATGCCTACCATATTGATTCTTTGAGAATTTCTGAAGTCCTGTATTCGCTGCTGTTGGCGTGCATTATCACCAATATGATAACCTATTTGGGAATAGTGAGCATTTGCTGGCAATGGAAGAATCCATTATATTTGCTAGGCCTATTGGGCGTTCAGGCGATTTGGAATGCGGCCTGGTCAGTAGGTGCCAATCGCTTATACTTTAAGTTATATCAGCCGAAACGAACGGTTGTCATTTACAGGAGAGAGGACGACTTAGAAAAGATACAACAAATCCCGAATCTGTCCGTGAGATATGAAATAGATGGATATATCAAGAATCCAGTGGAAATCCATTCACTTCTGAATGAAATTGAGGGTCATGAAGCGGTCTTTATAGCAGGGATTCCGGCAACGTTGCGGAATGGAGTGGCAAAGTATTGCATTGAGAAGGATATTGAGCTTTACGCAGTACCGCATGTCGGAGATGTCATTATGGCGGGTGCGCAACATATGCAGATGTACAGTATCCCGGTGATGCGCGTATTGCGCGCAAAGGCGATTCCGGAATACCTGTTTTTCAAACGAATCGCAGATATTGTTTTATCTCTTCTGACGCTCATCGTAGGAAGTCCCATCATGGCCTTGGTTGCATTGGCCATAAAGTTGCAAGATGGAGGCCCGGTGATCTATCGTCAGAGAAGACTGACTAAGGACGGGCGCGTATTTGATATTTTGAACCTTCGATGTATGGATTTAGTGCGCAGATTATACGAAATATTGGAGCAAATTGGAGCCTATTTTTGTGTAATTCAAACAATGAATTTCCGCAACGTCCACTTCAGACATCAAAACGGGCTTTTCCCGGCAGTTGAAACCGGTTAGGACAGTGGGTCCTGGCTTTATATCGGCATTCGTTTCCATGTATCGAACCGAATCAGTTGTAAAATGTTTCGTGAAAATGATAGCTGTTTGATGTATGGAAATGGACGCAGACATAGGGCTGTTTTGAGCGAGAAAAGGGATGTTTGAAGGGCAATTTAGAAAATAATGCGGACTGCATCTGATCGGCATCTGACGTCGATTGTAGTAAGCCGCTGGATGGTGAAAAAAGCATGTCTGAAAGCAAAATCAGCAGACAACAGAACTGCTCTAAAATTATCCGGGGTGGGGGTAGATAGCTCCTCCCCTGTACTGTAAAAGCAGACGCTGGGACAGGCATTGGTTTGAGTGTTGACGAGATACAGAGGTCTTCGAATATGCGAAGATCGCATCGAGGAGAATGGAGAAGTTGGAGTTGGAGAAGAGAGAGGTTCCAATGGAAAATAACGGAGCGCAAGCAGATAACCTGGTATTGCTAACGGATGTTGCTCATCAGACAACTCATCAGCAGGAAACGGTTTCACCGGTTCTGCTATCACATTCGTCAGGCAAGGCATACCGCGTTATCAAGCGCTGTTTCGATTTCCTGTCGTCGATGGTAGTCAGTATTATTCTGCTACCCCTGTTACTCATCTTGATGGTACTCATCATGATTAAAGATCCAGGAAATCCATTGTATTTTCAGAAACGCGTCGGCAAGGGTGGTCGGCCCATATTTGTAGCGAAGCTGCGAAGCATGAGAAAGGACGCGGATCATCTGGAAGAAATGTTGACGCCGGATCAGCTTGCAGAATATCACCACGAGTACAAGCTCAAGGATGACCCTCGTTTGATCGGCTGGAAAAAGCCAGGCGATGGGCGCAAATGCTTTGGAGCGAAGTTGCGTCAATGGAGCCTCGACGAGGTTCTGCAAATACCCTACAACGTTCTGCTTAAAGGGAATATGTCGCTAGTTGGCCCGCGGCCTATCATAGAAAGCGAATTACTCGAGAATTATACTCCAGCGCAGCAGAGAATATTGCTTTCGGTGAAGCCGGGATTGACTGGATATTGGCAGGCGTATGCACGCAACAATGCAATGTATGAGGATGGAAAAAGGCAGCGGATGGAGCTGTATTATGTGCAGAATCGGTCGTTGTGGCTGGATGTGAAAATCCTGTTTGCTACGGTCAAGGCGGTTTTGAAAAAGAGCGGGATGTGAACATGCAAGTTGAAAGAGTAGTGCAAGCGAAAATGCGTGTCGCACAGGTCGTTGGGAAAATGAACAACGCCGGAGTCGAAGCGGTTGTGATGAACTATTACCGCCATATTGACCGCAGTAGAATACAGTTTGACTTTATTGTAGACGAGGATTCAACGTATATTCCTTGTGAAGAGATTGAGAGTCTTGGTGGACGCGTTTTTATTGTCCCCCCTTATCAGAGGCTTGTTGAATACATACCCGCTTTAGTAAAGCTGTTCAAAGAGAATCAGTATCAGATTGTTCATTCACATATCAATACTCTTAGCGTATTCCCGCTTTATGCAGCTAAAAGAGCGGGCGTTCCGATTCGGATCGCACACAACCATTCAACGGCGGCCAGGGGTGAATGGAAGAAAAACATCTTGAAATATACGCTGCGCCCTTTCGCAAAGGTGTATGCGACGCATTACGCAGCCTGTTCAAAGGCTGCGGGAGAATGGCTTTTTGGCAAAAAGGCCATGGAACGCGGACAAGTGACGATTTTCAACAATGCCATTGATTTAGAGAAATTTCGGTTTAATCCTGCGATGCGTGACGAAGTTCGCAAGGAGCTTGGCATTGAAAACAAATTCGTCATAGGTCATGTGGGCCGGTTTTGCTATCAGAAGAATCAAGAATTTCTGATCGACATCTTTGCCGAAGTATACAGGCAAAACCCCAACGCGGTTTTGCTACTGATTGGGGAGGGAGAGGACCGCGCAAAGATCGAAGAAAAGGTTCAAAAAATAAATCGGGGGGGGGGAGTAATTTTCCTTGGAAATCGCAATGATGTTGCCAGACTTTATCAGGCCATGGATGTGTTCGTGTTTCCTTCCCGGTATGAAGGCCTTGGCCTGGGCGCGGTGGAAGCACAAATGTGCGGCGTAAGGACGATCATATCCAAGGCTCTTCCGTGCGATGCTGTGGTCACGGCGACCGTAGTATCGCTGGATTTGAGGGATGGGGCGGATGCATGGGCCAAAGAGATTTTGCAAAATAGAGATTTGACAACCACACCCCTTCGGACGGATGAGTACGATATTTCAATTCAGGCGAATAAATTGATGAATTATTATGGAGATTGTTGCCATGAGAAAACAAGGAGCGCCGATGCGGAACTTTCAGAAGCACATTTTATTCCTCGGAAATCGGAATGACGTTCCCAGGTTGTACCAGGCGATGGACGTGTTTGTCCTGCCTTCGAGATACGAAGGGCTACCGGTGGTTGGCGTGGAGGCGCAGGCGGCTGGCCTGCCATGTTTGCTATCTGATATGATGACGGCCGAAACGAAGCTTACGCAGAACGCTGTATTTATGAGCATTCATCTAGGCGCTGAAGCATGGGCAAAAAGTGTGGTTGCCTATTGTGATGTGGAAAGGAAGCAAGAGGATTCTCTCCGGATGAATTCCTTGTTCAATATCAGAGAACAAGCAGAGCGTCTCGCAAATTTTTACTTGTCTTCTTATTTCAGTTGTTCCAACACATGAGAGAATGGAGACTTAAAGCGTACAGTAGAGAATTATAACTGGAGGAAAAAAGGAATGCGAGTGGGGATATTCACGGCGGACTCAAATGGAGGATATCCCGTTCCGGCATCTAAGGGCGGCGCGGTTTCGACGTTGATAGAGCACATTGTCGAAGGAAACAGTGAACAGCATTTGATGGAACTGAGTGTTTTTTCCTTTTATGATTCCGAAGCGGAGCAGATATCGCAAAAGTACAAAAATGTAGAGTTTATATGGGTAAAACCACCCGTGTGGATCTCATATCTGGACAGGCTGTTTTTCTACTGTATAAAAACGTTTTTTAAGAGGAGGAAAGCGGTTTCCTATCGAACGGTTTTTTCCTTAATTTATTACATATGCGTTGCCTCCATGACATTGCGAAAACGCACGTTCGATAAGGTTATTCTGGAAAACAACGTTCCGCTGGCCTGGTGCATTCGGTTGTCGCGCTACAGAGGGGAGTATTATTATCACTTTCACAACGTGCCGCGAATCAACGGCAAGTGCAAAAAAGTATTTGCGAAGTGTACGTCCGTGATTTGCGTGAGCGGCTATGTGGCGGATGAGATTGCTACGGAGCAGAATCCAATCGGCCCCATTGCGCGAGAGCGGCTGGCAGTGTTGTATAACTGCGTGGACACGGACCAGTTTCAACCATTGCAAGATGTCGCCGAGCGCGAGAGGCTCCGGAAGGCTTACGGCTTCCAGGAAGAGGATAAGGTGCTCTGCTTTGTCGGAAGGCTTACCGCGGAAAAAGGGGCAGACAAGGTGCTGGAGGCGGTGCACAAGTTGCACAGGGACGATATAAAAATACTCATCGTCGGAAGCTTTATGCACGGCTTTGAGATGCTTGACGATTATCAAAAGAAGCTGTACGCTCTGTCCGCGGCACTCGGGGATAGAGTTATTTTTACCGGCTATATTCCGCAGAGCGAAGTGCAAAAAATATATCAGATTTCTGATCTGGCTGTTTTGCCCTCGATGTGGGAGGAGCCGGCAGGATTGACCAATCTGGAAGCGATGGCGTGCGGGATTCCCCTGATTACGACGAATGCAGGGGGTATCCGAGAATACGTGGGAGATACCATCGTACTGGAGAGAGATGAAAAACTGACGGAAAACCTGGCGGCGGCCATCGTGGACGTCCTTGATGATGCGCATAAGTATGCAATGCTGTCGGAATACGGCGTGCAGCGGGTCTCCTCGGAATTTGATAAAATGGACTATGCCAGAAGGCTCATGGATTGTTTAGAGGCATAAAATGCGGTGTTTGATTCATACAGGTCCCGGCATCGGAGATATCATACAATTTCTTTCCATGGCAAGGGCCATCAAGGAGCAGTATCCGGATGCTGTGGTAGACTTCATTATGCGGGGGTCTCTACGCATATCGGAGCTCAATCAGCAACTTTTGGATTGCCAAAGCTATGTGGATCATCTATATTGGTATGCTGCAAAAGAGATCCGGCACGACCTGAAGTTGATTGCGCATTTGAGGGAAAAACAGTATGACTTTGGCATCGTTCGCATTGGCAATTCTGGGAAGGGAAGGTCATTGTGGATATACAGAATCATGCGATGGTCGAATTGTAAAAAGATTGTGGGTTACGGCACGAACAAGGTCGATATTCAAGTTGATGTTCCAGAACACGCACATTATTTGGAGAGGAACGCGCGTTTGCTGGCAGCAATCGGAGTAAAGGCAAGGGACAATGCGCTGTCTATAGAGAGAGGGAAACTTGATTTTGATTGGTTGAAGAGTTTGCCGATGGATGAGAAAGCAAAGGTCATAGGGTTCTCTCTGGGAACCAATCCCATGTCATGGACAGAAAACGGGAAATCCATCGTGTACGATGTAAAATCGTGGCCTCTTGAAAGATGGGTGGAGCTGGCCGCTGCATTGATTGAAGAAGGATATTTTGTTGTGCTAATTGGAGGAGAAAAAGAGCGAAAGGAGATCGAGGAACGACACCTGACATTTCCTGCCAGCGCACAAATCCTCGATATGGTTGGGAAAACAACTATAAAGCAGAGCTTAACAATGATTGCCAGGTGCGATCTGATGGTAGGTGCGGAAGGCGGCATGATGCATTGTGCCTCTGCTATCGGGACAAAAACGCTCACCATCTTTGGTGGCTCGGATTACAGAATGTGGAACCCTGGCGGAATCAATTCGCCAGCAATTCATTTGGATTTGGATTGTTCCCCGTGTTTCTGTACAAGCAGGGGCGCACATTGCAAAGATAAAAAATGCCTGGATGGGATTTCGACGTCAAGAATTGTGGATAGCATCTTGAAAACTATGGTGGAGGATTGTCAATGAAAGTATCAATAAGAAAAATAATCGTTTTTATTTTCTTATTATTTTTAATAGAACCGGCGGGTATGCGTGGAATCTTTCCGGCTTTTTCACGATACTTCTATGATATAGGGTTTGTTATTGATATAGTTATTATTCTTAATATTTACGCTTACAGAAAGATAAGACTCTCAAAACTTTTATTGGCTTTCAGCGGCCTTTTCCTATGGGGATTGCTTGTAACAATATTTGGAAGTGGAGTAACGAGAGCCTATGTGACATGTTGGATGAGGCCATTGCTGTTGCTTTATTATATGGAGATTGCAAAGAAGAATCTGGACACTTTGGCGATTGATATAAAAATACTCTTGGAAATTTATACCATAATCAACTTATTTTGCTTGATACGCTTTCCGGATGGAATGTATGAATTGAAAACGATGTCACGTGTTGGATATACAGCATGTTGGTTTTTGGGATATAAAAGCTCGTTTCAGTATTATTTGACTCCATTGTATGTCTTGGCAATATGGAGAATCGACTCAAATAAAGAAAAGGCATGGAATACTTTTATTATTATATTGATCCATATTGAAACTGTTCTTGCGTTTAATGCTATGCTTATAGTTGGTCTTCTGGTTTTGGACGGATTCTATATTGCTTCTTTCGTGAAAAAGGCGGGGATAATGAAATTAAAAATATATTATGTGATAATAACAGCCGCAAATATAGCGATTATATTTGCTTTTACAAAACTTTTGAGTATCAATCTCATTTCTTATGCTGTTGATACTATATTAGGGAAAACATCTTCACTTATGAGAAGACAAGAACTATGGAAAATTGGACTTGAAAATATACCTAAGAAGTTATTGACAGGCTATGGTTATTTAACCACAACAGAATTATATAGCTACTTCAAAATAACGCAAACACACTTACACAACCAGTTTCTTGATATGATGATAAAATATGGGGTAGTTGGGTTAGCACTATTTTTATTTACCATTCATTTGTGCATGAAAAAAGCTCAGGCATATGCAAACCATAATATATTTGCTGGCCATATATGTACTTTTGTGTTTGTTATTTTTTTGATGGTGACTGTTGAAATATTTACCGCAGGTGAATCCACCGCGATATGGTTTATTATTTTTCTGGGATATTATTCTAGTTATCTGAAAACAAATCAAACTCCGCGATCATTGCAGTAAGCATTTGGTTTTCGAGATATTTTGTATCCAATTCTGATTGAAATATACACCACTAGCTTTGATCAAAGAAAGGGAAGGAGCTTTCTCTCTTGGCTGTACGATTAAACAAAAAGGATTACCTGTGGAGTTACATAGGGGTAGCGGTATCGGTTGGGAGCAGCGCGATAATGCTGCCGTTCATACTGCACTATCTGAGCGAGGACATGTATGGGCTGTGGGGCGTATTCCAGAGCATTGCGGGGATTACCACACTCTTCGATTTCGGATTTAGCGTGACATTTGCGCGAAACATCAATTATGCCTGGTGCGGTGCAAGCGAATTAAAAAAGACAGGCGCGGTGTTTGCCGAAAATGGAGAGCCAAATTTCGCGCTCATGAAGCGCACTATGACTGCCTGTCGATATGTGTTTCTGCTGCTGGCCGGGCTGGCGCTGGTCTGCATGGCGCTGCCGGGAACGGCCTATATCCGGCACATCTGTCGCAATGTGTCCGGCCCAGAGCCGCTGATCGCTTGGGGGTTCTATGCGTTTGCGATCTTTCTGAACCTGTATTACGGCTATTTCAATGCATTTTTGCGGGGCGTGGGAGCCATCAGCGCGGCGAACCGGGTCACTGTGGCGGCCAAAGCCATACAAATTGCATTGACCGTAGCGCTGCTCGCAGGCGGATGCGGCATTGTGGGAACGGGCATTGCGTACCTGATGTATGGCATGCTTTTGCGCCTGCTCAGCAAGCGGGCGTATTTGCATTATCGGGGCATCGGCGAGGGCCTGGCAGGCGTCCGGGAAAAGGCGACCCGAACGGAGGTTCGGGACACTTTCCTTATCGTGTGGCATAATGCCAGCCGGGAAGGAGTTGTCACGCTCGCCAATTACTTGGCCAATCAGGCGTGTACGCTCGTCAGTCCGCTGTTTATGACCCTGGCGGAGACGGGGGTGTATGCCCTCGCCGTCCAGCTCACGACGGTGCTTTCAAACGTAGCAGGAGCGCTGTACAACGCCAATCAGCCTGTGCTGCAATCGGCCTACGTGTCCAACGACCGCGAACAGACCCGCCGCACCATGTCGCTGATCGTTGTGTCGTATGTTGCGCTGTATCTGGTCGGACTGCTCGCCATTGTCACAGCTGGTCTGCCCATATTGCGGCTCATCAAGCCCGCCACCACCCCCAGCGTGGCGGTGCTATTGGGCGTCGGCTTATACCAGTTTCTGCTCAAGTTCCGCAATTGCTACACATCGTATTTCTCCTGTACCAATCGCGTTCCATACGCAAAGGCATTCCTGATTTCGTCGACACTGGGTGTAGTGCTGGCCGTGGGTATGCTGGCGATGGGCTGGGGAATCTGGGGGCTCATTCTGTCACAGATCGTTAGCCAAGGTTGCTACAATGTCTGGGTTTGGCCGGTGCGAGCGCATCGGGAAATGGAGCTGACTCCGCCGGAAACGTTGCGCTACGGTTGGGAAGAGATGCTTAAGATTATTCGGCGAAAAGGGGCAAGGGAATCATGACGCGAAAGCCTCGAATCCTGGTGGTAGGGGACGCGATGCTGGATACCTATATTTACGGGATCGTCAGCCGAGTGTCGCCGGAAGCACCGATTCCGATTGTTTGTCCGACGTGGAAGGAAGACCGCCCTGGCGGCGCGGCCAACGTCGCCTACAATGTGGCCTCGCTCGAGGCGAAAGCAACCGCGCTGTTCCCGCTGGCCGCGGACGAACAGGCAACGCGTTTGAAAGAAAAGCTGCGGAAGACGGGCGTGAACGTCGAGGGCGTGTGCCTGGATACGAAACAGCATACCATCAACAAGGTGCGATTGGTCGGCAACGGCCAGCAGATCGCCCGCATCGACATGTACGATCATTACGAATTGAACGATGCCCTGGAAGACAATATTCTGGCACGGTTCCAAAAGGTTCTGCCCGAACAGGATGTCGTCGTATTGAGCGATTACAACAAGGGCGTTTGTACGGCGAGAATCTGCCTGGAAGTCATTCGCCTCAGTCGAGGCGCGGGCAAACCGGTTATCGTCGATCCGAAGGGCACGGCATGGGAGAAATATCGCGGGGCGTTCGTCATTACGCCGAACATGAAGGAACTGAATCTGTTCGGCGGGAAATCGGTGCCCAACGACGATGCGGCGATCGAGTCCGCCTATCGGGGCCTGTGCCGGGAGCTGGGGGTCCGGCATCTGCTGCTGACTCGCTCCGAACGGGGCATGAGCCTACTGGACGAAGAGACCATACTGCATATTCCAACGCAGGCGCGGGAGGTGAACGACGTCTCCGGCGCGGGCGATACGGTCGTAGCGGCGCTTGCGGTAAAACTTGCGGAGAATCCGGCAGACATCGAAGCGGCGGTGCGGTTTTCAAATGCGGCGGCAGGCGTGGCCGTGGGCAAGCCCGGCACCGCGGCGGTGACCATGACGGAAGTCCTGGCGTGGATGCCGGGAACGAGCCGGAGCGAGGGCCCACGCGTCTATTCCGATCGCGATATGGACGCGCTGGGAGCGAAGCTTCGCCAGTGGCGGAGGTCAGGCGAAACGATTGTGACCACAAATGGGTGCTTCGACGTGCTGCACGTGGGACACTTGAGGGTGCTGCAGGAGGCGAAGCGCCAAGGCGACCGGCTGGTAGTGGCGATCAATGCAGACTCCGCCGTCAGGCGCTTAAAGGGCCCGGAACGACCGGTCAACGGCGAACAGGAGCGTGCGGCCATGCTGTTGTCGCTGCGCATGGTGGACGCGGTGGTCATTTTTGACCCGAAGGAGATGCCTGACATTCTTACGGAGGAGGAGCGGGCAAAGCTAACGCCCCAAGCGCTTGCCGCCGCGGCGGAAGCTCCGATGGCATTGATGCGGTTCATCCATTCAGACGTTCACGTCAAGGGCGGGGATTACAAGCCGGCCGATGTGCCGGAAGCGATGTTCGCCAAGCGGTTGACGCTGGTGCCGTTCGCGGAGGGCCATTCAACTACAAACATATTGGAACGAATGAAGGGGCAGCGAAAATGAATCAGGAACAACTCATTCGGAAGGAAATCCAGCTATCCATAGATGTGAAGCGCCAGATTCTGGAAGATCCGGTGCTGATCGGGCAAATTGCGGACGCGGGAAAGCGCATGGCCGATGCGCTAAGAAGCGGCGGAAAGATTTTGGCTTGTGGGAATGGCGGGTCGGCCAGTGACGCGATGCATATTGCGGGAGAAATCGTCGGACGATTTCAAAAGGAGAGGCGTGCGTATGCTGCCGTAGCGCTGAATGCCGATTCGGCTGTAATGACGGCAGTTGCCAATGATTATGGTTTTGACGAAGTTTTCGCACGGCAGGTTGAAGGATTGATGACGGCACACGATGTACTGCTAGGGCTTTCAACCAGCGGCAATTCGACCAATGTGATCAAAGCGTTTGAAAAGGCGAAGGAGATCGGCGGCACGACGATCTTGCTATCGGGCAAGACGGGAGGAAAACTGCGCGCCATGGCAGACGTCGCAATCATCGTACCATCTGATGTGACAGCGCACATTCAGGAAGCGCACGTATGCATTTATCATATTCTCTGTGGATTGATTGAGGAAGCTTTGACATGAACAAAGCGGCGTTTTTCGATCGGGATGGCACGATCAATGTCGATACGGGGTATCTTTTTGATCCGGACAAGCTGAGGTTTGTCCCGGGGACGCCGGAGTTGATCCGCCGGTGCAATGAGGCGGGGTATCTGGTGATCGTGGTCACGAATCAGTCAGGCATTGCGCGGGGAATGTACACGGAGCAACAGATGCATCAACTGCACAAGGTAATGAACCGGCGCCTTCAGGCGGAGTACGGCGCACACATCGACGCATTTTACTTCTGTCCGCACCTTCCGGAGATTACAGGCGAGTGCAATTGCCGCAAGCCCAAGCCGGGACTATTCCTGCGGGCGATGGCAGACTTTGACATCGATCCGAGAGTATCTCTGTCCTTTGGCGACTCTCTGCGGGATGAGGAAGCCACCCATGCGGCAGGAATACCGCACTTTCAGAGGATCGTTCATGAGGCAAGCGAGTAGTTACCATTGGCTGCAGATGCCTGTTGAACCAAAAGAATAAATGAAGCTGAGAGTATGAGGAAACGGATATGACCAGAAACAGCAATTTGGAGTTATGCAGGATCGCGTCCATGGTCATGATCGTATTGAATCATGTCGTTTCCCTGAGCGGGATTTTGGATGATGGAGGTTTTCATGCGAATACGCTCCTGTCCCTCTTTTTTCTCCTGGGAGGAAAGTTTGGCACAAACGTGTTTGTGATTATTGGACTGTATTTTCTCGTCGATCAGAAGCAATTTCAAACCCGGCGAATTGCACGCATATGGTTGCAGACGCTGTTTTATCTGATCGCTTTGAACATTGTGGATGTGCTCGTGTTTTCGAGCCGGATTTCAGCGAGGACGTGGCTTAAGTCGTTTTTTCCCATCCTCGGAAGGAGCTACTGGTTTGTGTCCTCTTATATCATACTGCTGTTTTTGCTGCCCTTGCTGAACAAGATATACGAGAGGCTTAAGATTGGGCGGCGCCATATTCTCGCAGGGACGATGCTATTTTCGATTCTGCCGACTTTGACGTTTAATGGAAGCCTGTTTGGCGATTCCACAGTCATTCGACTGATATTTAAACTTTTGATGTTCGGCCCGGTATGGTTTTCTTTTCTGTACTTTCTCGTCAGATACTTAAAAACGCATCCATCAATAATCGGGGGGGGGAGCGTTAGACGATATATAACCATATTTCTATGCGCGTATGGGTTCATGTACCTTGTGGAAGTTCTTCTGTATAGGGAAGGTCTTCAAGGAAATGCTTTCATGCGAATGAATTATTCCACGATACGGGATATGTCCTCTTTCCCGTGTCTGATCGCTGCCGGGGCATTTTTTATGATATTTTTGAAATTGAAAATTCGGAATCGCAGGCGCATCAACCGGATCGCATCGAATACTTTCGGTATTTATCTGTTGCATAATCACGAAACGACGATACCGATTCTTTGGAGGGGAATATTCAAATTGGATATGCTATCGAGGAGCGTGTGGTATCTTCCATACAGCATGTTATTGGTCGCCGTGATTTTTGGCGTGAGTATGTTGATTGAATTCATCCGCAAGAGGGCGGAACATGTTATATTGGACAATCCCTGCATCTGTGATCTTTGCGAACAGATGGACTCCGTTTTGAATGCTAAATTCAGGTGGAAACTCAATTCATCGGATAAGAGAGGAGCATCATTATGATCATTGGTTCTTGTGGCTTTGGAGGTACAGGTTCGTCTGTTCTCACCGATCTGTTGTCTGAATACGAGGGGATTCAGGTGTTCGATCGATTTGAGTTTGTCATACCGTATAGGGTTGATGGGTTGGAAGACCTGGAATACCACCTCATGAAGCAATATGCAAAATTTGAATCGGGCGACTATGCGATTAAGAGGTTCCTTGCGCAGGCGCGGTGCTATAAAACCCCATTCATCAATAAGCCCTGCAATGGGGACAAGTTTTACCAACTGAGCGAAAAGTTCATTGAATCAATTTGTCAGGTAAGATACAGGGGAACGGATACCGCCGATGTGCTGTCCGGGAACGTATTGAGGAATATTTTCGCATTCGCATCCAAAAAAGTGCTTATGCCGAAGGTCATAGAAAAGATAACGCATAAGCCTTCCTACCTGTGGCCATGCAGAGATATGTACTATGCAATCGAACCGGAAAACTTTTATGACGAGGCAAAAAAGTATATCAATAGCATATTGTTGGCGATGGGGGCGGATCTTAGTAAGCCGATATGCTTGGACCAACCATTTGAAGGGAACAATCCGGAACAAAGTTTCCCATTTTTTGAAGACCCCTATGCAGTGATAATTGACCGAGATCCTCGAGATTTGTATTTGGATGCAATTTACAATAAATCTCCGGACGGGAAATTCTTTCCTCGAACGAATGTGCAGGATTTTGTGATCTATTATCGCAACATGAGGAAAGAGAAGAAGAATTCAAATCGGGTTTTACACATGAGCTTTGAGGCTTTAATCTATGAGTATGATAAGTCAGTAAAGGCAATAGAGGATTTTTTACATTTGGGGCCCCATACTAAGCCCATGTCCGTTTTTAATCCGAATAAGTCCATCAACAATACACAAACGCTTAGGCTTCATCCGGAAAATGAGAATGACATCCGATATATTGAACAGGAATTATCTGAGTATTTATTCCCGTTTGAACGATATCCCAAACCCGAATTTATTGGAACACCTTTTTCTGGTTCTAGTCATAATATGGTGGGGTTTTGATTGTTGTGAAAAATCTGATATAGGTCTGCCTTGTATACACCGAGGGGATCAATAGCGCAACGGCATCTGTTTGAATGCCGTTGCGCATTCAGATGGATTTATGTTGAATATGAAGAACCATATTGAACTGATTTGTTGAAAAGTGACAGAACCATTGAATTGGTGAGATTATGCGGATATAATGCGAACTGTGCTCAAGCACCGTTGCTTAATTGGCAAGGAACAGAGAGGTGAAGAATGTTTTCGGATAATCTGCGAAGGCGTCGCCTTGAGTTAGGATTATCTCAGGGAGAACTTGCGGAAAAGGTCGGATATCGGTCTCGTTCATCGATTACGAAGCTCGAATCGGGCATATGTGATGTTACGCAAAAGAAGCTCCAGGCAATTGCGGATGCGCTCAATATTGCGCCGGAAGATCTAATCGGCGAGAAACAGCCGTTGATAAAGGCGTCGATGCCAAGATCGAGAGCAAAATTCGATGGAAAGGGAAGAGCGGTGGCGCTCATTCAGGCAGGAGGAAGATCGACGAGAAATATGTTGAGCATTCCCAGCCAGTTTGTCTGTGTGGACGATAAGCCGATCATCACCTACGTCATGGAGGCATATGAGAGGCATCCATTGATCGATGAAATCAACGTTGTTTGTCTCTATGGCTGGGAAAAGACGCTCCAGTCATACGCGGAGAAGCACAACATTACCAAGCTGAAGAGGATCATTACCGGTGGTTATTCCATTATGGATTCTGTGCAGATTGGGTTTGGTGCGATCCGAAAGGAACTCGCGGATGACGATGTCGTGATTCTGCAAGAAGCGACCAGGCCGATGATCAATATTGGCCTCATTTCAAAGATTATCTCTGCCTACAATGAATTTGGCGATTCTGTATTTGTGAAACCAATGGCAGAATATGTCCAAATCAAGATGAGTAAGGGCGTTTCGGAACTTTGTAACCGCAACAATTTCTTCAGCATTGAATCGCCAGAGATTTATTCCGCTGCAAGTTTGCGGGAGGGACTGACGAGGCTGAGGAAGGAAACTAGAGATGATGGTTCCTGTTGCGCGGTGATGATGGCGCGCTTAGGGCGGCCCTTGCATTATTGCGAAACCACCGCAAACAACATGAAAATTGTCAAGCAAGAGGACATCTACATTTTCAAAGTTCTGAGGCAAGTAATCCTTTGATCCGAAAGACGGACGCTGTGGACGGACTCAAAAGATTCGCTTGACGGTAATACAACATGATGAGCACAATTCCAAAGAAAAGGAGAAACCAATCATGGGAAAGCTGTCAAAGAATCAAAAGAAGGTTATCGGAGAGTTCATTGGCTCGGCGTTTATTGGTTTTTGGGGGCTGGGCTTCGTAGTCCCCTTTGCAGTTCTTGGTTATGTCAGCAATATGTTTGAATTTGCGATTTGGTTTGGCATAGCCTTCGCGATTACTGTCGTTGTTTTTTCGCCGATCAGCGGAGTGCATGTCAATCCTGGAGTTACACTTGCGTGGGCACTCTTTGGGGGATTTGAGAAGAAACTTATTGTTCCATACTGGATCGCCCAAGTGCTTGGATGGGCGGTGGGGGTTGCCCCGTTTTATGTGATGTTTGACAACGTCTTTGATGAATGGATGGTGACAACGGGGGGAAATCCGACCGGGTTGTTTTACTGCAACACGACAGCGGGTCACCTTATGGCCGGTGCCGGACTTGAAATCTTCCTTACGGCATTGCTTACATTCACAATTTTCGTAATGCTGGATGAACGAATCCCTGGAAGACCGACTGCGGCCGGATTCCCGTGGGCGATAGGTATCGTAATATCCTTATTGATTGCCATCGGCGGTGGTTTTACCGGCACGTGCATTAATCCTGCTCGAGATCTTGGACCGCGGATCTGCGGATTTATTTATGGATTACTTAAGGGACAGGATGTGTCTGGCATCTTTGCGGGTGGTCAATGGCTGATGTACATCATTGCGCCCATCGTTGGCGCGGTGCTCGGAGGGGCTTTCTATTATCGAATTATTGTGAAACTTCTTCCGGATCAAAAAGGATAGAGGGAGAATGCTATGGTAGTTGGAATGCTTTTGGCAGGCGGTGTTGGAAAGAGGATGGGAGCTGCAATCCCCAAGCAGTTTCTTGAGGTGAACGAAAAACCGATTATTCTGTACCCTCTTGAGGTGATGGAGAACCATGAATTGATTGACACGGTTGAAATCGTTTGCGTTGAGAGCTTCGTGGATTCAATGCAGGAGATCGTCAGAAAAGCTGGCCTTAAAAAGGTGAAATGGATCGTTCCCGGTGGGGCAACTGCGCAGGAATCCACCAAGAAAGGCATTGATGCCCTGAGGGATAAGCTCAGAGATACGGATATTCTCATGATTCATATGTCGTCTTATCCATTGGCATCTGCAGAAATCATGACGAATTGTATCAGATCGGCCATTGCAAACGGCAATGGTTGCACTGCTCGGCCTGTTCGTTATTCGGCATATTTCACCGACGATGGAAGGACCAGCACTGAACAAATCGACCGGGACAAGCTCATGCTTTGTACAATTCCGTATGCCTTTAATTTCGGAGAGGTTTCCGAGCTCTATGAGAGGGCCTATGCGGAGGGGAAGGGCGTGGAAGGGAATGTATTTACCAATACGCTGTATTGCGATTATGGAAAGAGGATTTTCTTTACCGAGGATTCGGAAACCAATATGAAGGTTACACAGCCCGAGGATATTAAACTGATGAAAGCCTATTTGGATGTGATTGAAGATGCAAAAGCGGAGGATAAGCGGTATGAATGAAAATAAATACATCGTTGGAATTGACGAGGGAACGACTGGCACAAAGAGCGTCGTGTTTGACCTTGAAGGACACATGGTTGGCTCGGCGTATATTGAATATCCGAGCTACTATCCGAAGCCTGGCTATGTGGAGCAAGATGTCGCGTTGATCCGAGACGCGATTTTTGAAACCTGCAAAAAAGCGATTGCAAATGCCGGGATCGAGGCGAAGGATATTCTTGGCGTTTCCATATCTTCCCAGGGTGCGGCGTGCATTTTGGTGGATCGGGAGGGCAATGTAGTTCGCGACCGCATGATCGGTTGGCAAGATCTTCGCAATACAGAAATCACGGATGTAATTAAGCGCGAGATTTCGGATGATGAGCATTACGCGATTGAAGGGGCGAGCATTGGGGCTTTTAATACGGGCGTTAATATTTGGGTGAAACAAAATGAACCGGAGCTTTGGAAGAAAGTCGACCGCATATGTACGAATCAGGACTTCTTTTTGCACGAACTTGGTGCAGACGGTTACTATGTGGATGTGGCATCTGCACATCGCATCAGCATGTTGGATGTAGATCATAATCAATGGTCGGAACGCTTAATCAGGGCTTATGGTTTTGCAGATAAAAAATTGCCTGAAATTATCGTTGAACCTGGGAAAATCGTTGGTGAAATCAAAGCCGGGGTTTCCGAAAGGACAGGACTGCCGATCGGGTGCAAGATTTGCATTGGGGCGCAGGATGTCAACTGTTCATCCTTCGGGGCCGGAGGGACAAACGGAGACGTTAGCACAATGGTTTGCGGAACGTTCGGAGCGAACTATATTGCGATTGATCAACCTGTGCGTGATCCGAATAAGACAATTATAATCAAAGGGAACCAGGGTATGGGGTGGCAGCTCGAAGCGTTTTCCCACACGTCTGCGTCTGCATTTCGATGGTTTCGCGACAAGCTTTGTCCGTTGGAGGTTGCAACCTCCAAACTCATGGGGGTTGATCCGTATAGCCTTATGACAGAGATTGCAGCGAATTCTGTTCCCGGTGCAAATGGCGTGACGGCGCTCACGTGTCTGCAAGGTTCGCATGGACGTCAAGTGAACGAGGCGACGAGGGGTACATTCCTGGGCATTACACTGGCAACTCAAAAGGCGGACATTGCCCATGCGGTTCTTGAAGGCATCGTGTATGAAATGAAAGACATTCTGTTAATGCAGGAAGAATTTGCTGGAAGGATTAAAACAGTTCGTCTTTCCGGCGGCGTTACAAAGAGCGCATTGTGGTGTCAAATGTTTGCGGATATTCTGAACAGGCCAATTGAACTGACGGAAGTTACCGAAACAGGAGCGCTTGGTGCTGCGATGTATGCAGGGATTGGCCTTGGAGTGTATAAAGATTGTGAAGACGCCGCCAATAAATGCATTCGCATTCGGGAAACCTACATGCCGGATCAAGAGAGGGTTCAGGCGTATGAGAAGGGCTTTCAGCGGTACATAAATGCTTTTAATTCACTAAATGGAACTTTTTATAAATAAGAGTCCCATATAAATCGAAGAATCATATCTTTGGTTGTGCTGCTGGAGCAGCACCATGAGATGACGGCAATCACGACCACACAAAGCAAGGCGGAGAAGCTAAACCAGTTCATCGGCCTCATTCATGGCGACGAGATCGAGCGATTCTTTGTTAAGGGGGGATCCCTGCAGTTACTCGCGAGCCGACGCTGGGGATGGAAACACATTTTTCAACGGCATAGTGATGAACGACCTGGCAAGATTCAAGGCGGTGAAAGTGACGTGATCGTGGGGAATCGCTTCAATGCGGAAGCGCTGGGGAGCGTGGAGGAGAAGGTGTACACCGAGGATTTGTTCCGAAGGGATTATTAAATAGGACGAAAAACGAGGACAAACGGAGGTACAGGTATGGAGAACATGAAGCGATTCTTGACGATCCTGACGGCGGTTGTGATGCTGCTCATGGCGGGCGTCGTTGCAGAGGAAGTGGCTCCGGCGGAGGAGGCGCTTGTGCTGCTCGATCAGACTTCGGTTGCCATGGATTATTCGCAGACCTTGACGCTGACGGCGGCGAACGGCGGAGATGTTCGATGGTCAAGCAGCGACGAGAGCGTGGCACGGCTTAGTGCGAATAACGGCGAGAGAGTCGAGGTAACGGGTATCCACACGGGCACGGCGGTGATCACTTGTACCTCGGGGGATCAGCAACAGAGTTGTGAGGTGACGGTCACCGCACCGAGTACGCTGCAGATCACAGGCGTAGACTATCCTTCGACCTTCCGAATGGCGGGGCGCGGATGGAAGCTGCGCAGGGGTGTGCTCGCTTCGAATGTCGACCTGGCGACGTTGACTACCGTGCTCAAGGCTGCGGATGGAACAACCATCGGCAGCGCATATACGCATACGTTTGGCGACGGCGTGCGGCGCTATGAGATCAATGGGTTGGACAACTACGTACCATTCTCATGGATTTCAGCAGAGGGTGCGTATACGTGGACGCTGTCTGCGACGGACGTAAGCGGGAGGATGGTTTCGGTGAGCCTGCCAATTAACGCGGTAGCGGATGGCGAGACGGCGATCTCCAACGAATCTGGCGCGCAGTCGCCGGTCATTGTGGTTTCGGAGATTGTACTGGATAATGCGGAGATCAGTTTGCAGAGGGGCGAAACTCGGCAGATTGCCGCGACGGTGAGCCCAAGGGAGGCTTTGAATAGCGGCGTGATCTGGGTGAGCGCCGATCCGTCAGTGGCGGTGGTATCTCTCAATGGTGAGGTGACGGGTGTGGGGATCGGAACGACGACGATCACCTGCAGAACGTTGGGGGATCCTGATATATCGGCAAGCTGCGTGGCGACAGTGCTGGAAAAATTGGAAGCAGATGCAAGCCAGCTCCTGTACGGTACGAACACGGTGAGTGACCTCACGGAGGATGGCAGCAGCTGGGCCAGTATGCATTGGCGTGCGGCGTCCGGCGGCACCGGTGTGCGGGAATCCATTGCCGTGGCGGACGCACCTGGCCCCGGCATACGACTGGGCTGGAAGCTGGCGTGGGAAGCTGGCGCGGTGGACATCGCGCAGAACGGAGTGCCGATTCAGGCTGGCGAAATCTACACGCTGAGCTGCTATGCGCGTGGCGCGGGCAAGTTGCGTCTGCAGGTTGGCCAGGGGCCAGCATACCCATGCATCGAGTGTGAAGTCAATGGATCAGATTGGCAGAGATATGAGATGCCGTACACGTTTGGCGAGGCCGATGAGGGCTCTGGAAGCGGTGCAACAAACGTCTACTTTGGTTGTTCGGGCGGAGAGATCGAAATTTGCGGTATGAAGCTCGAACGGGGCGGTGTGTCCAGTGAATGGACAGCTGCTGCTGGAGAAGTGGATGCTCAGCAGAACGGTATGCAGCTATTGCACGGCACGAAGGGAACGAGCACTCTTGCGGAGGATGGCATGTGGACCAGGGCGCATTGGCGAGCAGCGTCTGGCGGGACCGGTGGGCGAGAATCTATCGCTGTGGCGGATGCGCCCATTGAAGGCATCGAACTTGGCTGGAAGTTGACGTGGGAAAATGGCTTGGTAGACATTGCTCAGGAACGTGTGCCGATCCAGGTAGGTAGGATTTATACGCTGAGTTGCTACGCACGCGGCAAAGGCAAGCTACGTTTACAGGTGGGTATGGGACCGGAGTATTCAAACATTGAGTGCGAGGTGGACAGCCCAAATTGGCAGAGGTACGAGATGGTGCATACGTTTGGCGAGGCCGATGAGGGTTCGGGCAACGGGATGACGAACGCTTATTTTGGCTGTTCAGGTGGCTCGGTGGAGATCTGCGGCATGAAGCTGGAACTCGGTAGCGCAGCCTCAGATTGGTCCACCGCGTTGGGAGAGGGCGACTGATTTCAAATCTAAGTACAAAACTGTTTCAAAGAGGCCCATCTGGCATGCTTTCGCTGTGCTGGATGGGTCTCTCTTTGTGGATCTTGTAGCAAGTTTTGCGGCGGAAAGGGGAGATTTAGGACGGGAATTATCGAGTAGAGCAGCTGGGGCAAAGAGGAAGGAACGTAAGCGCACTATATAAACACGTAGTGCATTCCCCTTGCTAAGGTTATAGAATATCAGAAGCAAGCATTTTACTTTGCAAAAAGCAAGATAGCAAGCATTATGATTTGCAAAGTGAAAGGGGTCTCTGATATGCGTAGTAAACGGACTTCCCCCGAGGAACAGCTCCGCCTGATCACCGAATGCCACCAAAGTGGTCTGACAGACTACGAGTGGTGTCAGCAACACAACATCAAGGTTACTACCTTTTATGCTTGGGTTCACAGACTCAAGAAGAGTGGCGAGATTGATATACCTGCTGTGATCCCAACGGTAGTCCGAAAGGAACCCGAGCAGCCGGATATTGTGAAAATCAAAATCGAAGGCGAAAGGCAGATCGACACTGCACCGAAACCAGCCCTCACGCCAGAGCCACCTGCAGAAACACTCCCTGCCATGCAGACGCAGCCGGGATACCCGGTCATGGAAGTTATCATTAGTGACGTTCATCTGCGTGTCACTAATGATGTCAATCCAGCCCTGCTGGCGGAGACGATTCGGTTGCTGAGGAGAGCAGAATGTTAGGTGACATATCTGCCGCAAGTGAAATATACCTCGTCTGCGGCTATACGGATATGCGCAAGTCCATTGACGGCCTGAGAGCCATCGTGGAGGGAACGCTGAAGCTGGACTCAAAGGATCATTCCCTATTCCTGTTTTGCGGACGCCGCTGTGACCGCATTAAGGCCTTGATCTGGGAAGGAGACGGATACGTCCTTCTGTACAAGCGGCTGGATATAGAGAGCGGGCGATACCGTTGGCCACGGGACAAAAGTGAAGCAAGGAATTTGACCTGGCAGCAGTTCGACTGGCTCATGTCCGGCATTGATATTGAGCAGCCAACCGCCATCCGAATCAAGCGCCCATGTTAGCCTCAAACCCCTTGAGAATACTCACTTTTCTCGAAAAATTTTCTGGAAAATCGTCAATTTCCAAAAGGATTTTTCGCCTTGATGTCGAATAATATAAGTGAGAAATCAAGGGCGGGAGGTGACGATTGTGGCTACCAGCGGACGCGATTTGCAGATGCGCGAACTCATGGATACCATGAAGGAGCTGAAGCTCACAATTGAAGCCCTCCGGAAAGAGTTGACCACCAAGGACAAGCTGATTGAAAATCTGCAGGAGCAAATTGCCTATCTCCAGAAGAAGCTGTTTGGCACTTCCAGCGAAAAGCGTTCTCTTGTTGTCGAGGGACAGCTCGGCCTGTTTGACGAGGTTGAGGCTGAAGCTGCAAAGGATGATCCTGAGCCCGATGCAGAGAAAGAAATCGTCACCTTTACCAAGTCCCACAATCCGAAGTCCACGAAAGAAAAACTGCTTAAGGGCGTCCCTGTGAAGGAGAAGGTCATTCCTCTGCCGGAAGCAGAGCGTGTTTGCCAGGAATGTGGCGCCGAGCTGAAGCCCTGCGGGAAAAAGTTTATTCGCGACGAATGGAACTTCCAACCTGCGAGATTGACAGTAACCCGTATCTATGCTGAAACTTATTACTGCCCAGAGTGCAAGAAAGAGGCCGGCAAGAAGGATTCCGATACTGGAAACAACCTCGTCACGGCGAAGGCTCCGGATGCACTGATTCCTCACAGCATGGCAACCGCGCCTCTTGTAGGCCACGCAATGTACCAGAAGTACGCCAACGCAGTGCCCCTTTACCGGCAGGAAAAGGACTGGGCGCAGTACGGTGCGCTGCTATCCCGCAGTCGGTTGGCACGGTGGATTAACATCTGCTCGGATGAGTACTTCGTCCCGATCTATGAATACCTCCACAGGTTGCTGCTACTGCAAATTCCGGGGCGGTAGGGCCATTTGCACGGAGTTTTAGGACCACCGACGCGGAGTTTTAAGGCCACCGTGA
>CANQDA010000050.1 GCA_947591155.1 uncultured Lachnospiraceae bacterium
TTTTATGACTCACACGAACTCCGCAGTAAGGGGTGAGGAACTCCGCAGTAAGGTTCGCAGTAAGGTTCGCAGTAAGGTTCGCAGTAAGGGGCGAATCAAAGAGAAGGACGAAGCGAATTTGAAGTGCGAATTCGAGAATTTCTCTCTCAACGCTTCAGATTATACCACCCCGAATTAGCAGCGTACGATAAACGAGGTGCTATTCATTGACAACGTGCGTATTGCGCATGCTCTTCGAATCATGAACGTATGCAGGAGCGCCTTTAGCGCCATCATCATGATGACCGTTTGTTGTCATGATTTTTGATACGTATAAACAATGATATCAGTCAATAAGAGCATTCTCTCTGTTTGTGGATTGCAAGATTAAATGCAACAGGTTCTTGGCACAAAGAGGCTGCCAGGAAGTTCAAATCATGCCGGAGTAATTTCTCCAAAACAAACCAAGACTCTATGAATCAAAACACGCAAACGAATTGTTCAACATTATTCAATGCGTTTGCTGCGGGTGTATGTGAAGTTTTTCCAATCGCCGCAGTTGGGCAATTTGCTTCTTCCTGGCTTTGTAAGTGCGGCGGCGCTTGCCGAAGGTTATTTTGCTCATGAGGCGGTAAAAGAACAACCTGCCGAGTGTCGGCTTGATGACTTCATCGGAAAGAAGGTACGACCCGTTGAGTTCAAGGATTTTTGCTTTGTCGCTCTCTTGAATATGAAACAAAAAGAGTGTCAGGCAAAATTCGCCCAAGTACCCCAGAAAGCGTTTCGCTGTCGGCCTCAGCTGTGTGCTGTCCACTTGCCTGTCCACTTCGGCAAGAATGCGGAAACAGAACTCGCTGTATTCAAAAAAAAGCTCTTGCCGCATGATAAACATATTGCACAAGTACTGCATACTGCCCTGCTCAAGTTTATCCGTCGCTGCCGCATAGTCAGGGTAGAGCCTTCGCACGGTCTCCAACAGTAGGTCAAACCAGTCCCCTTGCTGCCCCCGTATGCACGTGTACTGCTCCCGTACGCTCGCTTTCCCCAGGTTCCGCACATCGTATGGCTTGAGTACCACGCAGTCCTGTCCCGCCACGCGCTGCACGATAAGCTCATCACGAACATGCTGCATATACGTCGACGTGACGTAGGCGACGGAATAAACGTGTCCTCCCGGAAGCCAAACAGCTTCCGGATTCCCCTCCCAATCATCAAACATGAAATGGCGGCGGTAGTGCATGAATCCCACGTACTCCGGGTTCCCTACAACCTCGTAATTCTTCCACACCCAGTACTGTGCCGTCAGCTCGCAGTACTTGTCATTCTCCGCAGAAATATTCTCCCCTTCATCATCCCGCAGCATTCCTTCATACAGCACATCCGCCCGTGCACACCCCGTCTGTATAGGTGTCAGAATCTTGCTTTTCACCAGTTTGTGACGGTCGTGGTAACTCAGGTAGATCTTGATGTTCATCGGGTCTATAGGTATTCAGTTCGCAACTCTCTCTGTTTGTTGATCGAATTCTGAAAGGGCTTCATCATTTCGAATACAAAACGATCACGAGGGAACAAACCACCTTTCTCGGCTCACGTTATGGCACCCCTCCATAAAAGTCAAGCAAATTGTGGGATAGCTTTCGATTATCATGGATCGCAAAATCGAATGCAACAAGTTCTTGGTAAAAAAGGGCACCATGAAGTTCAAAGCGAGCCAAACAAACAAGACACCATGAACCACGGCGCCAAGACGCATTATAGCTCCGTTTCGCGAAACGGCAAGCGGCATTACCTTTCCGCGCGTTAGTAAACTGAACACTGGCTTCGAGGGAAAGGTCCGTCCTGCCTACGCCTCCATCCTGCCGTCACTATTTTCTCTAGTGATCTTAACTCCTTCTGGCGTATGTTGCATTTGTTTCCACAACTCACAAGTCATTAATTCTCGTTTCTGTGCGTAAAGCATAGTCATCTTGACCTCACTAAGGGAAGCTAATGGAATTTTGGCAATTAATTATACTTTAAAGAGTCTGAAGACTCATCATATTCAGTTGGGAGCTCGCCCCACTGTTTTTCTAATGATACACGCCATCTCGGGAGATTATCTTCTTCCCCGTTGGCTTTTTTTATTTTTTCGTACATTTGTATTCTATCTTTATCTGTGTTATAACTTCTAATTACACGTCCGTAGTTTTCAAGCACTTTTTTATAGAACTGTTTTCTAAACTCCAGCCTATACTCATTATCGTCTTTATATTTCTTATCATCTGTCCATGAGGCAAACATATCTGGAATGAAGCATAAATTAAACAATGCCGTAAAGAGGAGGGGATTTTTCGTTCGACCGAAAATATGCGCACATTGATAAGAATGGGGAATACTTTCATACTTCAGACAGTCTTTTAACTTGGCAATGGCCATTTGATTCCCGCTCCCGTCTTTCTTTATATCTCTACGGCATTTTATTGATTGAAAAATCTTTTTATATAAATTTATGATTTCTTCTCTATTTATATTTAATCTAATATATACATCATCCTTACTTTTAAATAAAGTACTCCTCAATGTTTTGAAGTCTTTTTCTGCGGCTTCTACGGGAGGGAAGCTGCACATGGATAAACATATTTTGGCAATTTCTTTTGTCGAACAGTTGACCTTTAATTTTTTCAAAAATTCCTTCCAGCAATTCTTTGATAATTCTTTCATCATTTCGTAAGGTTCGATGTTCTTCTTTAGTAAAGGGTCATCCTCCCGCAGTTTTCCCCTACCCTATTTTCTGCAGGATGAGGTCCACCATTTCGCCGACATTGTGCAGGTTCACAACCTCCTTCATGGCGAAGCGGAAGCCGAATTCCTGCTCGATGGCAGCAATGAGACCGATGTGTGCCAGGGAATCCCACCCCTCCACGTCATCAGCCGTGGTCGTATCGGTCAGTTCAATTTCGTCCAGATCAAGGTTCTCCTTGAATATCTCCGTCAGTTTGGCGTATATTTCGTCTCTGTTCATATTAGTGTTCGATGGTTATGATTGATTGGAGGTTCTTGTAGTTCTCTGTATCCAGAGTCCACACGGTATCGTCTCCGTGTGTTTCCGCAAGTGTGAATCCGAAGGTGCGGTACAACTCCGCAACCATGCCATTCTTGGGCGTACGGTAGTAGTAGTCACGGATTTGTGCAATCCCTCGTTCCTTGGCACAGCGTACGAGCTCATCCATCATCGCCTGCTCCATCCCCCGCTTCAGCACCCGGCAGCTCATGAGGAAAAGCTCGATATTGAGGGTCTCCTTCTCCTGGCGTCCGATCATGACGCTCACCACCCCATTATCCCCGAACTTATCCGTGAGTTTGCCGTAGAGGGTGATACAGTTCGGATCAGCCGCCGCAGCTTCAATCTCTGCCTGGGTGTACCGCTTCGTCGTGAGGTTAAACTGGTTGGACTTGTTGGTGAGCTGAGCAATGCGCGCCATGTACACCGACGAAAAAGGCTTGATCTCTGCGCGCATATCCAGGGAGCGCAGGTAATCCTCGTAATTCCCGAAGCTCTGCGCCGCCTGCACACGTTGTGCATTCGCCTTGTACATCTGCGTGCGGGCAAGATCATCTTGCGACAGCGAAGTCACCTCGAAAAAGCCCGCGCGGTCAATCTCGCGGATATAATTCTCGGGGCAGCTGATGGGCACCACACAGGCATGAGGCACCTGCGTCTGTACAATCTCGCGCTCTGCCGGGTTGTCGTCCACAAACACCAAACTTTCCGGCAGCAGGTTGAGTTCCTGAGCGATCTCCACCATGTTCTGGCTCTTCGGGTTCCAGTTCGCCTTGATCGTGATAAAATCTTCTTCCCGCAGCACGCCCTCCGGATGAGCAAGTCCCGCCAGCGCATTCTCCCGGTCATTTTTGGAGTTGATGTTCAGCAGCACGCCGAGCCCTTGGTGTGCCTTCAGATACTGCTGGAACTCCTGGTAGGCCTGTGCGGCGGCGGTCTCCGAGCCTATTTCAAGGTTCTGCACGCCGTCATCGCCAACGACACCTCCCCAGAGTGTGTTGTCGAGGTCTAGGACAAAGCCCTTCTTGTTCTTCCCGTAGAGAGACTTGATGATACGCGCCACACTGTGCGCCAGGCAGGGGATAGCCTCGATGCGGCAGCAGTACTTGTACAGGTACCACGCAGACAAATCATGCCAGCGGGATAATCCATAATCCGCCGCTACGTAATTGAGGTCATGGATGTGGAAGTTCTCGTGGCTCTGAGCGTACTCGTAGAACGCCGCATTGAGGTGCTGGATGAAGTTGGTAAGCCCATGGACGTCCGAAGCATCCTTGTTGCCCAGCAGGCGGTAGAAGGGGTATTCGAAGTTGTTCTGGATGATAGTGCATCCCAGTTCCTCCGCACACTTCTCCCACATACCCCGGAAACGTCCTATCTCCGCCTCATACTTCTCCTCCACCTCTTCACGGATATCACGGACATCGGGGGCATGGAGGATATTGCGGTAGGAAGTGTGGAACCAGACAATATCCGGTCGGAAGCTCTTGAGTTCCTCGTTGTTGAACATGACCTCCTCGTAGTACTGGTTGTACTCGCATTCGTAGAACGTTGCCTCAATACCGTTATAGAGTAAGCAGAGGTCGAGGATCTCGCGGATATCATGCGTTGTGGAGCCGCCGAGGATAGCGATTTTCTTCTGAACTCGCTTCTCACCGGTCTCCTGCAGAAGCTTGCGTATCGTGTTGCGTTTCCGCAGCACGAGCCCCGGATCCGTTGGGTATTGCAGCTGGGTTAGAAGGTCATTCATCGTTTGATTCTTTTTCGAATTGTTGCATTTCAGGGAATAAGATGTCTTCGGCGTCTGCCGCCTCCACGGGCAGCAGCACCTGGGTCTGCGCGGTATGGATTCGTGGGAACCTCGGCATATACACACGCACCCCTTTCTTCTTGTCCGCATTCATCGCACGCCCCCAGCATTCCATCGCTTCCTTCGCCATCGCATACTCCACCATGTCCTTGGGAAGCTCATCAATCGCTATTGATGATGGAACAAAAACACCCTTTAACCCATGAGGTTTCAGTTCATCAATCAACTTATTCAATGCAAATATATAGCAGTTACAAAATCGCTCAAACTTTCCTTGGTTGAGCGTCTTTATGACTGAGCTTATTTTCGGTGTCGCGAAATAATAAAGGTGTGTAGGGGCAAAGGCTCGTATCTTCTCCAGCGAATCAGCTGCGGGCTGCACGACATCGAGCTGCACGGCTTCCGCTATGCCTCCATAGTTCCGAAGCTCATCGAGAAGACTGATTATGTTATCAAAGGACTTATTATAGGTAACTAATACCCCATTCGACCGACCGATTGCGAGCAACCTCGCGCACTGCATACCGATACCTCGGCTGGCGCCGACCACAAGAGCGCGCTGGCGGGAGAAGTCACCAACCAGTTTTTTCTTGAGTAGCACAGAGATGGGATTGTACTGGATGACGGGAGGACGGAAAAAGGCACTCAGTTCACCTCGCACAAAGTCCGACTCGACTTTGACGGAGCATTCCCCAAAAAGAGATTGCATCGGCGTCCCTGTACAGGTCATCACTCCTCCCTCTCGATCATGGTGAGAGAAATGCAGATTGAACCCGCGAAACAAAGAATCCTGCCCGGGATAGCGCATGCCAATGATACGGGTCGATGCGAGCAAGACGCCGAGATTGAGCGCGTGGATCATACGCTCGGCAGCGGGGAAGAGTTCCCGGCACAGCTCGGGATCATATCCTGGCTTTTCCTCCCATGTCACCGGAACATCCCTACTGGGAGAGGTTGGCTTTTGCATCCATTCCGCCTCTTCTGAGGGAACTCCCGTTGACTCTACCGTTTCGTACTGAAGATTAACTTTGGAGAAAATCCCTGATCCCTCCCTCACACTCATCCTTACTCCTGCTGCCTCCGGCGACACGTCAATCTCAAAGTTTTCCCCTACGGATAGAGGACGTCGGAACTCTGCTTTGATACCCGTAATGAACACGGGGTGCTGCATCTGCCTCGCGAACTCCTCCAGGCAAAGCATCACCTGTTGCACGCCGTACACGATCTGTCCTCCGAACATGGTTTGGCGAGCGTATTGCTCATCCACGTGCACGGGGTTATAATCACCGGATAAGCGGGCAAATTTTTGTATTTCTCGATTTTGTATAATCATACTAGAATCTGAAATAGATGAACGGATTGTAGGTAGATGCAGCGATGGAGGCTGCCGACAGAATGAAGAGTGCCAGCAACCAGAGGTTTACCGCTGCTATCCGCAGCTGGCTCCTTCCCTCTACTTCCAGCATTTTGCTGCACAGCGGTGCCGAACAGATCGCGCCTACGATGAGGGCGATGATTTCGATACGGTCCACGTAGTAGATGAGGTGGTACATGGTCTCTCCTCTCTCTGCCCCGAACATAGTCAAAAGGTAATGCCAGGCGTAATTCATGGTATCCGACCGGAAGATGACGAATCCGAGGATGACGACAAACATGGTATAGAAATGTTGCATAGCTCTTCCGGCAAAACTCTTTCGGTCACGGTTCCAGCCGGTAATAATTTCCAGAAAAATGAAAAAGCCGTTGTAAAGACCGTACACGACGAAACTCCACCCAGCTCCATGCCAAAATCCGATTAAGAACCATGTTACCAGGAGTGCGACGGCAGTCAGGAGAATGTTTATTTTCCTACGACCGAGTCTATGAGATAGTTTGCCGTAGGTCTTCGAAAGCGACAGGGCTCGCTGGAGGGGTAAAAACAGGTAATCCCTGAACCAGCTCCCCATTGATATGTGCCACCGCCGCCAATATTCAGAGATGGATTTTGAGATGTAGGGGTAGGTGAAGTTCTCCAAGAATTTGAATCCGAAGATGGAGCCGAGTCCGATCGCCATGTCCGAATACCCGCTGAAATCGTAGTAGATCTGGAAAGTGTAGCAGATCGCTCCCAGCCAGGTGGTCACGCAGTCCAGTTGGTCGATCGGTTGGGTAAAAACTTTATCCGCTACGGCTCCCAGGGTATTAGCAATGAGGACTTTCTTGGCGAGTCCCACGATGAAGCGTTTCACGCCGTAAGCGACTTTCTCAAAGTCCACCGTGCGATTCTCGATTTGGTCGGCTACATCATGGTACTTGACGATAGGTCCTGCCACCAACTGCGGGAAGAGGGTGATGTAGAGAGCGAGTTTGTGGATGTTTTTCTGCGGCTCGACTTCCTCTCGATAGACGTCCACAACATAGCTGATGGCTTGGAAGGTGTAGAAGGAGATGCCGATGGGCATGATGACCTTGATGAAGTCGATGTGCCCGTCGAAAAGCGCGTTGATGTTCTCAACAAAGAAGTTGAAGTATTTGAAGTAGAACAAGAAGCTTAAATCCCCCAGTATGGTGAGCAGCAGCAGTAACTTCTTACACTTGTATTTTGAAATCAGAATAGCCCCAACGTAGTTGATGATGATGGTGAGAAGCATCACCGCCACGTACCGCGGCTCGCCCCAGGCGTAGAAGAAGATACTTGCCAGCAGCAGAACATAGTCCTTCAGCTCTTTCCTCACCAAAAGGTACAGAGCGCACACGATCGGCAGGAACAAAAATAGAAATACGGTCGATGAGAATAACATGGCTTATTTGGTCGCGCTAAGGTTACGGAACCCGGGTAGATTCTCTGTAGATATGGATAAGATGAGAATATCCGGCTTGTAAGTGAGCATGTCCTTCTTATACAGTTTAAGAATTTTAAATTGCTCTACTGTTTCCACCCGTCTCAAATTCAATCGTACGTACTTTAATTGAGCAGCCGAATAGGGTAGAAAATGATTGAGTACTTCGTTCTGTGAGGTCCCTATCAACATGACCTTGCACTTTCCACGTGGGTAGGTGAACTCCTTTGTGTACTGTCCAACTGAAACAACCATTTTGTCAGCATCGTTGTGGTTATAGTGGTTATATAGAACCCTGTTCCGAGGATCCCCCATGACTCCGTAATTAAGAAAACTTTGGAGCTGGAGACCAGGGGGGCGATAAGCCTCGTTAAATTCGTCTCTCACAAAACAACTCTGTGTTTTTGTGTAGTCGCTGAGTGAAACGACAGGTATATCTGGAAAATCTTTTCGTATCTCTTTCATCAGCTCACGATAACCGACAAACGCTCCCCAGTCTGTCCAGTGATGCAGCCACTGATAGAAAATACGATCCTGCTTAGCTGCACTGCGAAGTGCATTATATGGGTAGACGTAGGGAATATGGTGTTGACGTGCTCCATTCCTGATGGCTTCCTGTGCTCGCGATATCCTGATAAACTCTTTCTCATCGAAACCATATCTAACTGAAAGGAGTTCCCTGTATATAATTTCTTTCTTAGGTACTTCCAAAACATAAAATTTGATTCGATTCTGCAGACAAAATTGATTTAACAAAATCAAATTATTTACAATAGATTTGAGATAAGATTGTTTAGTATTAAATATAGGCACAAAAGGAGTAAGGAATTCCATCCCTTCTTCTTTAAGATAAATTGCTCTCTCTGTACGAGGAATACGAGATAATTTGTTTCTGATAGAATCATGTAATTTTGTTAGAAAAATACGTCCCCCCATATGATCATTGAACCATTGTTCATATTTTCTTCCATAGTCAGATTCTATTTCAAAAACTTCTTTCATTTCAGGTTTTACGGTAAGCATTCTAGCTTCTCGTGTGGATCGCACCGCATCAGATGTACATGTTATCGGAATTACACAACAAATGAAAAATACAGCCAGAAAGAGACCATTACCTATCTGATTACCCCCCCCCCGTATACAGCCGACTAATCGATAGATCAGAGCAAAAAACAGTAAATTGCCCGTGATGAAATACCATAGGTTTCCAGATTTCAAAAATGTAAAATCACGGAAAGTAAACTGATGTTTACGGAATTCACCTTCTACCTCAAGAGCTTCATCCTTCTTTATAGAAATATGTTTGGCAAACCCCTTCTGGAAAGAGAGAGCCTTAGGTCCATCGAAAACTGTCTTACCATTGATTTTAACATTTCTCCAATCTGTTTGCACAGAATAAAACTGACCGTACTCATCCCTCGCGTCCGGTCCTCTCAATATTATTGTAATTTCCCCATCCTTGAGTGGCTCTATTTGAAGGAAAAGCTTTTGCCATTTTTTGCGAGCTTTCCAGATCAGACTGGCGTAGGAAGCATTATTCATCCACCTCCAACTGTAGAGACCTCCCGTAGGTTCGGCATTAGATTGAAAATGGAGAGGTTCCGCTCTAGTAAACTCCCCACGGTACATCATATCAACTCGAACCTCATTATTGAAAAGGGTTCGCATAAAGCTGACATAATCACAGTCCGTCCATAACGGAAGACATAGGATGTTGACCAAAAGAGTCAGGAAAAAGGAAAGGATTATCTTTTTCATAAGACCATCTTTTTGTATGTGCATATTGTTCACGAATGTGAGGATACGACGCCGCAGTTCGAGTTTACGGATGTCTCCTCCTTCACAAAATTACCTGTCAGACTACAAAAAGCGTACCACTCATCACTCTGATCCACACGGATGAGAATTTCCAATGCCCATGAAACGTTGTTGTGGAGAAGTGTGTTCATGAGTTGCAGTCGAGAAAACTGTGATGTTGTAATAGCCCCTTCATAATTGCACTAGTCTCCCAAAAATATCTCCTCTAACCCTTCTTTGCAGAAGACTGCCTTCCCTTTGACTCCTCGAGGAACTTCTTCACTTCCTCTGCACCTCCCGTGTAATCGCGCAGAGCATTCAATCCGGTTTTATCATCTTTCCAATATGCGATAGAATCATTGCTTTTTTCAATCCATCCATCGATTTTTTCAGATGCCACAGAATTCGCAATCTGAGTCTTAAGCCGCGCATTTAATGAAGAAAGAATTATTTTTGCTTTAAATTCAGATGTCGCCATTTGTTCGCCATCATATCCTCCCCCAAATCCGGATCGCAAAGTTACAAAATCAATAAGATTAACTATGCCTTCACCTGTTGTGTCTTCCGGCACTTCTATCGTACAATCTTTAATAAAATCCTCACGTTTTAACAAATCATAAAAATGATATTCTCTATAGTAGTGTATTACGATTTCCTCGTTACCCACTTTAAAATACACGATATCTTGGATAATGTTTTTTATGTATCGAATATACATTTCCTTTATAAGATCAATGATTGCGCTGCAAGATATTTTTTCAATATAATCATTAAAGGTAAATGACATAGTATCCTTAAGTTCAAATGGGAGATTATCCATGCAAAATGCCCTTAAAATATTTACCTTCTCAATGGCGGAAGCCTGGTCAAACATATTCAGAACAGCATCTATAATTTCCTTTTTCCCTACAAATTTCCGAGTGTATATGTACAGCAAATGAAAGAAATGTTCCCGAGACCATAGGAAAGTTATACGATCATCTTGGAAAATACCTCTATCACGTTCAAAACACCCTTGATCTACAATTTGATTAAATAAATCAAGACGTCGAGGTTCGCTTAAGTGATTCATAATATTTTCAAAACGTTCTAGCTTCTGAGGATCTATAAATTGGAATATTGTACTTTTACCGCTAGGAGATCGCCGAATTAACTCACTTGAATTATCTGATCCCTTTTTGTAGGGAGCTTCGGTTTCCTTCGAAGTTAATGGCAGGTGTCTCTTATATTCACCTCTTATAGCTTTCTCAACATTATCTGGGCTACAATCTTTCAGTGCTTTTAAAAGGTGATACACTAAATAATCAGTTTTTACTAACTCATACATGTACTCGTATTCCTTTTTAAAAATTTCTACTTGCCAAACTTTGCTACAATTAGCATCGTCAAGTGAATTTAATGACTCAAAAATTTCATCTACTTTTTTGGCAAACTGTACAGGACCTCTCGGGTCTAACTGAGCAACGTGAAGAACCTGTGGATAAAGCATCTTCATTATCGCCACAAGAAACACAGTATGGCTATACTCTCTGTATAACGGGTTACTGATTGCGTCCTCTGGGAGATTCTTCTTTTCTTCCCGTTCAACAAAGTTTGCTTTATATTGGAGTTCGATTCCCATAATCAATTCAATAGAGCGATCGATTTGTCGAGGTGTGGTAAATAAAAGACCGCAATTTTCCATGAAATCCTTTGTTAAATCACATTCGCTGCCATGAATCTTCTCCGCCAGCTTTAAACCGATAAATTTTTTACAACAATTTATCGTTATGTCCGGTATTTGAAATAAATAATCAAATACTTTTATGAGATAGCCTGTTAAATTTTCCAATGCTAACTCTTTATCTTTCTCCTGATTAATTTCCCTTTGATGAACTTTTGCCAACTCATCTTTTGCCAGTGAACATATTACCATCAATCTCTTAATCTGACTTATTTTCTCTATCAATGGAGGCAAGGCTTTAATAATTTGAAAATTCGCTCTTTCTACGTCGTCAAAAATCAAAACAATCCGATTATTACGCCCAATTTCATCGGAGAGTTGCTTGCAAAGTTCTCTATCTCTATCTCGATCACTCAAAAAAACTAATTCATATAAACTGCTAAAAATATTTCCGGCTGGTAAAGAACGCATGACGCGCGGTAAATACTTATTAAGAGTAATGGAATTTAAGAAACTGTATCGTCCTAATATCGTCCTCCCCAGAGCTTGTATGATCGCGTTCCACGCCTCCTCTCGAGATGAATACTCCCATAAGTTAACCTCACATATCTTTACCCTTCCCTTAAAGACATTACATACGCCTTGCTTGTTCTCTGCATATTGTTCCCTACTTAATTCAGAGGCTAAGTAGCGAATACAATGCGTTTTCCCAATCCCCCATCTTCCCATAAGGAGTACTGCCTTTTGCTCCTCTCCTTCTAAAAATCGCCTAATCAACAAACATAGTTTGTTATATGCCAATGTTAGTCCTAACTGCTCCTTTGGCTTCTTATATTCTTCCTCCGGCTCGTTTTTTATCAATGCCCCCCCTGCACAAAAGATAATAAGAAAGAATAAAAATACAGCAATTTGAACAACAAGATCAGAATCATGATAATAAGCGGATCCCGTGATAAAAACAACAGCTCCTGCTGTAATGTATAAAATCCAACGCCACCTAGATTTAAGTGTCGTACATAGAAAAGCAATATAAATAAACACACCCAAACTCCCCACAAAGGCAACATGATTCCATAGAATATCCACTCGCAACGAATCATGAATTGTTTTGCCTTTACAACAAATAATATTGATAAAATCACAATAAAAAATTCGAAGCGTTGTCATACTACCGTCTGGAACAAATATCTGCCACAATGCAGAGAGAATTAGGCCCAAAAGAATCATACTCCACGTAGATCGCGTCCCCCACAATTTTGAGGTTGAAATTTCAAAAAGAAGGCAACAAGGAATCAACGCAAGTAAAAAGACTTTGAACCATGATATGATATTTTGATTATCATATTCAATTAGTAATATTCCAATAAACGCGATAATGTAAGCCCATAAAAACGTCCTGTTAATGGAGCGAGGAATTAAATACAAGAAAAGTATCAAGATATAAAAGATAATCGAATTCAACCACACATTATCATATCTGAAATGAAGCCATTCATTTATTAAAGGCTTCATTTCTTCTATTAAATGAGTTCTCGTTTGTAATAGAAATATTACCACAGCGGCGAGAATACCTAACAAGACATCCAGCCAGCTTTGAGTAACCCCATTTTTTAATTTGGTTATCAGGCGATCTTTCCAATTAAGTCCCCCTTCTATTTTCGCAAGGATTTCTTCCGGAGAGTTGGCATAGTGTAACACGTTATTGAAGCCGAAGCCGTAGTTGACACCGAGGAATTGAACACCTGCGGCCTGGGCGGCTTGTTTGTCGCCCTCAGTATCACCAATCATCACCACGGAAGAAGGATCAGAAATTTTAAGCACTTCTAAACATTTCTTGATGATATCTGCCTTTGTCAGCTTGTTTTCGTTGTCTGCGCCGATGATGGGAGCGCAATAGTCATCTAATCCGAAGAGCTCACAAATTTCTGTCGCATAATCCTGTCGTTTGTTGGTAGCTATTGCCTGCTGAATGCCTGCCTCATCCAAGCTTGAGAGCACATCTTCCACGCCGGGGTACAGGAGCGCCTTAAAGAGGTCGTGCGACCTATAACGTTCGCGAAAGATTTCTGCGGCACGTTGTGCGTTCTCCTCATTCAGACCGAAATGGTTCATGAAAATTGTCTGCGGCGTGGGACCGATGTATGAGCTTAGTTCCTCATCCGTCTTGGATGGCAAATGACATTGTTCAATGGTGTAGCGGTATGCCGCTGTTAAACCCTCTTGCGTGTTCAACAGCGTACCGTCAACATCCCAAATCACTGCTTTAATTTTCATAGCGCGACGTGGTTATAAATTGAATGCGGATGGGAAATTTATGGAGCATCTCTGCCATGATGTCATTACGGCGATCCGTCTCCTCTCCCAGTCGCGCATTATTAATCATCTCCGGAGCGTAATAATTGTCATTATCCGATGCGAAACCATCCAGACCCGCAAAACTCACTGAATTAACGCCGATCTTCATCAACACCTTCAGAAGCATCAACGCTGCGTTGTCCGCCATATCCGAGTTGTTCAGGTAGGAACCATAATTTAATTTGGGCGCGTCGTTTGTCCGGATATTGGAAGTCACAATGACATTGCTCAGGTCGTTTTGTTCCGAGAAACGTCGAGCATTACTGATGAATACTTTATCTGCTCGGATACTTGTCGGGCGGAAGTTGACGCTGATGATGTAAGGCTGCTCTTTAGCGATATAGTCTGTGATTTTCTGAGCTTCCTTGACAATGCTCTTGCCGGGAGCCAGGATTAAAATAGATCTGTCCTGTACTGTCCGGCGCAAATCATCCAACAGAGCATCGTCATTGACTTCATTTTTCTGGTATTTCAGGTACAAAGACTGAATCAATTTTTCATCGTAATTGGAGCGTTTGTCGTCGGGAATCATCGCGAGGATTTCACTGATGCTTTCTACCGAGATCGACGCTTTATCCATCAGGAAAGAGGAGTAATTCGGATGGCACCTCATCGATGCTGCCAGGTAATACGGGACGTTGTACCCCCACGGCATCTTTGCGTAGATTTTATCAATCTGCTCATCGATGATCTTGAGGATGGGAACCAGATTATAGTTTTTCTCAAAGTTGTCGTTCAGGTATTGCAGCAACAACTCCGAGCAGAGGTTACCCGCTCCCCTCCCCATGCCCCGGACAGAGGCATCGATGATCAATTCCCGAGCAGCATTCTCTCCAATCAACACCTGGGCATTGGAGAAAGAAAGTTGCAGGTTGTTATGAGAGTGGAAACAAATGCCCACTTCCGGCGCTAGGTTGTAATTCATGAGCCTGAAGATATGTAAGAGCTGCTTCACGCTCATGAGCCCTAGGGTGTCAACAATCGATAGACCATGGGACTTCATCTCATTGGCGCAATCAACGATATACAGCAATTCCTTGTCGGAGTACGCATAGGTGTGCATTGGATTCACAAATATTTTGAACCCTTTGTCGTTTACCTTTTTACAAAACTCCAAGGCTTCCTTGTACTGCCCCGGTTTGAAAATAATGCGCACCCCATCAATCATGCCCTCTTCTCTCTCAGGAATCTCAGCCGCATCGTACTGACCATACGTGATCATTCCTAAAAACTGAGTACCAGTCCTCGGAATCACAAAGGGACTCAATTCACTTATCCGGTTGAATAAGGTCTTATGAACATCGTACTGACAGTGTTTCAAGAAACCCAACTCCACGTAATCCACCCCGCTTTGAACCAGGTTTTTTACAATGCTCTTGATATGATCGCAACCAAAATTCCAATCGTTAATATAACCCCCGTCCCTCAGGGTACAATCTAGTACTTTGATGTTCACAGGATCTCGCTTATTAATCTGTTTACTTTCTCCAAATCTTTAGGCGTATCGACAGCGACCGTTTTCGAAGACACCTCAACATATTGAACCTTGTATCCCGCCTCAATAAAGCGCAAGATTTCTATGTCTTCAATCCGTTCCATCTTTCCTCGAGGATGTGTACAGAAAAAGTGTAGGGCTTCCGGCTTAAATCCGTACACGCAGACTTGTTTATAGTAGCTGTACTCAAGACTACCCTTAGGGTATGGGGCAGGGGCGCGGGTAAGATATATTCCGATGTTGTCACAGTTTGTAATGACTTTCGGAACGGTGAAGTTGATGGCATCTATCGGATCCTTTATTTTGGTCATTAAATTGGAGACCTGCAGATGCGGATGATCAAAAAAGGGCAGGACAGCCTGTCGTATAACTTCCGGCTCAATCATCGGCTCGTCGCCTTGTATATTGACGTATAAATCCGCCTTTATTTTTTGCGCTACTTCCCCAATCCTATCCGTACCCGTAGGATGAGTGTCTGCTGTTAAAATTACATTCATGCCTAGTTTCTTACAGACTTCTTCAATTTGTGAATTCTCTGTTGCAACATAAACTGCCGTGAATTCTGGAACTTTTTTTGCCTGCTGGTAGACCCACCATATCATCGGTTTCCCGCATATGTCTGCTAATGGTTTGCCTGGAAATCTACTAGATTTGTATCTTGCGGGAATTATTCCAACTATTTTCATATCGTTCGTTTATTTTATGGTCAATATTTTATCATTTTTTTGCCGTAGGATTCTCTTCCAAATAATTATTAGTGTACACATCATTCCATATTCCTTTTAGTCCGACCGGATTAATCGAGAAAACCTTAATGTCAGGATATAAAATGTCCATATGCTGTTTCAATCGCTTCCAAGCTGTAATTTGATAAGAATTATCAAAAGTCACGTCAGAATTGTAAAAGAATCCAGATGAACAGTCACATCCCACCAAATAGATCTCTTGGGGATGACCGTGTAAAATAAATTGCATCGCAGGAAACACAATACCGCATGGTGATAATGGTTCATGTTCAATATCTAATGCAAAAGAGGAAACGTACTCGTCTTGAATGTAATATTCTAGGGCATGAGCTTTAAGAATGAAATTTTTTGGAATCCTTCGAACGTGTGAGGCAAAATTAGATCTCAAGCACTTTTCATAACGTATATCGGGTATTCTTCCAAAGAATTTTTGACACTTACCGGGACGATAACCAGCTATCGCTTCACGCATCGATGGATTCATATAAAAATCTTGGCAAAACAAATAATCTAATTCAATATTTTCTAGTAGGCACGAATTATTCACACCAACATAAATGTAATCATCTCTCTTGATATGATATTTCGAAGTGGGTCCCGATGCAACCAGAGCTACCTTTTTCCCGTAAAAAATATTTCTATATGGTTCAAATGTCTCCTTGTGTAACGATTGACACTGTATAAGTGTTTTTAACTTTGCTTCAGTCTTATGTAATATTGCAGTTGTCGCCTGATTTAACATTTTTTCGATGTCAAGCTTCCTGTATATCCTAATTCCACATAAAAAAAACTCCGTCTTATAGGAAGTTTCACGTATTTTGAATAAAGAATAAAGCAACGAAATCTTTTTTTCTCCTCCGTTAAAATTCTCCTCTAAGTATATAGGAAGCCAAAAGAAATGTATTACCCTCTTTGTGGGTGATTTCTCAGTATTTATGAAACATTTAAAAGACATTGCTATAGGTTTTTATGAAAGTTTTAATTTGTTTGTATTTTTGTTTATAAAATCTTTCTTTTTCAAGGTGTTTCTCTCGTCTTCTTTTGCTTAGTTTTATATGCCGTAAAATTTTATGTATAAAATATTTATAAAATATTTTTCCTTTTTGTAATGTAGATGCTATAATAGAATAATTAACCTGACAGTGTAGACTTCTATGCAAGATACACTCGTACACAGGCGACATTCTTGCGTAGAACCACCACCAGTCGGCCAATTCCATGTCTGGGGTTGACCAAGGCTTAAAGCGACCACAATAATGTATCACCTTGGGATTACTTCGAGACTCCTCGTATTCCTCATACATACTGCAGGGTAATTGTCTCTTGTAAAAATTATTGGAATTCACAGGGACTTGCCAACAAACGTTCCACTCGGCAGGTAACTGGTAGTAATTCTCATTAAAAATGGAATTTAAAATGTCCTGATCAGCTAAGATTAATTTATCTGTTTGCTGCAATTTTAGTTTATACTTTTCAGGATAACCGATTTGCAGGCACTTCTTGACGTCAAATAACAGTAAGCCACCATTAAAATAATCGTCTAGTTTTTTGATTCCTAAATTTAGAAAATAATTTGTTATTTCCTTGTTGCCATTCATTCTTTCTTTATTCAAAATCCTTTGAGTTTCGAAATCTTTTACTGCCGCTATTGGAGCCCCGTGCATATCAAATTGAAATAGTTTATACACATCCTCCACAGCAACCATATCTGAATCAATGTACAACACTTTTTCATATTGTTCGAAAATTTCCGGACAGGCTAATCTGAAAAATGTAACAATCGATAGACGATCCCATAATTTTATTTTTTGTAAACCTAATTGCTGCACATACTCTTCTGGATTATACCGCCTAATTGATATATTCCTAGGAATATTCATTTTTTTCAGTATATAATCGTAATATAATGCTGATGCATCGTTCAATAGAACAATATCATAATTTTTTTCAGGAGAAGCACATGCGATAATTGACTGTATGGCAACGATTGCATATATCATATAAGATTTACTAGATCCTAGTACTATCACGTTTTTTTCTGGATATGCGGGTAAAATTTTCCTCTCTTTATCTTCTCTCGTGTCCCTAATAACGGTGAGATTAGCATAACGAATTTTTCGCCCTTCCTGTTGCTTTTTTATGATAAATACCGTATGTAACCTCTCCGCTATATAACCAAATATACGTTGTGCATTTTTACTGTAATACCTTGTTTCTAATTTAGTTTCCAGAACATCAAGTATAGAAAATAAGAATTGACAGTATTCGAAAAAAAGCTCTCTTGTCATTACATATGAATTGTACCAATGCATTGTACAAGATTGCAAATACTGGTCTACTGCTGGTTTATAATCAGGATAAAGCTGTACTAGTGTTTCCAATGCTACCTCATGGGCTCGTGGGTCTAAATCAATGATTGCGTCCCAAGAACCTTTAGCTGTCTTCCATCGAGGATCCTTTCTTTTTTTTGAAATTTCTCGCAAATCTACCTTAGTTGTTACGCAGTCATATCCCTCTACGAATCTTTTTATGTCATTTTCATTTAAATTGATCCTCGATAAATACGAGTCATCTATATTCCTAAATGGAACACACCCTTCAATATCAGTTGAATATGGTTTGTCGTTGAAAATAAAGTGTCTGCGATGATGCATGAATCCAACGTATTCGGGGGTCCCAATGACCTCGTAATTCTTCCATACCCAATATTGTAGTGTCAATTCGCTGTATTTGTCGTTTTTTTCTGATATATTCTCCCCTTCATTGTCTCCAATCATCTTCTCGAAAACTTCATCAGCAATTGCTCGTCCTGTTTGCACCGGTATGATGACGTCCGACTCAATTACCTTATGTTTTCGTTTGTATGACACAAATAACTTAATATCGACTCGTTTCATATGATTTAATGTTATGTGCATTTTCCACTTGCAAACGCTTGATGGCTCCAGAGGTAGTCCCAGAGACCGAAGCGACCAATGGGGGTGATGTTGAGGGAACGAAGCCAAGTGAGAATACGCTCGCGGGCGGTGTAGATAGATGGCGTGAAGGTCACGTTAGCGTAGGGTTCAAAACGGATATCGCGCATGACGACATCAGCATCTGAAAAGCCGCAGATGCCCTTCAATTTATTCACGGTACGATCAAGTACCTCTGACGCCGGGGGTAAGGCTGCATCATTGGCATAGAACGCCTCCGCCTGCAGGGAGGAGCAGCCTTCCGGCACATTGTCCGGTGACTTCAGATTTGGTGAATAGACACGCGCCGGGGGGATGTCCTCGTCGTAGATGTAAAACCACAGGTGCTTTGCTACGTCCGGACGGTTGAAGCCGAGCGAGATTTGATAACCGCAGGTCCAGGTCAGCTGAGCAACCGCCTCTTGCACCTCCAACGGGCAACCGGGAATAAGTCGCACCATCTCCGGCAGAGGGATGGAGGAAAAGAGGTGCGTGTAAGAAAGCCGTGAGCCATCTTCTAAACAAACAGTTTGACTCCGTGGTTCAATGGCAACCACCTTCCTGCGGAAGCGGATATCCAACCCCTCTCGGCAGCGATCCAGAATGCTCCGGAAGCCTCCCTTCTTCGGGTACTTCATGAAGGTGGTGTAGTAGAAATTTTCCTTCTGCTCGGCAAAGGCGCCGCGCAGCACCTCGGCCAAGGGAGAAACGTGCAGACGATTCCCCACCCAGCGCGTCTCCAGCTCACTCGCCTCGTGCCCCCAATATTTGCGCGTATAGGCAAAGGGAAAATGCTCGGCAAAATAGTTGCCATATTGCACCCGCAGCCATTCATCGTAGCGGGAAATGTCGGCAGGTTCCTTGCGCGAGCGGTTCACAAAATCCTCGATGATGCGCACTTTCTCCTCCGTGGGGAGAGGCGCCAGATTGTTCTGCGCCGGGTGCTTCAGCCAGTACCCGTGCCAGTAATTGTAGGACACCGGCGGGTGCGCGTAGAGAGGAGACGATTCCTCGAAGAGAGCCGCCGTCTTCTCATCCGGCGTGAAGGAGAAGTGGACAAAACGGTCGAAGCGGAAGCCATCTATCACGAAATAGCCGCACAGCCCGCCCCAGTCATCATCCTTTTCCAAAATGACGCTCTGTTGCCCCTTTTGCTGCAGATGCCAGGCCGCCGAGATACCGGCAATGCCTGCTCCCAGCACAAGGTTACCGGGCGAAGTGGTCTCCATGTTCGTTGATTTGCTTCACGCAGAAGTCGTACATATCTTCCTTAGTAAGAGCTGCTTTATACCAGTCCACCGTCTTGTGCACCGCCTCCTGCAGCCCCCACCTGGCTTCCCATTGCAGCATCGTGTATGCCTTGGTCACATCCAGATTCAGCAGTGTATTCTCATGCACGGCATTTGGGTTGCTGGCATCCACCACACTCCCCTTGCCGTAGTACTCCACGAGAGTCTGCACCACCTCCATCACCGTCTTGTTCGCCTTGAGCTGCGGCCCGAAGTTGAAGCAAGTCGCATACCTCACCGGGTCTTCCATGAGCCGCTGCCCCACGCGCAGATAGCCGGAGAGAGGCTCCAGCACGTGCTCCCACGGGCGCGTGGCCTTTGGGTTGCGCACCTGAATCGGCTTGCCTTCCTCAAGGCTGCGGATGCAGTCCGGGATGATGCGGTTGGCCGACCAATCGCCGCCGCCAATGACATTGCCCGCGCGTACGGAGGCCACCGCCTTACCGTGTTCTGCATGGCGCGCCGGGTTGAAGTAGGATTGCCGGTAGGCGTGAATCATCAGCTCTGCACATCCCTTGGAGGCAGAATAAGGATCCTCGCCGCCCATGCGATCTGTCTCCTTGTAGCCCCAGATCTGCTCGCGGTTCTCATAGCACTTGTCCGAAGTGATCATGACGGCTGCCTTCAAGCAATCGTGTTTCCGCACGCACTCCAGCACATTCAGACTCCCCATGATGTTCGTCTCAAAAGTGTTTTTTGGCTGCTCGTAGGAGGTCCGTACGAGAGCCTGCGCCGCCAGGTGAAAGACGATTTCGGGCTGATATTTTTCGATGGTGGCGCTGAGAGTTTCCAAATCCCGCACATCCCCGCGCAGGTCGGCGTGCAGGTGTTCGCTCAGATGCGAAGCGCAGTAGTTGCCCTTCCCGGAGTACGGATCCAGCGCGTAGCCTACTACCCTCGCCCCCATCATCGTGAGCCAGATTGCCAGCCATGAGCCCTTGAAACCGGTGTGTCCTGTCACCAGTACCGTCTTTCCTTTGTATGCGTCGTTATACATGTTCTTTCCAGTAGTTGATGGTGTCTTGCAGTCCGCTGATCAGGTCGTACTGAGGCTGCCAGCCGATAGATTGCAGCTTGTGATTGTCTCCCACGACAACTTCATGGTCAAAAGCAGCCGGGACGGCGCCCCAGAGAATGACGCCGTCAAAGCCAGTCAGCTCGGCAATGTGTTTCACGATGCTGCGCAGCTGCACCGGGTTACCGGAGCAGATGTTTACCGCCCCGGTGAGCTTGCTCTCAAACACGTCCACAATCCCCCGTGCCGTGTCCCCCACGTGCAGGTAATCCAAAAAGTTCATGCAGTCGCTCACGCGCACCTCCTCCCCGCGCAGGCAGGAAAGAATGACCGAGGCCATGAGACGCTGAGCTTTTTCCCGGGGACCGTACAGGTTGAAGATGCGTGGCCATTGGAAGTGCATCCCCGCCTGCGCGCAGTAAACGCTCGCCATGCGGAAAAGGGCGTTTTTGGCGTTGCCGTAGAGTATCCCGGGATTGGTGGGAGTCTCGTCTTCCCGGAGCAATCCGTATTGATACTCGTATTCTGCACAGGAACCTGCTCCCAGAAAATGTTTCCCTCCGTGGTGAGCAAAACTTTCCAGCAGGAGCAGACTCGCCGCCAACCAATCCATGTTGTTTTCGTGCACATGGAGTTTTTTGCCCACATACCACGCCAGATGCAACAAATGCGTGAACTTCTGCTCTGCCATGAATGCCTCCACCGCGGCAGCATTCAGCAAATCCAATCGATGGACGGTGAGACCACTCTGCTCCGGTAATTCCCCGCTGTGGACCAATGCATGCACCTCATGCCCGCGTCTCAACAACTCCGCCAGCACTTGTGAACCGATGAAGCCCGAGGCGCCCGTGAGCAGTATTTTTTTATCTTGCGTTTTCATCTCAGGATTGCCTCTTCTTCACTCACCCACGGAAAGAAATAGGGTGATAATTTGCTCTCCACCGCTGCCGAGAGTTTCCGAACCCGGTACACGCCCCTCTCCCACGTGTCCGTCTGCAGGCACGTCTCGGGAATGATGCTCTGCGCCGTTCCATCGTGCGGGATGATGTACCAGCCCCGGTTCATCGGATCGGCTATGGCCATGTAAAGGTCTCTCCCCTGATGCACGTCCGCCCTCTCCCCGGTCGCTCTCCCCTTGATCTGCAGCAGCATCACCTCGCTGCCTTCCTCCGGGCTCTCTCTCGTTGCGATCACATCCACCCCCCATGCATCATTCATCACTCGCTGGCATTCGAATCCGTAGTCCGCCAGCAGCGACATCAGCTTCTGGATGCTGTACGCCTCCTTCCCACGCTCACTCAGCTCCTCGTACCTCACCGGCTCAAAGCGTCGCCCGTGCAGTGGCATCGTCCCTTCTCCATGCCACGCCGTCCCCTCCCCCTGCGGCTCCCTCATCAGACTGAACACCATCTGCGTGTCCCTCTGCGTCACCGCCGAGAAGATCTCTCCCCTCTTGTAGTCCGTGTAGAGCGAATACTTCTCGCTCGCCGCCCCACGATCGATCACGTTGATGGCATGCTCGTGGAAGGCTTTCTCAAGCTCCGCCGCCGGGGCCGAGAAGACGCGCCTGTCTCCGTTGATCGCACACACAAACCAGTACCGCGCGTTGTTGCGCGCCGCCTCGCTCAACTTCTTCGTCCGTATGTTCATCCAACACCTCTCCTCGTTCGCCACGCAGGGCTTGGCGGCGTAAACGGCATATCGGTAGGGTAACTTAATCTTCACGTTCGTGTTTTTTATTTCCAGATTTTCCACGGCGCTTCATCGCGTTCCCAGAGACCATTGAGCAGTACTTTGTCCCTCTGCGTGTCCATGCACTGCCAGAATCCACGGTGCTT
>CANQDA010000051.1 GCA_947591155.1 uncultured Lachnospiraceae bacterium
TCCGTTTTCCATTTTTTGAAATAAAAAGGGAGCCATTGCTCCATAGATGAATTACTCATCTATTTTGCAACAGCCCCCTCTCACGTCCGAAAAATATTCGTCTCTCCTGTCCCGAAACCTGTTCTATTTTTATTTTCTAATCTTCACTTTCTTTACCTTCGAGTATTTCCCATACACCTTTGCTCCGTTGGAATCGAACTTGTATGCCCTCGCCTTGACATAATAAGTCTTATTCTTTTTCAGTTTTTTCAGTGTTACGGAAAGTTTCTTCGTAGTCTTTCTCTTTACACTTTTCTTAAATTTCTTATTTGTGCTGTATACAACCTCATATCCCTTTGCACCGCTTACCTTCTTGAGCTTCAGGACAGCCGCTTTCTTCTTGCTGTTCTTCAGCGAGCTGATGGTGGCTTTCCCCACTTTGATCTTCACTGTCGGTACGCTTGGAGCAACAGTTCCGGGCTTTTGCCCCGGCGTCACACTCGTGCCCGGAGTCGGGTTCGTACCCGGTGTCGGGTCTGTGCCCGGTTTTGGGTCCGGGTTCGGATCCGTGCCCGGTTTCGGATTTGAAGGATCTCCCACATAACGCCATTGAGCTGTAAGAACAATATTTTTCGTAATTATTGTTTCAAAATCAAATGCTTCACCTTCAAGATACCAACCTTCGAAATCATATTCCGGTTTTTCTGGCGTCTCTGGCTTTCGCGCGCAAGAGTTGTACCCTATCATCTGACTGCCTATCTGCGTGCCTCCGGCACTATCGAATGTAACTTTCCAAACGGATCCTCCTGAAAAATTACATCTATCAAACGCCCATTTTCCCACATCGCATCCTGATGGAATTCTCAGTTCTCCCTTAAGGCTATTGCAATTACAAAATGCGCCCTCCCCTATACTGGTTACACTTTCTGGTATGCTCAGACTGCCTGTAAAACCAATGCAATTCCAAAATGCATAATTCCCTATACTCATAAGGTTATCTGACAGGTTCAACTCTTCTGTAAAACCACTGCAATCTTCAAATGCATAATCTCCTATGCTGACCACACTTTCTGGTATGCTCAAGCTGCCTGTAAAGCCACTGCATCCATTAAACGCATTATTTCTTATACTTACCAAGCTTTTCGGTAATTTAAGCTCTCCTGTAAGACCATGACACCCCATAAATGTACCATTTCTTATACTTGTCAAGCTTTCCGGCAACTTCAGCTCTCCTGTAAAGCCATCACAACCCTGAAACGCCCAATCTCCTATACTCACCATGCTTTCCGACAATTTCAATTCCCCTGTAAAACCACGGCAGGCACAAAATGCATAATCTCCTATACTTACCAAACCTTCCGGCAATTTCAGCTCTCCTGTAAAGCCACGACAACCCTCAAATGCATGACCCCCTATACTGGTTACACCTTCCGGTATACTCAAACTGCCTTTAAAACCACTGCAACCGTCAAATGCAAGATCTCCTATGCTAGTCACACCTTCTGGTATACTCAGATTACCTGTAAAACCACTGCATTCCCAAAATACACCATCCTCTATACTTGTTACACCTTTGGGTATACTCAGGCTGCCCGTAAAACCACTGCATCCATAAAACGCATGATTTCCTATACTGGTTACACTTTCTGGTATAGTCAAATTTCCTACAAAACCACTGCAACCGTCAAATGCAGAAGCTCCTATACTGGTAAGGTTATCTGGTAGGTTCAGCCCTCCTGTAAAACCACTGCAATCATAAAATGTAGCACTCTCTATACTTGCCAAGCTTTTCGGCAATTTCAGTTCACCTGTAAAACCACTACAACCATAAAATGCAGAAGCTCCTATACTGGTTACACTTTCTGGTATGATCAGACTACCTGTAAAGCCACTGCAACCACTAAATGCAGAATTTCCTATACTTGTAACTTTATAGCTGTCATCTATTGTACTCGGTATAACCAGATTACCCTCTTGCGTTCCATTATAGTCGGTTATCTCTGCATTCCCAGCTTCCAACACTCTATATTCAAATCCGTCTTCTGTTGTTCCATATGTTTCTGATACAGTCGCTGGAATAGTATCTATTTCTTCCATACTTGCAATTTCCAAACAGTCAGCAACCGCATCTGTATCATTTTCTGGCAATATCTCACCATCTATTTCTGCCCCTTCCGTTATAGTCTGCTCAGGTACAATCCCAAATAATTCTGTCTGTCCCTGATCTTTCCCCGCACATTCTGTCTGCATTGTTTCATCTGCTTCAATCAGGGATTCTCCTTTATCTTCATCAGTAATAAGATTCTTATCAATCCCTCCCTGTAACGCTTCCGTCTCAACAGGATCGCCCACTATAATATCCTCTGCTGATCCCTGCATTGGGATTGAAACAAGCATAAGAGCTGCCGCCATAACCACGCTGATCGCCCTCTTCATTTCCTTTACCTCCCTGTATTCCTGCCGCAATAAGCAGGCAGATTTATTACCTCTTTTTCTGTTGCCCTTCCTCTTGAACACATAAAACCAAAGATGTTTCTTTCTCATCCGTACATATGGATTCTCACTTTTTACCGGACCGTATGACTCGCGCCAGTATAATAATCTATAAAGCCAGTCCTTCGAAAGCTCCTCTTTTATCGTAGACAGCTCTTACCTGTTTTTTTATTCTCTTCCTCATACAACTCCTCCTTTACCTATCGACCAGAAGGAATCATCTGGACGTATTTGCTGTCTCTGTCCATGTCAAACGGTTCCATGTATAAAGATCTGTATTCATCTGCATAATACATTTAAAGTGGTAATATTATACAACACTAAAATATAATATTCAACAACTCCGGCGCAATATACTTTCTTGCTTCTACAATCTTATGTATACATTATATATTCTATACATCATTCATGCAAGAGTAAGTTTTCCCTTATAATTGCCAAAAAGGGAAGGTGAAAGAACATGGTCCGGCTGCGCGTACTGGAAATCCTAAAGGAACAGAATCATACCAAATACTTGCTATACAGGCAGATGGACTTAAGCTACCAGAATTTCAACCGCATGGTGACGAACCAGACTAGTTCCATCCGCTTTGAGAACCTTGACACGCTAAGCACCCTGCTTGGCTGCCCGGTTGGCGATCTTTTTGAAAAAACAGAGGATGCAGAATAACTGTGTCCTTTTAAGTTGATATATCCATAATTGTCTATATGATTACCTAAATTCCATTATCTAAAGATAAGCTATCTTGAATGGTATCTGACAGTCATATCCGAAATAAATAATATATACAAAACGAAGAAAGCCGGCTATAATATCTGTGTACGAATCCTGTTTCATACTCTAAAATGACATCTAAAAAGCAAGTTATATTTCAGCAATGTATAATGGGGTGTTATGTATGGTCGCAGTTCAAGGTATCTATGAAAACGGACATATACAGTTGGAAGAAGCAGCGCCTATGGAAAAGGCTGATGTGATTGTGATCTTTCCAGAACGCAACGCTATGAAAAATGAAAAGTCAAATCAGCTGTCCCGGAAATTATTTGATGAATTTACGGGAAGTATCGACAGGGTAATTGATGAGAAGAAAGAATTAGCTGCTGAGCGAAACGCAAAATATGGGGGCTAAAAAAGTTCAGATACTGTCTGAACTTTTTTATTACTACTGCTACAAGTACAATCCGAGATTCAAAATTGAAAAATTCGGGAAAAACACGGAGTATTAAATTGACAAATTCGTGAAAAAGTATAATAATAAAATTGAAAATTTCGGGAATGACGATTCATACATACTTTGCCGCATATGCGCAAACCAGCCGCGGAAAGGAGGAAAATATGATATTCAAGCGAAAAATCTATGATCTGATGCTTCATTGGAAGCAATTGTCCCAAGGCACTTCCGCACTGATGCTGGAAGGCGCCAGGCGTATCGGAAAGAGCACCATCGTAAAATTCTTTGCCCAAAACGAGTATGACGACTATATGATATTGGACTTCGCGCGGGAACGCAGGGACGTCAAAAACAACTTTGAGGAGAATATAGGTGATCTGGACACGTTTTTCAGGAATCTTTTTTTGCTGAAAGGCAAAACTCTTCCGGAGAAAAAAGCCGTCATCATCTTTGATGAAGTCCAGTTATTTCCTGCCGCAAGACAGGCCATTAAATATTTAGTCGCGGACGGGCGCTTCGACTACATTGAGACAGGCTCGTTGATCTCCATCAAGAAAAACGTGCAGGATATTCTGATCCCCTCTGAAGAATATCGGCTAAAGATGTATCCAATGGATTTCGAGGAATTCCTGTGGGCGCAGGGGGATACGGTCACTGTCCCTGCAATCCGGAATGCGCTTGAGAAAAGGAAAGCCATGGGAGATCCCATTCACAGAAGGATCATGCAGCATTTCCGCACCTATATGACGGTCGGTGGGATGCCGCAGGCAGTCGCTGCCCTGACCGAAGGGAAATCCTTTGAACAGATTGATTTCGTGAAAAGAAATATTCTCGCGCTCTATGAGGACGACCTGAAAAAATATGACAACGACAGCAGGGAAAAGGCGTCCGTGATCTTCAAGACGATTCCGGAACAGCTGGAAAATCACAACTCGCACTTTCGCTTCTCACTTGTAGACAAAAACGCCCGATATAAAAACTATGTCGATGCGGTAAATTTCGTCGCGGAATCCATGATCGGAAACGAGTGTATCAACGTTACGAAGCCGGAAGTCTCCCTGGAAGCGTTTGCGGACAGGAGTAATTTCAAATTGTATATGGGCGATACGGGCCTTTTGGTGACGCAGATGATGAAGAATCGGGGCGAGACGGGAACGGACGTCTATAAGGCGCTGATCTTCGACAGACTTGGGATCGATCAGGGAATGATACTGGAAAATATGATCGCGCAAATGCTCCGCGCCAACGGATATGAATTATATTTTCATGAATTCCTCTATCGTCCGCAAGACGCCGCAAACGAAAAAAAATATGAGATCGATTTTCTGATCGTCAAAAAGAAAAAGCTGTGTCCCATAGAGGTGAAATCTTCCGGGTACAAATCGCACAGATCTTTTGATTATTTCATAGAGAAATATCAGCTGCGCAACGAAGAAAAATATGTTTTCTATTCCAAGGACCTGAGATATGAAAACGGCGTGCTGTATCTGCCGTTTTATATGGCGGCATGTTTATGATTGAATAGAAGGCGGCAATCAGCCGCCTTCCTCTCACAATGGAATTAAGGTAACAGATTATCTGTTTGATCTTGGAATTTGCAGATAATCAAGCAACGCGCCTTCCAAAAGTCTGGAATAATTCACCTTTTGCTCCTCTGCGATTCTTTTCAGCCACGCGGGAAGAGTGATATTTGTTTTAACGCGCTCATTGTCACGTTTCATTCTGTAAAGATCCGGGTGAATCGTAACCGGCATTACGATCATTCCCTCAGTTATATCCTGTGGCAAGGATACAGATGGTGTCGGAATTTCTTCGCCATCACGCTCCATACCGTATACATGAAGGCTAGCGGCCTCTGCAGCCATTTGCTGTGCTTCCGCGAGGTTTTCTCCAAAGCTGAAACAACCCGGAAGATCCGGAAAAGAAATGCCATAGCTGCCATCTTCTCCGGGTTCCAATACCGCAAGATAAGTCAGATTTAACATTGGAATCGCTCCTTTCGGTTCGATAAATACTCGACAGAAACTATTTAAGTCCTGCCTGCTTTAGTATGTTATTGAGGGTTCCCGGAGGTATTTCTTTTTTTGAATGAATCGCTACAGTTACCTTTCCGGGTTTTATCGGGTGTTTAAGCTGCATGTACAAGTGCTGTGCATCATCTTCGCTGAAAACATCCGCCGCGCCAGCAACGTCGGTGAAAGCACTATATTAGACTATCTTTTCCCGATCCTGTCCGGCATAAAGAAACCTTCTTACTTCCATGATCAAATCATCGGGATTATCATCTATCACTACATAATAAATAACATAATTGTCTACGTAGATACGATAATACAAATATTTACGTTCCCGGGCAGACCGATAAGGTTCAAAGGATTCAGCCACCGGAAGACGTTTTAAAATAGCAGCTTCTACCTTATCCAGTAAATCATTTGCCGCTTGTGGATTTTTTAATTCATCTACGATATATGTTACTTTCTCGTCAATATCTTCATAAAAAAGCGGTAGATATCTCAGTTTATATTTTTCATCGTGCATTAACTTTCCTCCGCAAACTTCCAAAAACTTCCTCATGACTCATCCGATCAGTGCTTTCTTTTGCTGACTTATCTGCTCTATCTAAAGCAAGCTCTACATGATCCGTCAATCTGGAATATTCCTCAAGGCTAAGCACCACCATTGCCCCATACCCATTTTTTGTCAAATATACAGGCTCCCCTGTATTTACAATTTTTTCAATGTCAGGAAACTTATTTCTCAAATCTGAAACGGGTCTGATCTGCAACATATTTCATCTCTCCTTGTCAATATTTTATCTTAATTCTATCGTTATTTATTATATTCGATTCTTCATAAAAAGGCAACTCCAATAATAGGTCTCTACCGCTTGCATTTTTCACTGCATGCTCCTATAATAAAAGCGTCACACCAGTTCCGGGGAGGAGTGCGGCCAGTCCGTATCGGAGGTGTCCGGTCTCACACTGATTTATCCCGGGAACACGCTCCGGCTGGTGTGACTTTTTATATTTACAAACAGATCCACTGGATGCCGGCGTCCAGATCCACCTCGCGGCTCTCTCCGTCGTCATCATACAGCTCATATCTCGCGCCCCGCTCCGCGAAGTGAACCAGCTCCAGCTCATCCCAGTCCACATCCGATACTTTCTCGCCGCCCAGCGCGAGCGGGAGAATGTGGCCCTTGCGGACGAACAACACGACCTCGTCGAGCGGGATCTCCACATAGTGATGCCCTGCCGGAAGAACAGTTTCCTCCGTAATCTGCGCGCCGCGGAAACGCACGAGCTTCATCTCCTCCGGCAGATACACGGTCCTGCCGACCGCGTTCTGCTCGTACACCGGCGCGATCATCACGCTCTCGCCGATCAACAGCTGATCCTCCACACGCCGCGCGATCGGGTCCTCCGGCCACGCGAAGCCGAGCGGCCGCGCGTACATACCGTCCGCCAGCGCCGCTTTCATAAACTCGCTGTACAGGTAAGGCAGCAGCCGGTAGCGCAGCGCCAGAATTCCCCGGAACGCCTCCGTGTCGCCGAACTGATACGGTTCCTGTCGTCTGGTCCAGTTCGCGGAGTGGTTCCGCAGAAGCGGCAGGAAGATCCCGAGCGCCAGCCAGCGCAGTAGCAGATCGCGCGTGCAGTCCATGCCGAAGCCGCCGAGGTCCGCGCCCGTATAAAGGAAGCCGCACATGTTCAGCGACGGCATCATTTTCAGGTTCATGAGCAGATGCGACCACCACGATTTGTTGTCGCCGGTCCAGATGCCGCCGTAGCGGTGCATCCCTATGTACGAAGCGCGGGAGAACATCAAGATCCTCTTGTCCGGCTCCAGCTCTTCGAACGCCTCTCCCGCCGAACGCGTCATGTAATAGCCGAACAGGTTGTGCACCTTGTCGTGGCGCACCTTCTGTCCGTTGATATTGTGGTAGAAGCTCCGGTAATCTTCCTCGTAGTTCGAGAGGGCAAGGGGCATATGCTGGAACTCAAAGAAATCGTCCACGCCCATGTTTCTTCCTTTGTATTCGCCCAGCTTGTCAAACAGCTCATTCAGGCGCTTCTCCGAATAAAAGAGCGCCGGCTCGTTCATATCGTTCCAGAAGCCTTCGATACCCATGTCGAGCAATACCTTGTATTTCCGCCCGAACCAATGTCTCGCCTCGTCGTTCAGCATGTCCGGAAGATGACACCTGCCGGGCCACACGCCGACGACAAATTCCTTCCCGTCCGCATCCTTGCAGAAATATCCGTTCGCAACGCCCTCCTCGTAGACGTCGTAACCCTCCTCGACCTTCACTCCGGCGTCGATGATCGGGACAAGGCGGACGCCCTGCTCCTTCAGTTCCGCCACCAGCTCCTCAAAATCCGGGAACGCCTCGCGGTTGATCGTGAAGTCCTTATAGCGCTCCATGTAATCGATGTCCAGATAGATCATATCCAGCGGGAGATGATGCTCGCGGTACTGCCGCGCCACCTCACGCACCTCCTGCGAAGTCATATAGCTCCAGCGGCTCTGCCCGACGCCGAACGCCCACTTCGGCGGTATGTAGCTCCGGCCGATCAGACCGCGGAACTCGCGGACGATCTGCTCCAAATCGGAAAGTCCCTGCCCGTCCGCCTCGTTCTCTGCCCGACTTTGCTCCTCGCCCGACTGCGCCGCTTTTTTGTCCGCCTCGATCACATACAGCTCGAACGCCCCGTCCTCTACCGTGATCCTCAGCTCGTCATACTTTGTATACCCGACGTCGAACGTCACCTTCGCAGGCGTGTCGATAAACAATCCGAACGTCTCTTTTCCATCGATCAGCAAAAAATTGTGCGCGCCGTACAGAGAGTGCGTATCCTCGTGATGATGCGGCGCGTCGGAACAATTGCTCACATAGACCCAGCCACGTTTGTTGATGCCGCGCACATTCTCGCCGAGTCCGTAGACGATATCCTCCTCACTCATCTGCAGGGAGAGCGTCTCGCCGTCCCACGCAAGATGCGGAAGCATTTCTATAGAATTTATCTGCGGCTTTTTCAGCACCGCCTCTGTCTCCATCGGATTCCCGAATACAAATCTTTTTATCATCGAATTAATCTGCCTTTCTGTTTTCTCTCTTTTTCTGTTTTTATGCTTTCTCTATCTTTTCTTTCGTTTTTCCGGCCTTCCGGTTTCGCATCCGTCCGACATTTCCGGATATAATCCGCTCTTAATTATAATGTGCCAAAGCAACCCTGTATCTCAGTTCTTCCCGGCTCCCAACCTCTGCCGCACGATCTCATACATCAGCACGCCCGCAGCCACGGACGCGTTCAGCGAATCAATATCGCCCTTCATCGGGATCGCCGCCGCAAAATCGCATTTCTCGCGCACGAGCCTGCTGACGCCCTCGCCCTCGCTGCCGATCACCAGACCGATCGGACCGGTCAGGTTCTGGCGATACATCGGCTCCGCGTCCATGTCCGCGCAGACGAACCAGACGCCTTCTTTTTTCAGCTCCTCGATCGTGTTCCCGAGATTCGTCACCCGAGCCACCGGCGTGTAATTCAGCGCCCCCGCCGAGGTCCGCGCGACCGTCGCCGTCAGACCGACCGCCCGCCGCTTCGGGATGATCACGCCGTGCGCGCCCGCCAGGTTCGCCGTGCGGATGATCGCGCCGAGATTGTGCGGATCCTCGATGTCGTCCAGCAGGATCAAAAACGGATCCTCGCCCTTCTCCCTCGCCCTCGCGAGGATTTCCTCCACGAAAGCGTACTCATAGGCCGCCGCGTAAGCGATCACGCCCTGATGCCTGCCGGTCTGCGAGATCTGATCCATGCGCTCCTTCGCGACAAAGTCCGTCACCGTGCCGTGTTTCCGCGCCTCTCTCTTGATCGTCTGAATCGGGCCGTCCTGACAGCCGTCCTGAATCAGCAGCCGGTCGATCGTCTTACCCGAACGGAACGCCTCGAGCACAGCGTTTCGTCCCTCGATGATGCGCGCGTCCTCGCCGCCGGCGTCCTTCGATCTGTTCTTCTCTTTATATTCCATCGTATCCTCCAAAATATTATATTCCTGTTTAGTTCACTATGGCTATCCGTACGCCCTTACAGGAATTGGTCAATACCACGGCAAACCCGCTTCCGCTCGTTACGGTCACGCAGCGGTACTAAGCTCATGCTACGCATTCGCTAAGTACCGGCGGACCTCTACGGTTTGCCTTAGGTATTGCCAATTCACTGTACGGGCTGTGTAGTTTCCGGCTGAGATGCACTACCAGGCGGAGGACTGGAATAATCCGGCTGTTCCGACATGTCCGATACAGATGTCTGATCTGAGGCGGACGCAGTCCGACGCAGACAGACAGATGTAAGAGGACTATCGGCGGACAGCGGATTAGAACAGCCGACGCCGCTGTGATATGAACTAAACAGCCATCTCCTCCAACCCCCGCGCGACCAACTCGTTCAGCCGAGCGTACTCCTTCTTCAGATACAGATACCCGACGAGCGCCTCGAAACCCGTCGCGGTCAGATACTCCTCCATGCTCGCGTTCTTCGCCTTCGTGTACGGCTTGGAATTGCGCCCGCGGCGGAACACCCCGGCCTCCTCCTCCGTCAAAAGCGGTTCGAGCGCGTCGGCCATCTTCGCCTGCGCCTTCGCGCTGACGCACGCCGTCACCCTCTGGTGCAGCTTCTGCGTCTGGCAGTTCGCCTGCTTCACATAGATCGTCCGCACGATCAGCTCGTAGACCGCGTCGCCGATGTACGCGAGCGTCAGCGGCGAGTACATTTTCCAATCCTTGTCAGAAAGCCTGAATGTCTCATCCAGGCTTTCCGTAAACGACGTTATGCTCTTTTCCATTTGACTCCTTCTCTTGTGTCCAGAAGTGTGATGCCCTGCTCAAGCAGCTGATTGCGGATCTCGTCCGCCCGCGCGAAATTCTTCGCCTTCCTCGCTTCCTGGCGCTCCTGGATCAGCTTTTCGATCTCCTCGTCCAGAAGCTCCTGCTGCTCCTCGGCGATAATGCCGAGCACGTCGCAGAGTTTGATGATCTCATCGCGCACCGCCTGAATAAAGGCTTTCGTATTCTCAGAAGAGACGTTGCTGTTCGCGTACTTGACAAGCTCGAAGATCGCCGCGATCGCGTCCGCCGTGTTGAAGTCGTCGTCCATCGCCTCGTCGAACTTCGTCTCGAACGCCATGACCTCATCAAGCTGCTTCTGCTCCGCCTCTGTCATCTCGCCGTCTGCCGCTTTCTCCAGCAGATAACCGAGGTTCGACACCGCGTTGCGGATGCGCTCCAGTCCGTTCGCCGACGCCTCCATCAGCTCGGCGCTGAAGTTCAGCGGACTGCGGTAATGCGCGCTCAGCATGAAGAAACGCAGCACTTGCAGGTCGTACTTCTCGGAGATCTCACGCACCGTGAAGAAATTGCCGAGCGACTTCGACATCTTGCGATTGTCGATGTTTAAAAACGCGTTGTGCAGCCAGTACTTCGCGAACGGCTTGCCGTTGCAGCACTCGCTCTGCGCAATCTCGTTCTCGTGGTGCGGGAAGATCAGATCCTCGCCGCCCGCGTGGATGTCGATCTCCTCACCGAGATATTTCTTCGCCATCACGGAACACTCGATATGCCAGCCCGGACGCCCGTCGCTCCACGGCGACGGCCACGACGGCTCTCCCTCTTTCTTCGGCTTCCACAGCACGAAGTCGAGCGGATCCTCCTTCTGGTCCTCGCCCGTCACGAGCAGGGAACGATTGCCTGAGCGCAGGTCGTCAAGATTCTTGTGCGACAGCTTGCCGTAGTCCTTGAACTTCTTCGTGCGGAAGTAGACCGTGCCGTCCACGTTGTAGGCGTAGCCCTTGTCGATCAGCGTCTGTATCATCTCGATCATCCCGTCGATCTCCTGCGTCGCCAGCGGATGTGTCGTGGCGGGCTTCACGTTCATGCCCTCCATGTCCTTCTTGCACTCCGCGATATAGCGCTCGGAAATCTCCTGCGCCGTCACGCCCTCCTCGATCGCCTTCGCGATGATCTTGTCATCCACGTCCGTGAAATTCGAGACGTAGTTGACCTCGTAGCCCTTGTGCTCCATGTAGCGCCTGGCCGTGTCGAACACGATCATCGGCCGCGCGTTTCCGATATGGATGAAATTGTAGACCGTCGGACCGCACACGTACATGCTCACCTTGCCCGGCACGAGCGGCTCAAACTCCTCCTTGCGCTTACTCTGCGTATTATAAACTTTCATTTGATTTCCTCTTCTCTTCTACTATTCTCAACTGCATTTCAAGTCTATGCAAAATCGCCCGTTTTGTCAATTCTTTTCTCTGCAAATTGCCGCAGGATTTACCTGCGCAACAAAAGCGGGAAGCCGAAGCTCCCCGCGGTCTTCATTATAAAGGTCATATCTTCCGCGTCGCCTGCTTAAGCCACTCCCGCTCCTCCGGCCCCAGATGCGGGGCGATCGTCTCATACACCTTCGCGTGGTATGCATTCAATAGTTTTCGCTCATGTTCCGTCATCTGTTCCGGCACGATCCCGTCGAGATCGAACGGGACCATCGTCAGGTGCTCGAAGCACATAAACTGCCCGGTCTCTGTCTTTTCCGCCTTTTTGCAGAGGATCAGGTTTTCATGGCGGATGCCGAACTTCCCTTCCGCATAGTAGCCCGGCTCGTCGGAGGTGATCATCCCCTCCTCAAACGCCACGTCGTCGCTGCGCTCCGGCACATGCTTCCAGCGGAAACTGTTCGGGGACTCGTGTACGTTCAGGAAATAGCCGACGCCGTGTCCGGTCCCGTGGTTGAAATCTTTCCCCATCCGCCACAGCGGCTCGCGCGCGATATAATCGAAATTTCTCCCTGTACACCCATAGCGGAACTTCACATCCGCCAGATTCAGCATGCCCCGCAGCACCAAAGTAAAATACTTCTTCTCCTCGTCTGTAAGAGGCCCCATCACGATCGTCCGCGTGACGTCCGTCGTGCCCTCAAGATACTGTCCGCCCGTGTCCGCGATCAGGAGTCCTCTCGGCTCGATCGGCACGTCGGTCTCCGGCGTCGCGGAATAATGAACGATCGCGGCATGCGGCCCGTAGGAGATGATCGGGTCAAAGCTGTTCCCCATGAAATGTTCCTGCTCCTTGCGCAGCTCATAGAGACGGTCGGCCGCGCTCAGCTCTGTCATCGGAAGCTTCCCGACATTCGTCTTGAGCCAGTAGATGAACTTCGTCAGAGCCACGCCGTCCTTCACGTGAACGGCGCGCTCGTTCTCAACTTCGGTCGGGTTTTTGATCGCCTTCGCAAGCAGCGTCGGATTCTCTTCATCTAAAATCTCCGCATTCTTCGAAATGCTGCTGACAAGACGGCTGTTCACCGCATCCCTGCACAGGAGCACCTTCACCCAGCACGCAGCATCAGCATCGTCAGAGTCCGCCCGTTTCAAAGTCCCGGCTTCGGAATTTTCAGATATATGCTCTGTCTTTACGCATGCAGCATTATCGGACTTCTTCCCGATGGAAGCCGCATACGCATAAATCTCATCATACGGCCGCAGCGCCACCCCGTCCGCCGCAAGCGCGTTTTTCACATTCTCCGGGAATGCCCTCTCGTTCGCGAAGAGCAGGATCTCCTCCTGCGTCATCGCCAGATAGGAGAGCACGACCGGATTGCAGTGGACGTCGTTGCCGCGGATGTTGAGCAGCCACGCGATGTCGTCGAGCGACGTCAACAGGAACACATCCGCCCCTTTCTCCCGGAGCTTTTTCCGGATTTCCGCGCACTTCTCCGCGCGCGTCTTTCCCGTCCACTCCACGCCCAGCTCGATCACCGGCTCGCAGGAGAGCGCGGGCCGGTCCGTCCAGATCTCCCCGATCAGATCCTCCCCGTCATTGATCCGAACGCCCTTCTCACCCAGCTCTTCGTCAAACTTTGCGGCCTCCTTCGCGCTGACTGTCCGCCCGTCGAAGCCAAGACACTGCCCCTCGCCCAACTGCTTCTCCAAAAACTCGTGCACGGTCGGCACCTCCGGCTCGCCCATCTTAAACAGCGTCACCCCGCTGCCCGCAAGCTGATGCTCCGCCTGAATAAAATAGCGCCCGTCTGTCCATAATCCGGCCATGTCCCGCGTCACGACCGCCGTCCCGGCCGACCCGGTGAAGCCTGTTATGTACTCCCTGCACTTAAAATGATCGCCGACATACTCCGACGCATGGAAATCGTCCGTCGGGATTAGGTACGCGTCGATTCCTTTTTCCTTCATCAAAGAGCGCAATGCGCGCAGACGCGTTTCAATCTTATTCTTCATTTTTTCTCTCCCATATCTTCCTGTTCCGCTCAACACAGTCCTTGCAGGTAACCTGGGAAACTGAACGGAATTTGTCGTCCTGTCGGGCATATTCTAGCATGCCTCCTCTCCAATGACAAGCCGGAAATACCCTGCCATACACTATATTCCGCAACCGGAATAGGATGGCTTGCAATGATTTATGTTGAAATATGTTGATAATGGAAAAATATTCATGTTATTTAATGTATATATTTATATAAAATCCGTTTATTTTTACACGAATATCCGTTATACTATAAATAACTTATGAAAGGAGGGTCATTCATGTACCGAAAAATCATGCGCTTTTTGGAGGCGTGGAAAGAGAGCGAACACCGCAAGCCATTGATTTTACAAGGGTCGCGACAGGTCGGCAAGACTTATTCCATTCTGGAGTTTGGACGCACACACTATGAAAATGTGGCGTACTTCAACTTTGAAACCAACCCCAGGCTGAACGAAACCTTTGAAGAAAATATCAGCCCCGATTATCTGATCCCCATCCTGTCGCACATTGCAGGGCAAACGATCGTCAGAGAAAAGACGCTGATCGTTTTTGACGAGGTGCAGCTCTGTGAACGAGCGCTTACCTCGCTGAAATATTTTTGCGAGGACGCTCCTGATTATCACATCATCGTGGCAGGCAGTCTTTTGGGTGTTGCGGTCAACCGGGCAAAGTTTTCTTTTCCCGTAGGCAAAATAGACATGAAAACTCTCTATCCGATGGATATGGAGGAATTTATGCTTGCGCTTGGGGAAAACGCTCTGGTGGAACAAATCAAAAAGTGCTTTCGGACTGACACGCCTCTGCCCTCCGCCCTGCACGATGCGGCTATGCTGCTTTACCGCCAGTACCTTGTGGTGGGCGGTATGCCGGAGTGTGTCATGCAATTCGCCCAGACAAAAGATTATATCCTTGTGCGCCATACGCAGGACACTATTTTGGCAAGCCACCTTAACGACATGAGTAAGTATAACAGTCTAAATGAGATCAAGAAAACACGGCTCACCTACGACAACATCACCGTACAGCTCTCAAAGAAGAATACCCGTTTTCAATATAAGCTGATCAAAAAAGGCGGACGGGCTTCCGAATTTGAGAATGCTATCGAATGGCTCAGCCTGTCAGGGATCGCGTCGCAAGTGTTCAAGGTGGAACAGATAAAGAAGCCTTTGGAAAATTACCGTGACATTGACGCATTCAAGATATATGTTTCCGATCTGGGTCTGCTTGCCGCCAAAAAGGATTTGGCAGCTGACGATGTCCTCTACATGGTGGAGGAATTGAACGACTTTAAGGGCGGCTTGGCGGAAAACTATGTGAATGTGCAGCTCACCATAAACGGCTACCGGATCTATTATTGGGAATCCGCGCGTGGGGCGGAAATTGATTTTGTCATTCAGCGGGAAGGAAAGCTCATTCCTATTGAGGTCAAGTCCGCAGACAACACGAAAGCCAAAAACCTAAAGGTTTATATGGACACTTACAAACCCGCCTACGCCATCAAGCTCTCTGCCAGAAACTTCGGCTTTGAGGATGGGAGAAAAACCGTTCCTCTCTATGCCGCGTTTTGTATCTGAGCTAATAGAGCAAGCAGAGTGATTCTGAATTTATCCGCACAATCCCCGAAAAATCAAAACACCCTGCCAGCTGCTTTATTCGGAACTGACAGAGTGTTTTTCTTTCTGCACAGATTACGGCGCAACAGCAGTCACGTGAAATGACAGCGATCCCGCGCAGGATGTCATGTGCTCACTTCACGATATCCACAAACTGCTTGTCGAACTCCGGGTTGAAGAAATAATAATTCTTCGCGTCCAGCTTCTCCTTCGTCTTCTCCAGAGCCTCGCCGAAGCGCTGGAAATGCACGATCTCCCTCGTCCGCAAGAATTTCAGCGGTTCCCGCACCTCAGGGTCGGTGATCACGCGCAGCAGATTCTCGTAGACCGTGCGCGCCTTCTGCTCCGCCGCCAGATCCTCGGTCAGATCAGTGATCGCGTCGCCCTTCGACTGGAACTCCTTCGCGGTGAACGGCACACCGCCCGCCGCCTGCGGCCAGAGCGCCGTCGTGTGGTCGATATAGTAGGCGTCAAACCCAGCCGTCTTCGCCTCCTCTGGCGTCAGGTTCTTCGTGAGCTGATAGACCATCGCGCAGATGATCTCCATATGGCCGAGTTCCTCCGTGCCGATGTCTGTGAGCAGGCCGCCCACCGTCTTCACCGGCATCGTGTAGCGCTGCGCCAGATAGCGCATCGACGCGGAGAGCTCGCCGTCCGGCCCTCCGTACTGGCTGATGATCAGCTGCGCCGTCTTCGGGCAGGTCTTCGTGATCTTCACCGGGTACTGCAGTCTTTTCTCATAGATCCACATTTACACACACGCTCCTTCCCATGGCATCGGCCCTTTCTGCCAGCAATAGCAGTCCGACGCCGGGTTTTTTTCGTAGAGATCGGCGATGCAGTCCACGGTCAGCGGGTAGAACTGCTGCGCATACGCCAACAGCAGCGTCTTCCGCTCCGCCAGCACCTTCTTAAAAAACGCCAGCCCCTGCCTGTCGTCCGGATGGGTATCCAGATACAGCCGCACATCATCCAGGGCGAAGCTTGTCTCCTGGATCTTTGCCATCATCCGTTCCCGCTCCTGCGCAGCTTTTCCCGCGCCGCAGCCGCACGAACAGCCGTCCGTCCCGTCGCTTGGAGCCGCGAAGAACGGCTTGTTCAGATCCTGAAATACCGTGCCGACGCGCAGCGCTTCTTCCGCCCCGTAGAGCGCGCCCCATTCCTGCATCGGTACAGACGCAATTGCAAGATTTTCCTGCATAAGAAAAACTCCCTTCGTTAAGAATTTGTTTTACACACTTAGTTTGTGTAAAAAACAGATTCTTCCCGCAGGGAGTTTCTTCAAATATTCACTTTAGATACCTGTTTATTTCTGAACGCATCCGCCGCATCCGGGGCAGCCGCCCGGGCGTGACGGAGCGTCCACAGTCGAATCTGCATCAGAATATATGCGCGGACACACCGACGAATCCGGCCGCATCCGATCGTCCGCGATCAGATCCGCGAGCTGCTGCAGCAGGCAGACCGCCTGCGCCGAGATTCCCTCGCCGCTTCCGGTGAAGCCGAGTCCTTCCTCTGTCGTCGCCTTGATGTTGACACGGTCAACGTCCAGACCGAGCGCGTCCGCAATGTTCGCCCGCATCTGCTCCATGTATGGAAGCAGCTTCGGCCGCTGCGCGATCACGGTCGCGTCGATGTTCTCGATCACAAAACATTTTTCTTCCAGAAGCGACGCGACGTGCTTCAGCAGAACTATGCTGGAGATTCCCCGATACTGCTCATCCGTATCCGGAAAGTGCTTCCCGATATCCCCGAGCGTCGCCGCTCCCAGAAGCGCGTCCATGACCGCGTGGATCAGCACGTCCGCGTCCGAATGTCCGAGCAGTCCTTTCTCGTACGGAATCTCAACGCCTCCGAGTATCAGCTTGCGCCCCTCTGTGAGGCGATGCACATCATAGCCCATTCCTATCCGCATGTTTCTGCCTCCTTGATCCTGCCAATCGTCATCTATATCTTGCCTTTATAGATAACTAGTCGAGATGAAACACATTCTGCAAATCGATGCTCACCGGGCTATTGTCCGGGTTTGTCTCCATGATATCGGCCATGTAGTCCCACCACTTGCGGTTGATCGCGGTGTCGGCGCCCTTCGCCCACAGCTCTTCGTCCTCGATCTCGATGTAGCCGAACAGCGTCAGCGTCTCCTTGTCGAGAAAGATCGTGTAGTTCTTCCCCCCGTGCTCGTGGATCATGTCCTTCATCTCCGGCCAGAGCAGATTGTGTCGTCTCTCGTACTCCGCCTCCTGCCCCTGATACAGTTTCATCTTGAATCCTTTGATCATGATCAAGTCCTCCTTATCCCTTTTTCGTCGTCCGAAATTCTCTGTTTCGTCTGAATGTCAACTCCATTATATCGCAGGCGCATCCTTCCCGCAATCTTTTTTCAGCCTCCGTGATCAGCCTCCTGTCAGACAGACAGGCGAAATACCCGATATAAACTTATATGTATCCGTCATATCCGCAAATTTTTGCTTACAGACATTTATACAAAACTGAAAAACTAGGGCGGTGCCGAAGCGCCGCCCCAATCCATGTTTTTCATCAAGCATAAGCCTTCCTGCTGCCATATACAGGTTTTCGCCTGTCCTGCGCAGCTCTCAGAGTTTTCGCCGTATCTTAGAAGATCTCAGCCCACTCCTCGATGTTCTCGCCGTTGAACTCCATCGGAGCGCCAAGGATAACTTCCGTGCCGCCGTCAGCAGCCTCAACTACTTCGTAGTCGCCAAGGTCGCCAGCCGTGTAGGTATCGCCTGCAGCGCCGGTGATGTCGCCGGCTACCATTGCCATCGTGGTGTAAGCGGTCAGAGTTCCAAGGCCTTCCATGTTCCACAGATAGAAGTACGGGCAAGCCTTGTCGTCGCCGGTGTACTCTTTCATCTCAGACGGAAGTCCAAGACCGGTGATCTTGCAGGCAGCGCCGTTGTCCTGGAGGTACTTCGCAGCAGCGCCGATACCAACGGTCGTCGGAGCGCAGATCACCTTCAGATCCGGGTAGTTCTGCAGCAGGGCAGCGGTCTGCTCTGTGGACTTGTCCGGGAGGTCGTCGCCGTAAGCAACTTCCACAAGCTCAAGCTTCGAATACTTGTCATCCTCTTCCATGATCGTCTTCATCGCGTCGATCCATGCGTTCTGGTTCGCAGCCTGAGACGTAGCGGAAAGGATCGCCCACTGGCCTTCGCCGCCCGTGATGTCGAGAACGGCGTCCATAAGAGCCTGCGCTACCTCAACGGTACCGGCCTGGTTAACGAAGATCTGACGGCTGTCCGGATTCGGAGCAGAGTCGAAGGAAGATACCTTGATGCCTGCGTCCATTGCTTCCTGCAGCTTCGCCTGAAGCGCGTTCACGTCGTTCGCGGAGATCGCGATCGCGTCAAAATCCTGAGAGATCAGGTTGTCGAGAACCTTGATCTGAGCGTCCGCTGTCGGAGCTTCCGGATAAACGATCTCAACCGTTGCGCCCTCAGCCTCTGCGGTCTCCTTGAAAGCGCCTGCGGCAAGCTCCATGAAAGCGTTACCTGCGGACTTCACGACCATCGCGAGCTTCTGTCCTTCTCCTGCAGCTGCTGCCGGCATAACGCTGCCGAGCACCATTGCGCCGCAAAGCATTGCACTGACTAACTTCTTGTTCATTTTGTTTCCTCCCTTAAATGATTTTTATTTGGAACCGTCCCGCCTGCGGCAGGACGGCTGCCCACATTGTAATAGTTCCAGATCAATTGTCCTCCATGCGAGGCACGAAGCGATTGATCCGGCTTTCGTCTATCTCTTCACCGCTCTTCTCGCCTGTCCGATGAGGTTCGGCAGAGCGACCGCGCAGATCAGCAGGATGCCGAGGATCAGCAGGATCACCTGCGCATGCACGTTTCTCTGGCCGAGGCCCACGCGCAGACACACGATGATAAGCGCGGAGATGATGCCGCCCGCCAGGTTGCCCTTGCCGCCCGTCGACGAGATGCCGCCGAAGACTGCCATCGCGATCGCGTCCATCTCGAAGCCCTTGCCGGTCGTCGTGTTCGCGCCGAACGAGGACGACAGCAGGAACAGTCCGCAGATGCCGGAGCACACGCCCATCACTGTGTAGATGATGAAGCGGAGCTTCTGTACATGCACGCCGGAGTAATGCGCCGTCAGGCGGTTCGTGCCGATCGCGTACACGCGGCGTCCGAAGGTGCTCTTGCCGAGCACGACCGCGAAGATCACCGCAAGAATCACCAGCAGGAACAGGATGTACGGAATCTGTCCGACCTTCCCCGTCAGCAGGATCAGACCCTCTGTGTTCGTCGCGGAGATACTTCCGCCGTCACCGAGCACGACCTCCGCGATGCCGCGGAAGATGATCTGCGTGGCCAGCGTCACGATCATCGGAGGAAGCTCCGTGAAACGTGTCAGGATGAAGCCGTTCACCGCGCCGCACACAGCGCCGACCACAAGAGCGGTCAGGATCACCACGATAAACGGAGCGCCCGTGTTGCACACGATACAGCTCATCGTCGCCGTCAGACACACGATCGAGCCGACCGAGATATCGATCTCGCCGAGCACCAGAATGTAGGCCATCGGCAGGAGCAGGAACACCTCCGCCAGATAGATCGGCATCTGGCGCAGCAGGCTGCTCAGATTGTAAAATTCAGAATAGAATGCGCAGAAGATGTTGACCAGGACCAGCAGGATCACCAGGATGCCTTCCCAGCTTAAGATCATCTTTTTCAGAGGAGCTTCCGGCACATTGTTGATACTTCTTCCAGATTTTCCAGCCATGATTACATCTCCCTTCCCTTCAGTGCGTTGTTGTCAGCGATGCGCTGCAGGACTACGTTCACCACGACGACGACGAGGATCAGGACGCCCTTGATCATGTTCTGCCACAGAGCGCTGACGCCGATCAGCGGGAGCGCGCGGGTGATCGTAGCGAGGATCAGAGCTCCGAGCAGTGCGCCTAAGACCGTGCCTCTGCCGCCGCTCATGCTCACGCCGCCGATCACGCAGGCCGCGATGACGTTCATCTCACCGCCCTGCTGCAGGTCCGGCATGGCCGACGCGTACACCGCCACGTGGACGGCTCCGCCCAGGCCCGCGAGGAAACCCATCATCGTGTAGACCATCAGCTTGATATTCTTTACATTGATACCGGAAACCTCCGCCGCGTTCGGGTTGCTGCCCACCGCGTAGATCTTGCGCCCGGTCCGCGTCCACTTCATGAAGATGAAGAAGAACAGGTAGCAGACGACCATGATCCAGAGGATGCTGTTCACACCCAGGAAGCTTTTGTTCGCGAAATCCTTGTAGTTGCCGAGTGTGGCAGCGCCTGCCCACTCACCGCCGTTCGATACCAGATACGCCATCGCGCGGTAGATGTACATGAAGCCCATCGTCGCGATGATCGGCGGAACGTCCGCCCGAGAGATGATCAGGCCGATCAGGGCGCCGCACAGGGTGCCGATCGCGATCGCGATCACGAAAGCCAGCAGCGTGCTGGAGATCTTCTCATATTTCAGGAGCATACCGATCGTCATGCCGGACAGAGCCGCCGTGGACATGATCGAGATATCGATGCCGCCCACGAGCATGACGCAGAGCATGCCGAGCGCCATGATGATCGTGACGGAATTGTTCTTCAGCACCTCCATCAGCGACTTCGGCGTCAGGAACGACGGGCTGAGCGCCGTGACGACCGCAAACAAAAGGATCAGGATGACTACAAGCAGCGCCTCACGGGAGCCTGTAATCTTTTTGAGTAAGGATTTCTCTTTCATCATCTGGCCTCCTTTCCGGCGTTCTTGCCCTTCTCCATCGCAAGCTCCAGAATGCCTTCCTGCGTCGCCTCATCGCGGGAGAGCTCGCCGGTCTTGCGGCCGTTGCACATCACGATGATGCGGTCCGCCATGCCGAGGATCTCCGGCATCTCCGAGGAGATCAGGATGATCGCGTAACCCTTCTGCGCCAACTCGCCCATGATCGCGTAGATCTCGGCCTTCGCGCCGACGTCCACGCCCTTGGTCGGCTCATCCATGATGACGACCTTCATCTCCTGGCTCAGGGCCTTCGCCACGACGACCTTCTGCTGGTTGCCGCCCGAGAGCGAGCTCGCCGGCTGGAAGATGTCGACTGCCTTCGTATCTACTTCCTCGAGCAGGTCCTTCGACAGCTCGCGTTCTTTCTTTTCATCGTTGAAACCGCTCTTCGCGTACTTGCTGATCGTCGGGAGCGTCACGTTGCGCCCGAGTCCCCAGCTCATGATCAGTCCTTCCTTCTGACGGTCCTCCGGAAGAAGGATGATGCCCTTCTCCATCGCCTCGCTCGGCGTGTGGATGTGGACCTCCTGCCCCTCCAGATATACCTTGCCGGAATCATGCTTCGTGATACCGCAGACCGCCTCGACGACCTCGGTGCGCCCCGCGCCCACCAGTCCGGTCAGACCGACGATCTCGCCCGCGTGCACCTCGAAGGATACGTTCTTGAAGTAACCAGTCCGGGAGAAATCCTCGATGCGGAGCATCTCCTTGCCGATCTTCACCTCCGGCTTCGGGAACAGCTCCGTGATCTCACGGCCTACCATCGCCTTGATCAGATCCGCGTTCGTGATGCCGTTCACATCGTAGGTGCCTATGTACTGGGAATCGCGGAATACGGTGACTCTCGACGCAAGGCGGTACATATCCTCAAAACGGTGTGAGATGAAGATGATGGAAACGCCCTCTTCCTTCAGCTTATCGACGATGCGGTACAGCTCCTCGGACTCTCTCTTCGTGAGCGCCGCGGTCGGCTCATCCAAAATGATGATCTTCGCGTTCGTGGAAAGCGCCTTCGCGATCTCCACCATCTGCTGCTGCGCCACACTCAGGGTGCCCATCTCCGCCGTCGAATCAAAGTCCGCGTTCAGCTGCTGCAGCAGCTTGTTCGCCTCTTCGTTCATGCTCTTCCACTGGAGCATCCCACGCTTCACGATCTCATGCCCCATGAAGAT